>NZ_CP103371.1:303667-607335 GCF_024802625.1 Massilia sp. H6
ACAACACTGGAAACCCGCATGAGTAACTGCACCCTGTGCGGCGCCGAATTCCATTGCGCCATGCTCGAAGGCAGTCCCGAACCCTGCTGGTGCACGGCCTTGCCGCCAGTTCTGCCGGTGCCGCTGGCGCAGGGAGCGGCCGGCTGCTGGTGCCCGGCCTGCCTGCGCGCGCAGATCGAAGCCGGGTTGGCCAGGCGCGGGCCCTGAAGCGCTTGCTGGTTCAGCGCAGCGTGCGGAAAAAACGCAGCATTTCCCGGCTGGCATCCGGGCCGCGGCCGTCGGTATAGCTGCCACGCGCATTGCCGCCCGACCAGGCATGGCCGGCGCCATGGATCAGCCAGTGTTCGGCATGGACCGCGCCGTCGCCGCGCCGGTGCAGGGTACGCGTATAGGCGTGGCCATCCGGCACGCGTCCCGGCTCGACCGCTGGCTGCGCCTGCAGCGGTTGCGCGCCCTGGGCGATGAGCTGCTTGCCATTGTCCGGGTGGACGGTGCTGTCCTGGTCGCCGTGGAACACGATGACCGGCAGCGCGTGGCCTGGCCTGTGCGCGCGCCGGAAATCGCCCTTCATTGCCGCCAGCGCCGAGGGCAGGTCGTCGGCCGAGGCGAATGGCAGCCCGGAATGCACGCCCACCGCGGCATACAGTTCGGGGTAGAGCGTGCCCATGATGGTCGCCATCGCGCCGCCGGCCGACAATCCCGCCACGTACACTTGCGCCGGATCGACCGGGTGCATTGCCATGACGGCCTGCGTCATGCCGGCGATGATCGACGGTTCGCCCTGGCCGCGCTGCTGGTCGAGCGCGTTGAACCAGTTCCAGCAGCGCGACGGATTGGCCGCACTGCTTTGCGCCGGATACAGCACCAGGCAAGCCATTTCCTCGGCCACTTCGTTCATCTGGGTGCCGGTGGCGAAATCGTCCGGATCCTGGGCGCAGCCGTGCAGCATCACCAGCAGCGGTGCCGGCATGCCAGTGTGGCTGCCCGGCACGTACAGTTTGTAGTCGCGGCTGCCGGCCGGGGTGATATGGCTGCCCGCGATAAACGTTCCTGGCAAGCTGGCGCCCGCTTTCGCCTCGAATGGATCGGTGGCCGTGGCCTGCACTTGTGCCAGTAGTTCGTTGTTCAGCTTCATGGGCGCTCCAGATTAAGGCTGCCTTGGAACCTATCCCAGTAGGTTATGAGTCGTTGCTGGCGCGCCTGACAGGCGGGTGCTGCGTTGCTCGTCGTTGCATGGCTCGCCATGCGGCCTCCTCGCGCCTTGCCCGCGCCTGCCATGCATCGCCATCAACTTCCTCCTCCCTACTGGGATAGGTTCTTAATGTCGGCCTGCATCCTTACGGCAGCCTTGCAACCGTATCCTTTCCACCTCGGCAACCCGGCAACTCGGCCAAGCGCGATGCCGATGCGGTAAGCTGCGCACATGTCTCCCCACCTTCAGCCCGGCCTGCTATTCGAATGGTCTTATACGGTTCCAGAGCGCGCCTGCGTGCCCCAGCTCTACCACGATACCCCGTTTTGCCAGGCCATGCCCGATGTGCTCGCCACCGGTTTCCTGGTCGGCATGATGGAACTGGCTTGCCTGCACGGCATGATGCCGTACGTTGATTGGCCGCGTGAACAAAGTCTGGGCACCATGGTCAGCTTCCAGCACCTGGCGCCGACCCTGCCTGGCATGACGCTCGTCATTCGCGGCGAGGTGCTCGAGGTCGATGGACGCCGGGTGAGGTTCCGGGTCGAGGCCTGGGATGACCTTGAGAAAGTGTGTGAGGGCACACACGAGCGTTGCCTGATCGATCCGGACCGGTTTGCAGACAAAATGGCGCGCAAGACAGCGCAGTGGCGCCCCGCCGTATCCGTACAGTGCGCAATGCCTTGCTCGGGCGAACATTGCTCGGGCGAACATTAAGCGCGTTCGCAAGAACAGGCGATAATGCGGCGATGTTCACCCGCCTCATTACTATTTCCAATGACCCCAGAACCGCAGCCATCCGTTTCCTCGCCCTGCATCAACCTGTGCCAGATCGACCCTGACAGCGGGCTGTGCAAGGGATGCCTGCGCACGATCGACGAGATCGTCGCCTGGGGCAGCGCCGGCGACGATTTCAAGCGCGCGGTATGGACCGAGATCCGGCGCCGCGAAGCCGAGATCGACTGGGGCTGAGGTGGGGCCGGACTTGCGCCTGCCGGCATCGGTGCGCGTCTTCGAGCGCGGCTGGCTCTCGTCCAATAACGTCCTGTTCACCGGGCGCGGCGGCGCGGCGCTGGTCGATAGCGGCTATGTCACCCACGCCGCGCACACGCTGGCGCTGGTACGCCATGCCCTCGGCGACCGCCCGCTCGCGCGCCTGCTCAACACCCACCTGCATTCGGACCACTGTGGCGGCAATGCCGTGTTGCAGGCGGCTTACGGTTGCCATACGGCGATTGCGGCCTGCGATGCGGCCAAGGTCGCCGCCTGGGACGAAGAGGCACTGAGTTTTCGCGCCACCGGCCAGCAGTGCGCACGCTTCGGCTTCGACGCCACCCTGGTCCCCGGCGAAGTGCTCGAACTGGGCGACCTGCGCTGGACAGTACTGGCGGCGCCGGGCCACGATCCGCATGCACTGCTGTTTTTTTGCGAGCAAGAAGGGGTGCTGATTTCTGGCGACGCATTGTGGGAAAACGGTTTCGGCGTGGTGTTTCCCGAACTGGCGGGCGAGCCCGGTTTCGACGACGTCGGCGCGACGCTTGAGCTGATCGCGAAGCTGGAGGCGCGCGTGGTGATCCCGGGTCACGGCGCGGTGTTCGGCGCG
The DNA here is from genome assembly GCF_024802625.1 of Massilia sp. H6. Taxonomy (NCBI): domain Bacteria; kingdom Pseudomonadati; phylum Pseudomonadota; class Betaproteobacteria; order Burkholderiales; family Oxalobacteraceae; genus Massilia; species Massilia sp. H6. The sequence continues at coordinate 306,463 of NZ_CP103371.1, forward strand.
GTAGCGCAGGCACTGGCGCGGGCACGCTCGCGCCTTGACTACCTGGCGGCCGACCCGGTACGCAATGCCGAACACGCGGTCAAGGTGCTGCTTAAGTTTCTGCTACTGGAGCGGCGGGTGTTGGCGCTGGATGCACTGCCCGGTCTGCTGGCATCGATTCCGCTGATCGAGCGGGTAGGCACCGGGCTCCTGGCGCGCGATGCGCACGCGCTGGCGGCATGGGCGGCAAGTGCGCTGGTGCGGGTTGGCGCCGCCCGCCTCGAGCACGGCCAATTGCTCGACGCCGGCGTTTAGAGCTCAGAATCTAGCACGATCGTTCTTTTTTCGTTGCATAATGCCCGCAGCGCTGTTTTTTCACTGAAACCTATCGACAACCGAGAGCCTTCCATGACGATGCCACCCGTGTTGCAACACCTGTCCCTTCCCGTCATCGCCTCGCCGATGTTCATCGCCAGCGGACCGGCGCTGGTGGCGGCCCAGTGCAAGGCCGGCATCGTGGGTTCCTTCCCGGCGCTTAATGCGCGCCCGGCCGAGCTGCTCGACACCTGGCTGACCGATTTGCAACGCGAACTGGCCGATTACCAGCAGGCCAACCCGGGCACGACGATCGGGCCGATCGCGGTCAACCAGATCGTGCACGGGTCGAACGACCGCCTGGCGCACGACGTCGAAGTCTGCGTGAAGCACCAGGTGCCGATCATTATCTCGTCGCTGCGCGCGCCGCCAAAGGAAATGCTGGACGCGGTGCATGCCTATGGCGGCATCGTGATGCACGACGTGGTCTCGATCCGCCATGCGGAAAAGGCGCTGGAGGCGGGCGTGGATGGCTTGATCCTGGTGGCGGCGGGCGCCGGCGGCCATGCGGGCGCGCTGTCGCCGTTCGCCCTGGTGGGCGAGGTGCGCAGGTTCTTCAAGGGGCCGATCGCACTGTCCGGCGCGATCGCCAGCGGTGACGCGATCCTGGCGGCGCAGGCAATGGGCGCGGACTTCGCCTACATCGGCTCGCGCTGGCTGGCCACGCGCGAATCGAATGTCAGCGACGACTACCGCGACGCCATCGTCGAATCGAGCGCGGCCGACGTGATCTACACCAACCTGTTCACCGGCGTGCACGGCAACTACCTGAAGAAGTCGATCGTCGCCGCCGGGCTCGACCCCGATAAGCTGCCCGAATCGGACAAGAGCCAGATGAGCTTCGGCTCAGGCAGCGCCAAGGCCTGGCGCGATATCTGGGGTGCTGGCCAGGGCGTGGGCCTGATGCAGGATGTGCCGACCGTGGCCGAGATGGTCGCGCGCCTCAAGGACGAGTACGAGGCGGCGCGGGCAAGGCTGGGCTTGCGTTAATACCCGGGCGGCGCCACCGCCGCCACCCTACAGGCGCTTCGCATCCGGGGTCGGGAAGGGCGGCTCCGGCTCGACCGCGCTCAGGTCGTCCTGACTGATCGACCACAGGCCCGGCAGGTTGCGCCAGTAGTTGTAGACGTCCATGCCGAAGCCGACCACGAATGCATTGGGGATGCTCAAGCCGATCAGGTCGGCCTTGATCGGCTTGGCACGTCCGAGGTCCTTGTCGGCAAACACCACGATGACCACTTCGGCCGCGCCCATGTCGAGCAGGCGCTGCTTGACGTGGGCCAGCGTTTCGCCTTCGTCGAGAATGTCGTCGACGACGACAATGATGCGTCCGGCCACGTTCTGGCGCGGGATAACTTTCCATACCACCTCGCCGCCGCGGTCGTCGTCGCCATAGCGGCTGACGTGGATGTAGTCGAATTCGAGCGGGAAGTCGAGCTGCGGCAGCAGGTTGCCAGTGAAGACAACGGCGCCGCCCATCACGCCCAGTACCAGCGGGAAGGCCTTGTCAGTCGCATTGCCAAAGCGTGCGTTCAGGGCATCGGCAACCTGCGCCACCGCGGCCTGGACTTGCTCGGGCGTGACGATCTGGGTGGCGTTGGCGAGCAGTGCGCGGGCGCGGTCATGATGGAAATCTTGCATGGTCGTTCAATTGTTCAGGTCTAAAGGGTGAGCGCGATTATGCGCTATCTGGCGGCTTGGTTGGGTTCCTGTTGGAATTTTCAATGCGGTTTGCATAACATCCTGCCTGATTTGATGCCGCAACGCAATAATGCGATGCGCCACGTCCTGCCATTGCGGCGTATCATAGATGGCTTGGATAACAACTACTTGCCTAGCCATGTCGACCCCTGAATCCGAGCGTAGTCGCACCGAAAGACTGGTCCAATTGCGCGGCGCGATGGCGCGCGCCGGTATCGATGCCTATGTCTTGCCGTCGAGCGACCCGCACCTGTCCGAATACCTGCCCGGCCACTGGAAGGGACGCGAATGGCTGTCCGGCTTTACCGGCTCGGTCGGCACCTTCATTGCCACCGCCGGTTTCGCCGGCGTCTGGACCGATGGCCGTTACTGGACCCAGGCCGAGACCGAGCTGGCAGGCAGCGATATTGCGCTCATGAAGATTCCCGGCGCTGGCAGTCAGCTGCATGTCGATTGGCTGGCCGCCAATCTGGCGCCCGGCCAGAGCGTGGCGGTGGATGCGCGCGTGCTGGGCCTGGCCGGCGCGCGTTTGCTGGCCGACGCCTTGCAGGCGCGCGGCATCCATCTGCGGACCGACGTCGACCTGCTCGATGAAGTCTGGCAAGACCGTCCGGGGCTGCCGGAGGACGCGGTGTTCGAGCACCTGGCGCCCTATGCCGCTACCAGCCGCGCCGACAAGCTGGCCGCCACCCGCGCCGCGATGGAGCACCTGGGCGCTGGTTTTCACTTCATCTCCACGCTCGACGACATCGCTTACCTGTTCAACCTGCGCGGCGCCGACGTCAGCTACAACCCGGTGTTCCTGGCCCACGCGCTGATCGGGCGCGCCGACGCGACCTTGTTCGTCGGCGAAGGCAAGGTGCCGGCTGACCTGCGTGCGCGCCTCGCATCGGACGGCGTGCACCTGGCGCCCTACGCCAATGCCGCCACCGCACTGGGCGCGCTGCCAGACGGCGCTACGCTGCTGCTCGACCCACGCCGGGTCACGGCCGGCATGCGCGCCGCGGTGGCGCAGGGCGTCAAGGTGCTCGAAGCGATCAACCCGACCACCTTCGCCAAATCACGCAAGTGCGAAAGCGAAGCGGTCAGCGTGCGCGCTACGATGGAGCAAGACGGCGCCGCGCTGTGCGAATTCTTCTCCTGGCTCGAAGCGCAGCTGCTCGACGCGGCGCGCGCGCCGATCGACGAAGTGGCGATCGATACCCACATCACGGCGGCCCGCGCGCGCCGGCCGAACTTCGTCAGCCCGAGCTTTTCGACCATCGCCGGCTTCAACGCCAACGGCGCGATCATGCATTACCGCGCGGCAGCGGGCAGCTGCGCGGTGATCGAGGGTGACGGCCTGCTGCTGGTCGATTCCGGCGGCCAGTACCTGGGCGGCACCACCGACATCACGCGCGTGATCCCGGTTGGCACGCCGTCCGACGCGCAAAAGCGCGATTACACGCTGGTGCTCAAGGGCCTGATCGGCTTGTCGGCGACGCGTTTCCCGCGCGGTACTCGCGCGCCGCTGCTCGATGCGATTGCGCGCGCCCCGATCTGGGCCGCCGGCATCGACTACGGCCACGGCACCGGCCACGGCGTCGGCTTTTTCTTGAACGTGCACGAAGGTCCGCAGTCGATTTCGCCGAGCGTGGCGCCGGACCCGCACACTGCAATGGAACCGGGCATGATCACGTCGATCGAGCCGGGTATCTATCGGCCCGGCCGCTGGGGCATCCGCATCGAGAACCTGGTGCTCAACCAACCGGCCGAGACCACCGAGTTCGGCCAGTTCCTGGCCTTCGAGACCCTCACGCTGTGCCCGATCGACACCCGGCCTTTGGTGCGCGCACTGCTGCGCGACGACGAGATCGCCTGGCTCAATGCCTACCACGCCACCGTGCGCACCCGCCTGGAGCCGCACGTGAGCGGCGCGGCGCGCGACTGGCTGCTGCTGCGTACGGAGGCATTCTGATGGCCAGCGCCCGTTCCACCCGCGCCAGTGCGGCAGTCGATCGCCTCAAGCGCCGTACCGGCACGGCCAGCTACTCGATGGCGCGCACCAGCGACGGCATGTTCTTTCTGTCCGAAGCGCCCGGCGCTCCCGCGCTCAATGCGCCGCTCGAGCTCGACGAATTCGTCACTTTCGTGAACAGCCTCGGTCCGCAGGAAGTGCGGCGCGTAAGCAAGAACGACGAGAAATTCGAGAAGCAGCTGGTGCGCAAGAAGCCCGATACCCCGTGACCACGAACCCGCATGCAGCTACCTGACCTGCTCGACACCTACTGGTCCGCGCCCGAGATCTACACCAACGGGCTGATCCTGCTGCACCTGCTCGGCGCGCTGGCGCTGGGACTGCTGGTGGGCTATGAGCGCGCCTACCATGGGCGGGCGGCCGGCATGCGCACCTACGGCCTGGTGTGCATGGCCTCATCGGCCTTGACCATCCTGGCCGGCTACCCGGACTTCTGGTACGGCGGCGGCCATGCTGGCCTGCTGGCGCCGGTCGACCCGACCCGCATCATCCAGGGCATCGTGACCGGCATCGGTTTCCTTGGGGCCGGCGTCATCATGCGCGATGGCTTCAATATCAGCGGCCTGACCACGGCCGCGTCAATCTGGGCCTCGTCCGCGATCGGCATCCTGGTGGGGGTCGGCTTCTATCTGGCGGCGATGGGGCTGGCCTTCTTCTCGGCCATGATCATGATCTACCTGAACCGCCTGGAAACCCTGCTGCCGGCGCGCCACGCGGTGGCGGTGCGCATGCGCTTCAAGCCAAAGGTGATGCCGCGCGAAGACGTCCTGCGCCGCGCCGCGCTCGAACGCGGCTACGAGATCGCCGGCAGTTCGCTCACGATCAGCAGCGAAGAAGGGCGCCAGGAATGGCGTTTCGTGGCCCTGGCGCTGTCGCGCAAGAGCGGCGCGCCGCTGTCCGAGCTGGCCGACCAGCTGGCCGCGTTCGAGGGCCTGGAAGCATTCCAGCTGTCGCACGCGCGCAATTAACACTGCGGCAACCTACAACAAACGATCCAACACTGGGGTTTTACGATGCAAGCACAAGACGTTCTCGATTTCTGGTTCCTGCCGCCCGGCAGCGAAGGGCATGGCAAGCAGCGGTCCGAATGGTTTCGCAAGGACGCGGCGTTCGATACGGCGCTGCGCGAGCGCTTTGGCGACCTGATCAACCAGGCGGTGGCCGGCGGCTTGCGCGAATGGGACGAGCAGGGGCCGCGCGGCACGCTCGCACGCATCCTCCTGCTCGACCAGTTCACCCGCAACGCTTACCGCGGCAAGCCGGAATCGTTCAGCGGCGACCTGCTGGCGCTGCTGGCGGCGCGCCAGCTGGTCGATGCCGGCAGCGACAAGGCCCTGTCCCCGAGCGAACGGATATTCGTCTACCTGCCGTTCGAGCATGCCGAGGACGCGCGCATGCAAGAGCTGTCGGTGAGCCTGTTTACCGAACTGGCGCAGGCGCACGAGGGTTTCACCGAAGTGCTCGATTATGCGCACCGCCACCGGGGCATGATCGCGCGTTTCGGCCGTTTTCCTCACCGTAACGCCATTCTGGGGCGCGCATCGACCCCGGAGGAACTGGCCTTTCTGGAGCTGCCCGGCTCGAGCTTCTGACGTGGCGCCTACCCTGAACCTGGTCGGCGCCGGCCATGTCGGCCGCGTGCTGGGACGTTTGTTCGCCGGCAGCGGCGCCTTTGCGCTGCAGGACGTCCTGACCCGTTCGCTGTCCAGCGCGCAAGAGGCGGTGGCCTTCATTGGCGCCGGTACGGCGTGCGCCCGGCTCGAGACGATGCGTCCGGCCCAGGTATGGCTGCTGGCACTGGGCGACGACGCGATCGCCCCCGGCTGCGCGGCGCTGGCCGCGGCGCAGCCGCTGGCGGGGTGCGTCGTATTTCATTGCAGCGGCGCGAAAGCCTCAACCGAATTACAGGCTGCGCGCGAGGCCGGGGCGCTGGTCGCCAGCGTGCATCCGGTGCGCAGTTTTGCCGATCCGGACACGGTGGCGGCCTCGTTCGCGGGCACCTTCTGCGGCATCGAGGGCGACCCGGCCGCGCTGGCGCTGCTCGAACCATGCCTGGCCGCGATCGGCGCGCAGCTGGTGCGCATCGACCCGGCCGCAAAAACCGTTTATCACGCGGCGGCCGTATTCGCGTCGAACTATCTGGTAACGGTACTGGACGCGGCGCTGCGCGCCTACCAGGCCGCCGGGGTGCCGGAAGCGGTCGCGCGCGAACTGGCGCGGCCGCTGGCGCTCGAAACCGTCGCCAACGTCATGCGCATCGGCCCGGAAGCGGCGCTCAGCGGCCCGGTCGCGCGCGGCGACCTGGCCACCGTGGACCGCCAGCAGCAGGCGGTGGCGGCCTGGGATGCCCCTACCGGCCGGCTGTACCAGGCGCTGGTGGAGCCGACCAAGGTTCTGGCGCGCCGCAAACGCGGCGAGTAAGGGCCGTTTTCCACAGCTTTTCCCGGTCTTTTCCCATGCCTTGTGCACGCCTTTTACAGCTCTTGTACAGGCCTTTTCCACAGTTTTTCCACAGGAGTTGCCAATGTTCTTTACCGCCTGGGCCACGCTGGCCGCACTCGGGGTGTATTTCTGGACCGGCGTAAACGCCGGCCGCGCCCGTGTCCGCCATGGCATTGCGGCGCCGTCCATGGACGGCCCGCTCGCATTCCAGCGCTGCCAGCGGGTGCAGGCAAACACGCTCGAACAGCTGCCACTGGTACTGGTTCCGTTGTGGATGTGTGCGTTCTTTCTGGGTGACTTGTGGGCCGCTGGCGGCGGTTTGCTGTGGTGTGTGGCCCGCATCGCCTATGCCCTGGGCTATTACCGCGACCCGGCCCGACGCGAACTGGGCTTCATTGGCGGCATGCTGGCCTGTGCGTTGTTAATTGGCGGCACTGTTTGGGGCCTATTGCTGCACTGAAGCGAAAAATTCCAGACAATGATCGACAAAGTTCCTGCGTGGCAATAAGCTAGAGCGTTGTACACATACAACCGATCCGCCGCCACGCCCGCCCCACACAGCGCGCACCTCAGCGCGCGGGCAACAGGAGAAGGAAATACCATGTTGTTCCTGAAGAGCACCAGCGTCACCAAGGCCCCCGGAATCTTTGAAGTCGACGTGGCCGCCAAACCACCAGGCAAGACCTTCGGCGTCTACCTGGCGACCGATCTGGCCAACCCGCCGCAAGCGGTGTTGACTGCCCTGGCCGAGCTGGGTTTCAAACTGACGCATCAGCAAAGCTATGTCCATAAAGACAAGGGCAAGGTGCTGGACCTGCACTTCCAGAAAGATGGAACCGATCTGTTCAACGGCTGGAAAGCCGAGGAATGCACGGCCAACCTGGCTGCCATCGACGCCTTGTTCAATAAAAACGGCATTGCCGTGACCCCGCGGGTGATGAGCCTGGCCGAAGCCTATGCTTGACCAGCCTGGCGTGTAAACGCGTTCGACGGTGGACCTGTTTCCCTCAGCCACGAGCTTGACGCCGCTTCCGATACGCGACGGCGAGCTCGGATGGCTGGCGCAATTACCTCTGCCCTGGCCGAACGCGGACGTGCTGGCGCGCCTGGCCGCGCAGACCGCCTGGCGCGCAGAAACAGTGCTTGTCTATGGCAAGCGTCACCTGCAGCCGCGCCTGAGCGCCTGGCATGGAGACAAGCCGTATCGCTATTCGGGCCTGCAACTGGCGCCTCTGCCGCTGACGCCGCTACTCGAAACGATCCGCCTGGCCGTGCAAGACGCTACTGGCCGACGCTACAACAGCGTACTGCTCAATTGTTATCGCGATGGGCGCGACAGCATGGGCATGCATAGCGACGACGAAACCGAACTCGGTTCGATGCCGGCAATCGCCTCGGTCAGTTTCGGCGCCACGCGGACCTTTATCTTGCGCCACAAGACCAGCAAAGAAACCTTGAGACTGCCGTTGACCGATGGCAGCCTGCTGTTCATGGCAGGCGCCACGCAGGCCAATTGGGTGCACGGGATCAACAAGACCAGCCGTCCGGTCGGGATGCGAATCAACCTAACTTTCCGCAACATCGACTAACTCGCAGACAAGTTTTCCGTATCTGAACGGAAAATAGATAACTCTCGAGTCAGTAACTTACATTTGCTTACAGTTCTTACGGTTTTTGGGGCTTTAAAAAACGATTGCCGGTGCTATCTTGACCACATCGCGATTCATTCGGAATCGCGAACCAGTCGAAAAAAGGATTGCGCATGAAAAAGCTTATCGTTGCATTGATCGCCTCTGTTGCCGCCATGTCTGCTGCCCAAGCTCAACAAGTTGCGCCACGGGGCTATGTGGGTGTCGGGGTGGCCAGCGCCGACCATGACTACAAGTTGTCGGGCGCGACCAACGTCGACACCGATGGCTACAAGGCCTCCGGCAAGCTGTTCGGCGGCTATGACTTCAATCAGACCTGGGGTGTCGAAGCCGGTTATACCGACTTCCGCAAGTCCGGTGTCAGCTACACCGCGAATGGCGTGAACCAGCGCGGCGAGACCAAGGGTGAGTCGATCTACCTGGCTGCCAAGGCAACCATGCCGATCAACGAGCAGTTCTCGGTGTATGGCAAGCTCGGCGCGGCGCGCAACAAGAGCGAGCTGGTCATGATCAACTCCTTGCAAAACCGTGACCACAGCAAGACCGAAGCCTACGGTGCACTCGGTGCGCAGTACGCACTGAACCAGAATGTGGCGCTCATTGCCGAGTACGAGCGTTACGGTAAGAGCAAGGACTTCGGTGCCAAGGCCGACGTCTTCACCATCGGCGCGAAGTACAGCTTCTAAGTTGTTTGCGTAATGGCAAAAAGGACCCTGCGGGGTCCTTTTTGTTTTGGATGCTGCCAGGCCATCACAGCCGCACGATCACAGCCGCACGATCGTCTGCGGCTGGGGCCGATAAACCCATGGCGCAATGATCGGCTGGGATAGCGGCATTGCGTAGCCTGCGTTGACGAAGCGGTGCAGCGACGACCAGGGCCAGTCGGCGGGATTGCTGCAATGGCCATGTTTGACCGGGTCGGTGTGGGTCAGGTCGACCAGCGCGGCGTAGTCGTCGTCGTCGCCGACCCGGTAGTGCTGATACTGGCGTTCCCAGATGGCGCCATCGGCGGCGCCGGGTACCGAGGATTTGCGCAACGCCTTGGAAAAGGCAATCTTGACGGCGCGCCAGCGGCTCGAGCAGTCATGGTCGCCAGGGGGCAGTGTCCAGATGGCGTGGGCATGATCGGGCAGCACCACCCAGGCGTCGACATGGAAGGGTCGGCGCACGCGCGCCAGCCGCATGGCTTCGCCGAAGGCCGAAATATGGTCGGTCAGCAGTGTGCTGCCACGTTGTAGCAGGCGCACCGTGAAAAAGAAGGTTCCGCCCGGAACCCGGTTGTCGCGGTAATCAGTCATGGCTCCGTCCACTGGCGCCGCAGGCAGGCTGCCATGGCCTCAACGGGAAAGATGGTACACATGACTACTCGCCGACAGCGTTCCGATTCCGGAAAGCAAACGCCCGGCAATGCCGGGCGTTGGGCGCCTCACAATAGAGGCGTATAGCTACAACGACACAAAACCTCAGGTCGTCAGCGGCTTGTAGCGAATCCGCTTCGGCTTGGCGCCTTCTTCGCCGAGGCGTTTCTTCTTGTCGGCTTCGTATTCCTGGTAGTTACCGTCGAAGAAGCTGACTTGCGAATTGCCTTCGAATGCCAGGATATGCGTGGCAATGCGGTCCAGGAACCAGCGATCGTGCGAGATCACCATCACGCTGCCGGCGAACTCGAGCAGGGCGTCTTCGAGGGCGCGCAGGGTTTCCACGTCCAGGTCGTTCGACGGTTCATCGAGCAGCAAGACATTGCCGCCTTGCAGCAGCGTCTTGGCCAGGTGCAGGCGGCCGCGTTCGCCACCGGACAGGTTGCCGACGATCTTTTGCTGGTCCGAGCCCTTGAAATTGAAGCGGCCCAGGTAGGCGCGCGACGGCATCTCGAAACGGCCCACGCTGAGCATGTCGGCGCCACCGGTGACGTCCTCGAACACGGTCTTGTTGTTGGCCAGGTCATCGCGGTGCTGGTCGACCAGCGAGATGCGGGCAGTCTTGCCGATCGCGACTTCGCCGCTGTCGGGTTGCTCTTTCCCGGAGATCATCTTGAACAGCGTCGACTTACCGGCGCCGTTCGGGCCGATGATGCCGACGATCGCGCCCGGCGGCACGGTGAACGACACGTTGTCGAGCAGCAGGCGGTCGCCGAAGGCCTTCGAGACGTTCTTGAACTCGATCACTTCGTTACCCAGGCGCTCAGCCACGGGAATAAAGATCTCCTGGGTCTCGTTGCGCTTCTGGTATTCGAATTCGGACAGTTCGTTAAAGCGCGCCAGGCGGGCTTTCGACTTGGCCTGGCGCGCCTTTGGATTCTGGCGCGACCATTCGAGCTCGGTCTTGAGTGCCTTCTGGCGTGCCGATTCGGTCGATTCTTCTTGCTTCAGGCGTGCCTGCTTCTGGTCCAGCCAGGACGAGTAGTTGCCCTTCCAGGGAATGCCCGAACCGCGGTCCAGTTCCAGGATCCATTCGGCGGCATTGTCGAGGAAGTAGCGATCGTGGGTGATGGCGACCACGGTGCCCGGGAAGCGCAGCAGAAATTGCTCCAGCCACTCGACCGACTCGGCGTCCAGGTGGTTGGTCGGCTCGTCCAGCAGCAGCATGTCCGGCTTGCTCAGCAACAGCTTGCACAGCGCCACGCGGCGTTTCTCGCCACCCGAGAGCACGCCGATTTTCGCTTCCCATGGCGGCAGGCGCAGCGCGTCGGCGGCCATTTCCAGTTGCAGGTTCAGGTTACCGCCATCGGAAGACGAAATGATCGCTTCCAGCCGTTCCTGCTCCTTGGCAAGGGCGTCGAAGTCGGCGTCTTCCTCGGCATAGGCGGCGTACACGGCTTCGAGCTTGGCCTGCGCTTCGAACGCTTCGCCCAGGCCGCTTTCCACTTCCTGGCGCACGGTCTTTTCCGGATCGAGCTGCGGCTCTTGCGGCAGGTAGCCGATGTTCAGGCCCGGCATCGGGCGTGCTTCGCCCTGGATGTCGGTGTCGAGACCGGCCATGATCTTGAGCAGGGTCGACTTGCCCGAGCCATTCAGGCCCAGCACGCCGATCTTGGCACCCGGAAAGAAGGACAGCGAGATGTCTTTCAGAATTTGACGTTTTGGCGGGACGATTTTGCCCACGCGGTTCATGGTATAGACGTAATTGGCCATGCTTTACTCTGGTGTTGTTTAAGGTGCACAGGATACGACAGAACCCGCGCCAAGCACGAGGTTTTTGCGTCCCCGGCCCGGGTTTTTACTCAGCTTTTCCGACTGGCGCGGCTGCGCAGCAGTCCTTCGCCCGCATACAGGGCCAGCGCGGCCCAGATCACCACGAAGCCCACCAGGCGCTCGCTGCTGAAGGCTTCGTGGAACAACCATACGCCGAGCGCGAACTGGATGGTCGGCGACAGGTATTGCAGCAAGCCCAAAATCGACAGCGGGATCTTGCGCGCCCCGCTGGCAAACAGCAGCAAGGGGATGGCCGTGATCGGACCGGCCGCGACCAGCAGCAGGCGGGTCGTATCGAGCGGCGCATTTACGAAGGCATTCGCGCCGTGCATCGTCAGCCAGGCAAGGTAGCCGGCAGCAAACGGAAACAGCACCATGGTCTCGAACGACAGGCCCTCTAGCGCGCCCAGCGCCGCGGTCTTGCGCAGCAGGCCGTAGCCACCGAACGAGGCGGCCAGGAACAGCGCAATCCAGGGCACCGTTCCGGACTGCCAGGTCAGCCAGCACACGCCCAGCGCAGCCAGGGCGATGGCCATCCACTGCACGGTGCGCATGCGTTCCTTCAGGATCAGGAACCCGAACATGATGTTTACCAGCGGATTAATAAAGTAACCAAGGCTCGCTTCGATGACATGTCCGTTCTTGACTGCCCAGATATACATCAGCCAATTGGCCGACAGTAGCAAGGCCGATGCGGCGAAGCTCCAGAACACCCGTGGCTGGCGCACGATGGCAAGCCATTGCCATTGGCGGCGCCAGGCCAGCACAATCAGAAGAAAGGCCAGCGACCACAGCACCCGGTGGACCAGGATCTGCGTCGGCGGCACATCGCCGATCGCATGGAAATAAATAGGAAACAGGCCCCAGCACAGAAAGGCCAGGGCAGCTGACAAGATACCGGAACGCATGGAGAGAGAAGGCGATTGCAGGGCTCGCATTATCCTCCCAACCCGGTTTCCCTGCTGGCTAACACGAAAATTGCTCAGGTGTATGATACGCAACGAAATCTTCTTGCAATTATCACGTCGATCTTCTATGGTGCGGTGCACCAACATTCATCCATGGTGCAGTCTTGAGCTCCGAGAACAAGAAAAGCAGCGTTGCCGCCCTCACGCTGGCTGCGGTCGGCATCGTCTATGGCGACATCGGCACCAGTCCGCTGTACACATTGCGGGCGATCTTCGGCAGCGAGCATGGCCTGCCGCTTACCCATCCCAATATCCTGGGCATCATCTCGCTGATTTTCTGGAGCCTGACCATTGTCGTCTCGCTCAAGTACGTCACGCTGATCCTGCGCGCCGACAACCGTGGCGAGGGCGGCATCGTCGCCCTGATGGCGCAGGCCACCAATTCAGTGACGAAACACTCGCGCTGGCACTTCCCGCTGCTTGTCATAGGTGTGCTGGGCGCTACGATGTTCTACGGCGACAGCGTGATCACGCCGGCCATCTCGGTACTTGGCGCCATCGAAGGTCTTGAAGTCGCGGCGCCGGGGATGGCGCATTACGTGGTGCCGCTGGCGGTCGTGGTGCTGGTGCTGTTATACAGCGTGCAAAGTCATGGCACGGCTGGCATCGGCCGTTTCTTCGGCCCCGTGATGCTGGTCTGGTTCATCGTGCTGGCGATCATGGGTGTAATCAACATCATCGAGGCGCCCGTCATTCTGCAGGCGCTCAATCCGTATCACGCGCTGCGATTCATGTTCGATAACAAGTTGTTGGCCTTTGTCGCCCTTGGGGCGGTGGTGCTAGCCATTACCGGTGCCGAGGCGCTGTATGCCGACATGGGCCACTTCGGCCGCAAGCCGATTCGCCTGGCATGGTTTACCGTCGCCTTTCCGGCGCTGGCGCTGAATTATCTTGGCCAGGGCGGACTGCTGATCATGCAGCCAGAGGCGGTCGACAACCCGTTCTACCATCAGCTCGGTTCGTGGAGCGTCATCCCGCTGGTGATCCTGTCGACCATGGCGGCAGTGATTGCATCGCAAGCGACCATTTCCGGCACGTACTCGATGACCAAGCAAGCCATTGCACTCGGCTTGCTGCCGCGCATGCGCATTCGTCATACCTCGGAAAGCGAAATTGGCCAGATTTATATTCCGGCCGTAAATTGGGCGCAATTGGCCATCGTATTGATTGCCGTCGTCGGCTTCGGCTCGTCGGAAAAACTGGCCGGCGCCTATGGCATCGCGGTCACGGCAACCATGCTGGCTACCACGATCCTGACCTTCTTCGTGACACGTTACCGCTGGAAGTTGCCGCTCATCGTATGCATCGGCGCGACCGGTTTTTTCCTGGTCATCGACGTGCTGCTGTTCGCATCGACCTCGCTCAAGCTGTTCCACGGCGGCTGGTTCCCGCTGCTGCTCGCCACTGTGCTGCTGACCCTGATGCTGACCTGGAAGCGCGGCCGCGAACTGGTGTCCGACAACCTGGAAAAGCACGCCATTCCGCTGGAAGCCTTCATGGAATCGCTGTTCGTGGCGCCGCCGGCGCGGGTGCCGGGTACGGCCCTGTTCTTGCGCGGCGAAAGCGATGGCGTGCCGCACGCGCTGCTGCACAACCTGTCGCATAACAAGGTGCTGCACGAGCGTGTCGTGTTTTTGACGGTACACATCATCGAAGAACCGTGGGTGCCCGAAGAAGACCAGGTAGCAATCGTCGAACTGGGTCACAACTGCTTCCAGCTCAATGTGCGCTATGGCTTCAAGGATGAACCGGACATTCCGGACATCCTGCGCCGCTGCAGCAGCCTGGGGCTGGCGTTCGAGATGATGGAAACCTCGTTCTTCATTGCGCGCCAGACCGTGGTGTCGACGCCGGACGGGGGCATGGCCCCGTGGCGCGAGCACCTGTACGTGATGATGTCCCGCAACGCACGCGCGGCAGCGGACTATTACCAGATCCCACCGAACCGGGTAATCGAGCTGGGCACCCAAATCGAAATCTGATTTACAAAAAAATACAGAAGCGGGACACACGCAGGTAAGTGAGTCGGGTAATGTGCGCCATTGCGTCTCATAAACATGGGCGCTCATTCAATGTTGACTTATTTTGCCAAGGACCGTTCCATGAAGCTGAAGTTGCCCCTGATTGCCGCCTTTGTTGCCATGCTCTCGCTGACCGCCTGCGGCGGCGGCGGAAATTCCAGCGACAGTGTCGCCGTCAGCAGCCCAGCCGCGCTGACCAAGACCGACAACACCGTTGGCAGCGGCACTGAAGCCGTGAGCGGCAAGACCGTCACCGTCGACTACACGCTGTGGCTGTACAACGACAAGGCAGCCGACTTCAAGGGTAGCCGCCTGGAATCCGGGCCCTATACTTTCGTGATCGGTTCGGCCAACACAATCCAGGGTTTCCAGCAGGGCGTGCTGGGCATGAAGGTCGGCGGCAAGCGCACTGTCCTGGTTCCGGCCAGCCTGGGCTATGGCGCCGCCGGCAGCGGCCGCGTGCCGCCGAATTCGGGCCTGGTCTTCGAGCTGGTCCTGAACAAGGTCGAGTAAGCGCGCACGCCTGATCAGGCGCATAGGGCGCGCCAGCCGGATGCCTGAAGCTGCAGGTCTTGACTACTGCGACCCTGCCGCCATGCGCTGCCATACCTTGCTGCTTCTGCTGCTTCTGCTGCTTCTGCTGCTCGTGTCGGCTTGCCGTCCGAGCAGCGCCCACCACCATTCCCCGCCGGCGCGCGCCTGCGAGCTCCCCCTGGGTGCGCCCCCGGCCGAAACGGATGCCTGGCTGTTGCTGGCCGCGCTGGCCGTCGGTACGGCTGGCCGGCTTGCCACCAGCCGGCACAGGTAGCTGTCAGCGTAGCATGTCGATATGCTCGATGCCGTCTTCGTCGTAGGGTGCCGAGACGGTGGCAAAGCCAAAGCTCTGATAGAACTTTTCGAGGTAGCGCTGGGCGCCGATGCGGATGCGGTGGCCCGGATACAGCGCTTCGGCGCAGTCGATGCCGCGCGCCAGCAGCGCGCGTCCGGCGCCGCTGCCGCGTGCGGCCTGGGTGGTGAGCACGCGCCCGAGCGACATCTCGTCATACTTTGCGCCCGGTCCCAGCACCCGCAGGTAAGCCACCAGCTGGCGCTCGCCCCCGATCGTGCGCCAGCCCAGCAGATGGTGCGCCGCCGGGTCGAGGCCGTCGATGTCGGGATACAGGCAGGTCTGTTCGAGAATGAAGACCTGCTGGCGCTGGGCCAGCAGCGCGTACAGGTCGGCCGGGCCGAGGTCGTTGAAAGAGGAGAACTGCCAGTCGATCATGATGGTGGGTGGTTATGCCGTGCAGCGTGACTTGCCTATGCGGCGGTTTCGAAGCCTTCGAGGACGTTGACCATGTTGGTGCAAGGTTCCGGCGCCGCGGCGCCGCCCTCGAAGATGAATGTGGTGGGCAGGCCAAGGTGCGCGATGCGCTCGCCGACGCGCAGAAAGTCGCCGCCCTGCAAACCGAAGCAGGCTGCGATATCGGCGTCGAGCGACAGCACCAGTGCGTCGGGGCGAAACATCGCCAGCTTGAGGCAGGCCGTCTCGAGCGCGGCGAACCACTGCGCGCTGCCGCTGCCGGGTGCCAGCGGCAAATTCATGTTGCAGCCCAGTCCTGCGCCGCTGCCCTGTTCGCCGGCATGCCCCAGGTAGAACGGGTAGGCGTCGCGCGGGTCGAGGTGGATCGACGCGAACAGGACCTCGGCCCGTGCATAGAAAATATGCTGGGTGCCGTGTCCATGGTGCCGGCCAAGGTCGAGGACCGCGACCCGTCCCATGCCGTCGTCGAGCAGGTGCTGGGCCGCCAGCGCAGCATTGTTCAGGAAACAGCCGCCGCCGAACCAGTCGGCGCCCGCATGGCTGCCTGGCGGGAAGGTCAACGCCAGCGTGGCGCGCTCGCCCATGCGCAGCGCGTGCGCGGCATTGACCGCGCAATCGGCGCCGGTCTTGGCCGCGGTCCAGGTGCCGGCGCCGAGCGGTGTATGGCTGTCGGAGGCATACAGGCCGGTGCGCGCGAGCAGGTCGTCGAATTCGTCTTCGCGCTCGTTGCGCATGCCCCGTACCGGCCAGGCCGCTGGCAACAGCGCGCGCCCGGCATTGCCAGGCTCGCGCGCGGTCCATGCGCTCCATGCGGTGCGCAAGAAGTGCAGGTAGCGCGGCGTGTGCACGCGCTCGAGCGACACCAGCGGCACCCCATGCGGGGTAACGATGCGCCCCAGGCCACGCCGCTCGAACTCGGCCAGCGTCAGCGCGAGCGCCGCGTGCGGATGTGGTCCGCTGCGCTCCTGCCAGGGCGCGGGACCGGGGCCCTCACGGTGCTGGGCATGGTGTTCGTTGTAAAAGGTGAGCAAATGATTCCCGCGCGAGTGCTGGCCTGGCGCCTGCCGGTCGGTGGCCTACTGGTTGCCTACTGATTGCCGCATAGCGTACTGCTGTTGTAAGCCGCAACGAAGTCGTCGAAGCTGCCGGCATCGGCTGCCTCGATGCTGGCCTGGTCGGCCAGCGAGGCCGCCGCCATCTCGTCGAACAGCGCTTCTTCGGCTGGCATCAGCGGGCTGTCGCGGAAACTGGCGGCATGCAGCTCGCTCTGGCGCAGGCCGAAGGCGGTGGCCGAACCCAGTGCGCGGACCTCTTCGAGCACGCGCGCCGATGGCGTCAAGGCGGGGTTGTCGATCTTGGCCTGTTGCAGGCCAAGCGAACTGGCGTGCACGCCATCCTCGTTATGCCCTTCGTCGAGCAGCTGCGCCACCGGACGAATCCGTTCGATCAGGTCCAGCGCCCACTGCTTGAGCGGGATCTCTACACCGTCGCGGGTGAGCGTCAAGGCCGGGTCACGGCCTTGCTTGACCGTGCGCGCAAAGTTGCGCGCATGGATCTCGCCTTCCTGGGCACTGATCTGGGGGCTTTCTTCGAGTGCGCAGAACAGCAAAAAGGCATCCAGGAAGCGGCCGGTCTCCAGGCTGATGCCGACCGGCTCGAACGGATCGACGTCGAGGCAGCGCACCTCGATGTACTGCACGCCGCGGTTGCACAGGGCCTGCACCGGGCGCTCGCCGGTACGGATCACGCGCTTCGGGCGGATCGTCGAGTAGTACTCGTTCTCGATCTGCAGCACGTTGGTGGACAGCTGGATCCATTGGCCGTCTTTCTTGGTGCCGACCGCCTGGTAAGGCGCATAGGGCGTGTTCACCGCCGACATCAGGCTGGTGACATAGCTTTCCAGGCTGTTCTCGTGCGGACGCAGGCCGCTTTGCGCGTCGTTCTGGTAACCGAGGTCGCTCATGCGCAGGCTGGTCGCATACGGCAGGTAGAGGGTGTCGTCCGAGAGCGTCTCGAGATTGTGCGGGCGATCGCGCAGGAAGCTGGTAGTTAGCGCCGGGGTGGCGCCGAACAGGTACATCAACAGCCAGCTGTAGCGGCGGAAGTTGCGGATGGCCGCGATATAGCTCTCGGACTGGAAATCGCGCAGCGCGTGGCGGCGTTCTTCAGGAATGCCTTCGCTGGCGGCGACCAGCTGCCACAGCTTTTCGGGCAGCGAATAGTTGTAGTGGATGCCCGCGATGCACTGCATCGCTTTGCCGTAGCGCAGCGCCAGGCCGCGCCGGTATACGTGCTTGAGCATGCCCAGGTTGGAGCTGCCGTACCAGGCGATCTCGATGTCTTCTTCCGGCGGCAGTTCGCCTGGCATCGACACGCTCCAGAGCATGTCGCCGTCCATGCGCGCGTGCGCGAAGCGGTGGATCGCGTCAAGCCGGTTGAGCGCCACCGAAATGTCGTGTTCGGCCGGGGTGATGAATTCCAGCAGGGCTTCGGCGTAGTCGGTGGTAATGAGCGGATTGGTCAGTGCCGAACCAAGCTTGACCGGATGCGGGGTGCGCGCCAGATGGCCGTGGCGGTCGACGCGCAGGGTTTCGCGCTCGATCCCGCGCAGGCCCTGGCCGAGCAGCGCGCGGTGGTCGTCGTCGTCGAGCAGGGCCAGGCGGCGTTGTAGTTGGTTCGACACGGATGTTTCCTTTCTTATACTGCCAATGCGGATTGGAGCAGAGATTAACCGAAAAACGGCGAGCGCGCCGGGAGGCCTTTGATTACTGGCGGGACGGCGCCGGGGCAGGCGCGGGTGCCGCCGGCGATGCCTCTGGCGTAGCTGGTGCGGCCCCCTGCGGGGGCGCTTTCATGGCAGGGGCCTGCTGGTTCACGATCCAGCGCTCGACCTGGCGCTGGAGCACATCGAGCGGCACGGCGCCGCTGCCCAGCACCGCATCGTGGAAGCGGCGCAGGTCGAAGCGCTCGCCCAGTGCCGCGCGCGCCCGGTCGCGCAGCGCGGCAATGCGCAGCTGGCCGATCTTGTAGCCCAGCGCCTGGGCCGGCTGGGCGATGTAGCGGTCTACCTCGGCTTCGTTATCGAGGGGTGGGTTGGCGGTGTGCGCGTTCAGGTAATCGATCGCCTGGCGGCGCGACCAGCCCATTGCGTGGATGCCGGTGTCGACCACCAGCCGCGCCGCGCGCAGCATCTCTTCGTTGAGCTGGCCAAAGCGCGAGAACGGGTCGTCGAAGAAGCCCAGCTGCGGTCCCAATCCTTCGGCATAGGTTGCCCAGCCTTCGCCAAAGGCGTGGTACCAGCCGTGGCGCCGAAAGGCCGGCAGGTTGAGCGCCTGGGCGCGCGCTACCTGCAGGTGGTGCCCCGGCACCGCCTCGTGCAGCGCTACGCTGTCGACCTGCCACATCGGGCGCGCGCCCAGCTGGGTGACGTTCACCACCAGCGCCGCGGTACGCGCCGGGCCGCCGGCTTCGTAGTACGCGACCGGCTGGTGGGTGCCGTCCTGCATCATCGGCTTGACCGTGATGCCGGCATCCGGAACCGTGGCGACGACTTTCGGCAGCTTCGCCTGCGCGCGCGCGAGCGCCTTGCGGTAGCGCCCCAGCAGTGCTTCGGGTTCGCTGTAGAACAGGCGCCGGTCGGTGCGCGCGAACACCAAAAATTGCGGCAGGCTGCCACGAAAGCCGGTGCGGCCAACCTGCGCGGCCATCTGGGCGCGGATACGGGCCACCTCGCGCAGGCCGATGGCATGCACCTCGGCCGCGCTCAGGGCGGTGGTGGTGGCGCTGCGCAGCAAGAAGGCGTACCAGGCCGCGCCGCCGGGCAGGCTGGACGCGCCGATGCTCGTGCGCGCGGCCGGCAGGTAGTCGCGCCGCAGAAATTGCTCGAGCCGGTGCAGCGCCACGGCGGCATCGGCCAGCACGGTGATGCTGCGGTTGACCAGTTCCTCGCGCACGTCAAGCTCGATCGAGGCCGGGATGCGTCCGAACGGCGCATTCAGCGGCCCGCCGGCAAGTTCGTCGCGCAGCTGCTGCAGCGCATCCGGTACCGGATCGACGACCACCCTCGGTACGGTCCAGCCGGCAGCCATTGCCGCGCGCATCTGCTCGATCAGCCCATTGACGTGGGCGGGCAAATCTTCCAGGCGCGCCAGGTAGTTGCGGTAGTCTTGCTCGGTCGCGAAGGGCATTTGCGCAACCAGGCGCGGCAGGCGCAGGTGCAGGCCGTCCCAGGCGCTGATCGGCTGTGGGTCGAAGGCGGTAAACGCGGCCGCCGCCAAGGTACGCTCGCGCGCCGCGATGAACATCTCGAGCGAGACCAGGTCTTGTCCTTGCAGCTGCGCGCGGTCCAGGCTGCGCGCCTCTTGCAGCACGGCGCGCGCGTGCTCGAGGGCGGCGCTGCGCGCGGCCAGCGAGGTGTCTGCCAGCTGCGCATTGTGACGGTGCTCGCCGATGCCGGTCGCGTACTCGGGCTGCTGGCGCAGCTGGTACTGCCATTCGCGTTCGAACAGGCGACGCGCCTGCTCGGACGGCGTATCGGCGGCGCCGCAGGCGAGGGGGATCAAGAAGAAGAGCGAAGCGAGAAAGGTGCGCATGCGGTGCCCGCGCAAGGGGACGACGGTCAAGGAATGGTCATTGTAACAAGACCTGCTCCGGCGGCGCGCAGCTTAGGCCAGCCGAGCGCCGCTGACGCGTTCGATGCCGGACAAGTCGCGCCAGCTGTGCACCTCGAGCAGGCCGCGCGCGTCGAGCAGCGCGCGCACCGCCACGGCCTGGTCGTAGCCATGTTCGAGCAGCAGCCAGCCGCCCGCCACCAGGTGGTCGGGCGCGCCGTCGATGATGGCGCGCAGCGCCGACAGGCCGTCGGCGCCGTCGGTCAGGGCGCCGACCGGTTCAAAGCGCAAATCGCCCTGCGCCAGGTGTTCGTCGCCGGCCGCGATATAGGGCGGATTCGAGGCGATCAGCTCGAACCGTTCGCCCGCGACGGCGGCAAACCAGTCGCTGCGCAGGAAACGCACCGCGGCGCCGTTGGCGGCGGCGTTATCGCGCGCGATGGCCAGCGCCGCTTCGCTCAGGTCGAGCGCGGTGACGATGGCGTCCGGGCGACTGTGGGCACAGGCAACCGCTATCGCGCCGCTGCCGGTGCCCATGTCGAGCAGGCGCCCGGCCGCGGGCAGGCGCTCGAGGGCCAGTTCGACGATCAGTTCGGTATCCGGGCGCGGTATCAGCACGCCGGGCGCGACCCGGAACGGCAGGCCGAAGAACTCGCGGCTGCCGACGATATAGGCGATCGGCTCGCCATCGAGGCGGCGCTGCACCAGCGCGCCGAGAGTGGCCGCTTCTTCGAGTGTCAGCACGCGCTCGGATTGCGTGATCAGGCCAACCCGCGCCAGGCCGAGCGCATGGCATAGCAGGATGCGGTTTTCCAGCGGATCGAGCGGCAGCGCCGCCTGCAGCTGCTTGAGCGTTGCCCCGGCGGCTGGCAACGGCGTCATCAGCGCGCCTTGCGCACCAGGACGAAGACCAGCAGCACGCTCAGGATCACGAACCAGAGCGCCGACCACTGCGGAATGGCCAGGCCCAGCACCGAATCGGTGGCGCCAGCGCACAGGCCGTCGGCGCGGAACAGCCAGGGCAGGTATTCGGCGGTCGGGATCTTGTTGAGGAAGGTCTCCATCGGGTCGATGCCGCAGCTGAACCCCGGGTTGGCGATCACATACAGGTGCTTGCCGACCGCGTACAGGCCGCCGAGCGCCGCCATCAGGGCGAGCACCGTGCCTTCGCGGATCTTGCCGCTGATGGCCGACACCAGGCTGGCCACGCCAACGGCCAGGAACATGTAGCGCTGGATCACGCACAGCGGGCAGGGCTGCATCTGCTCGATGTGCTGCAGATAGAGGGCCACGGCGATCAGCGCGAAGCAGATCGACGAGATGGCGAACAGGATCTGGCGGGAGGTGGGCAGCATCATGGTTTTTTTATAAGCGTGGTTCGGGACGTGGGCATTCTCGCATAAGTTCGCGTCAAGTCAGCCCGCATCTGGCCGCAGATCCGGCCCGGTGAATTAATCGCCCAGCGCCGCCAGCTGCTCGGCCTGGTGCTCCGCCGCCAGCGCATTGGTCAGGTCGATCAAATCGCCATCCATGATGAAGTCGAGCTTGTACAGGGTCAGGTTGATGCGGTGGTCGGTCAGGCGCCCCTGCGGGAAGTTATAGGTGCGGATCCGTTCACTGCGGTCGCCCGAGCCGATCAGGCTCTTGCGGGTGGCCGCTTCTTTCGATTGCTGCTCGCGCAATTGCACGTCCTTGATGCGCGCCGCCAGCACCTTCATGGCCTGGGCCTTGTTCTTGTGCTGGCTGCGGTCGTCCTGGCATTCCACCACGATGCCGGTGGGCAGGTGGGTCAGGCGCACCGCCGAATCGGTCTTGTTGATGTGCTGCCCGCCGGCGCCCGAGGCGCGGTAGGTGTCGATGCGCAGGTCGGCCGGGTTGATGTTGACGTCCTCGACTTCGTCGGCTTCCGGCATCACGGCCACGGTGCAGGCCGAGGTGTGGATGCGGCCTTGCGTCTCGGTGGCCGGCACCCGCTGCACGCGGTGGCCACCCGATTCGAACTTGAGTTTCGAATACACGCCGTTGCCAATGATGCGCACGATGACTTCGCGGTAGCCGCCCAGGTCGGAACTCGATTCCGACACCACCTCGACCTGCCAGCGGTTGCGTTCGGCAAAGCGCGTGTACATGCGCAGCAAGTCGCCGGCGAACAGCGCCGACTCGTCGCCGCCGGTACCGGCGCGGATTTCTAGAAAGATATTGCGTTCGTCGTTGACATCTTTCGGCAGCAGCATCTTTTGCAGATCGAGTTCAAGCGCGCCCAGGCGCGCCTTGGCCGCTTCGGTTTCTTCCTGAGCGAACTCCTTCATGTCCGGGTCTTGCGCCATGTCCTGGGCCGCCGCCAGGTCGCCTTGCGCGGCGCCGTACTCGTGGTACAGGCCCACCAGCGGCGCCAGCTCGGCGCGTTCGCGGGTGAGCTTGCGGTAGCTGTCCATGTTCGCGGTGGCGCCTTCGCACATCAAAAGTTCGTCCAGTTCGACGAATCGGTTGGCCAGTTGCTCCAGCTTGGCCAGCATGGATGGTTTCATGAGAATGCTCGGTAGGGTCGATATGAATTCGGGAAGCCGCGCTGCGGCCGGAAACGCGTCTTGCACAAGACGCAGGCAGAACGGAACGAGCCGCTAACGGCGGCCGCGGAACAGCTGCGGCAGCAGGGCTGCCAGGCGGGCGCGTTCGTCGCCCGTGGCATGGTGCAGCGCCTGCTGCGGGCCATGCAGGAACTTGGCGCTCAAGCCCCTGGACAGCGCTTCGAGCACGGCTTCGGGATCGTCGCCGCGCGCCAGCATCTTGCGTGCGCGCTCGAGTTCGGCCAGCCGCAGCGCCTCGCTCGATTCGTGCAGGTCGCGGATCACCGGCACCACCGCGCGATCGCCAACCCAGTGCATGAAGGACTGGACCCGGGTCTCGATAATGGCTTCGGCCTGCGACACCGCGGCCTGGCGGCTTTCCATGCCGGTCTGGACCACCTGTGCGAGGTCGTCCACGGTATACAGGAAGACGTCGTCGAGGCGTGCGACTTCGGGTTCGATATCGCGCGGCACCGCCAGGTCGGCCATGAAGATCGGACGGTGGCGGCGTGCCTTGATCGCGCGCTCGACCATGCCCAGGCCCAGCAGCGGCAACGTCGAGGCGGTGCACGAGATGACGATGTCGAACTGGTGCAGGCGCTCGGGCAGGTCGGCCAGGCACATCGCTTCGCCGTGGTAGCGGGTGGCCAGCGCCTGGCCCCGGGCCAGCGAGCGGTTGGCGATGGTGACCGATTTGGGGTTGTGCGCGGCGAAGTGGGCGGCGCACAGTTCGATCATCTCGCCAGCGCCGATGAACAGCACGTGCTGGTCGGCGATGGCA
The DNA here is from genome assembly GCF_024802625.1 of Massilia sp. H6. NCBI lineage: Bacteria > Pseudomonadati > Pseudomonadota > Betaproteobacteria > Burkholderiales > Oxalobacteraceae > Massilia > Massilia sp. H6. The sequence continues at coordinate 330,067 of NZ_CP103371.1, forward strand.
TCGAAAATGCGCTGCGACAGGCGCACCGCGGCCGCGGCCATGGAAACGCTGTGGGCGCCGATCTCGGTGGTGCTGCGCACTTCCTTGGCCACTGCAAAACTGCGCTGGAACAGCTGGTGCAGGTAGGTGCCCAGGCCGCCGGCCTGGTCGGCGGTGCGCACGGCGTCTTTCATCTGCCCCAGGATCTGCGGCTCGCCCAGCACCATCGAGTCGAGTCCGGAAGCGACGCGGAAGGCATGGCGCACGGCGCTGTCGTGCGGCAGCATGTAGAGATGGGGGCGCAGCTCGGCGAAATTGAGTGCGTGGTAGTGGGCCAGGAACTGGGCCGAGGCGTCGAGCGGGTTGGGCAGGTCGCTGGCCGCGTACATCTCGGTGCGGTTGCAGGTCGACAGGATCGCTGCCTCGTTGCTGCCACCCACGCCGCTGCCGTGGCGCGCAAACCAGCCACGCGCCGCCTGCACCGCCGCGCCGAGCTGCTCGGGTCCGAGCGCCAGCTGCTCGCGCAGCGAGACCGGGGCGGTCGTGTGGTTCAGGCCAACGGCAAGCAGTTGCATGGTGGGAGGGGGTGGACGGTATGTGTCCATTATACCCTTGTGCGAGCAGGGGATCAGCGACCGCAGAGGCGGCCGCGAGGCTGCTCAGGCGCCCAGTTTTTCCAGGCGGTAGCCGTAGCTGTACACGGGTACCAGGCGGAATCCATTTTCCGGACGCAGGCTCAGCTTGTTGCGCACGCGCGAGACATGGGTGTCCATCGTGCGCGAGGGAACATCGGTATCGCGCACCCAGACCGATTCGTGGATATAGGCGCGCGACAGTGGACGGCCGATATTGCGGAAGAACAGCAAGGCCAGCGAGAACTCTTTTTGCGTAACGTCGACCACCGAGCCGTCCTTGATCAGCCGTCCCGGACGGGTTTCGAAGATATACGGGCCGAACTGCAGCTGTTCCGCGCTGTTTTGCGACGGATAGGCGCGGCGCAGCAGGGCCGAGATACGCGCCACCAGTTCGCCGCGGCGCAGTGGCTTGACCATATAATCGTCGGCGCCGGCGGTAACGCCGGCAATGATGTCATCCTCGGCGTTGTGGGCAACCAGGAAGATCGTCGGGGCGTTCGACGCCATTTTTTCCTTGGCGCGGCGCAATACTTCGGCGCCATCCATGTCCGGAACGTTCCAGTCCATGACCAGCATGTCTGCGGTTTCCTTGCGCAATTGCGCAAGACAATCCTTGGCATTGTCGAAGGCCTGGCAGCTATGGCCGGCGGTGGTCAGGACTTGGCAGATGAGCTCAGCTTGAGCGCGATCTTGTTCCAGAATTGCAATCTTCATAGGGCATCTGCTTGGTGAATTTTCTTTGTAGGAAGACTCCTACAAAGGTTAAGCGAATATAGCAGACTTTGTCAAAATAGTGCTATGGGAAAACTACGAATTTACAATTGGAACGATTGTTCTGTTGTGTTAAGGGGATAGCACGCGCCGCGTTACACTTGGTAACGCTTAACAAGGAGGCAATATGTTTAAACAAGATACTAAAGAGGCGATGTCGACCGAGCCGGCGCTAGTACCAGTCAGTGGCGAGGGGATCAACCTGGCGCGCGAACGCTGCCGCGTGATGGTACGCAAGCGCGCGCTGGTATCGGCCGGAATCTCGGCCGTGCCGCTGCCGGGGATGGATATCCTGTCGGACCTGACCACTTTCGCGGTCCTGGTCGAAGCCATCAACAATGAGTTCGGGCTGAGCCAGAAGCAGATCGAACGCCTGAACCCGCAGCGGCAGATACTGATCTACAAGGTTGCAGCCTCGGTCGGCGGCATGTTGGTGGGTAAAATGATAACGCGCAAGCTGGTGCTGGCGGTGTTCCAGCGCGCCGGCGTGCGCATGGCCGCCAGGACAGTGGCCAAGGTAGTGCCGCTCGCCGGGCAGGTGGCCTCGGCAGCGATCGGATTCGCGCTGTTTCGCAAGATGGGCAACCAGCACGTGGAGGCGTGCGCCGAAGTCGCGCGCGAGCTCGAAAGCCTGGCGGCAACCGAACCCGGGAGCACAGTCGCGCCGATGTAGGAAGGGGGCGCGAGCGCACTCATCGAATCGCCATAAACAAATGCCCGCATCAGCGGGCATTTGTTTATTCAGAGCAAGGCTATCACGCGTCTGGCAGCACCACGTTCACGTCGAGCACTTCCAGGTTGCCCTGGCGGTCGAGCGAAATCTTGATGTCGTCCGCGTTGACCTTGGTGTACTTCGAAATCACCTCGATCAGCTCACGGTGCAGCGCCGGCAGGAAGTCGGGGCCGGTGCGGTTGGTACGTTCGCGCGCGATGATGATCTGCAGGCGTTCCTTGGCGGCTGTGGCGCTCTTCTTTTTCTCTGGAAACAGGAAATTGAGCAATGGCATATCACTTGGCTCCAAAAATGCGCTGGAACAGGCCCGGCTTTTCGTAGTTGGTGAAACGCAGCGGACGGTCTTCGCCCAGGAAGCGGGCGATCACGTCCTCGTAGGCTTCGGCCACGTCGGTTCCCTTGAAGTGGATTGCCGGGTTGCCCTGGTTGGAGGCGTGCAGCACCGATTCCGATTCCGGAATGATGCCGATCAAGGGGATGCGCAGGATTTCCTGCACGTCTTGATAGGACAGCATTTCGTCGGCTTCGACCCGCTTTGGCGAATAGCGGGTGATCAAGAGGTGTTCCTTGACCGGCTCCGAACCGCTCTGGGCGCGGCGCGACTTGGCCTGGATGATGCCCAGGATGCGGTCCGAATCGCGCACCGACGACACTTCGGGGTTGGTCACGATGATCGCTTCATCGGCGAAGGTCAGCGCCATCAGCGCGCCGTGCTCGATGCCGGCCGGCGAATCGCAGATGATGAACTCGAAGCCCATCTGCACCAGGTCGTTGAGTACGCGTTCCACGCCTTCTTCGCCCAGTGCATCCTTGTCGCGCGTCTGCGACGCCGGCAGGATGAACAGGTTGTCGGTGTGCTTGTCCTTGATCAGCGCCTGGTTCAGGGTCGCTTCGCCATTGATGACGTTGATCAGGTCGTAGACCACGCGGCGTTCGCAGCCCATGATCAGGTCGAGATTACGCAGGCCGACATCGAAGTCGATGACCACGGTCTTGTGCCCGCGCAGGGCCAGGCCGCTGGAGAAGCTTGCGCTCGAGGTGGTTTTGCCCACGCCGCCCTTGCCGGACGTTACAACAATAATTCGTGCCACAAAAAATCCTTTTCAGTATCTAGCAGTATCTAGGCCAAGGCTTACGCGCGCGAGGACGCCGGAGCCAGCGATGATATATCGAGCCGGTCGCCAACCAGCCGGATTTGTGCCGGCTGGCGCGTCAGGTCGGTGGGGAAACCGTCGTCGAAGGTGCGGTACACGCCGGCGATCGACACCAGTTCCGGCTGCATCGACAGGGCGAAGATGCGCGCCTCGGGGTTGCCGGATGCACCCGCAAGTGCCCGGCCGTTCAATGGGGCATACACATGGATGCTGCCGTCGGCAATGATTTCCGCACCATTGTTGACGACCGCAGTAATGATCAGGTCGCTGCCGCGGGCATACACCCGTTGGCCGGCGCGCACCGGGGTGTCGATGATCATGGCCGACACTGGCAGCGACGCAGGCGCAGCTGCCGCCTCTAGCGGCGCAGCTTGTGTTGCAGGCGCAGCGCTTGCCGCCGCCAATGATTCCTGCGTTCGCACGCCGCTCGAGCCGTCGTCGAGCGACAGGCCGTGGGCGCGGATTGCCTCTTCCATGCTTGGTGCGGCGCCGCGCACGGCAACTGCATTGAGCCGGTATCTCTTGAGCAGCGCCACCAGCGCCGGCCAGTCGATGACCGGAGATTCATGCGCGATGGAGGCGACATCGATCACCGCAAACTCATCGTCGAAGAAGTCCGCGACCCCGCCGGTCATCTGGTGCAGCGCGGCATCGATCGCGGCCGGATCGGCCGAACGCAGGATCGTTGAAATGGCGACGACCGTGGAGATCTTGATTTCGATGGGTAGCGAGCTTGGGGTTTTGGTCATAAAGCAGTCTGGTTGGCGTTGCGCTCGTGCATTCTACTGTGAAATTTGACCAAAAGGAGAGTTGCGCGTACATCATTCCGGTAGGAAACGAACCTTGGCGGGTGTTCAAAAACAGCCTGGCAAGATCCCGACGGCGGCGGTAGTGGGCAGTTGTATTCCATGGATTAGCTGATAAGATTGATTTTCCTCAAACGGTGCAAGTCATCGCATTTTAAGATGCATGGCTTCGCAACCTGCAGTCTCAACAATCTCCGGCAAGACCGGAACTAGGGAGAGCAACATGGAAGATGTCGTCATCGTGGCCGCTGGCCGTACTGCGGTCGGTAAATTCGGCGGTTCGCTGGCCAAGATTCCTGCGACCGAACTCGGCGCGCAAGTGATCCGCCAACTGCTGGCCAAGACCGGCATCGATCCGGCTTCGGTCAGCGAGGTCATCATGGGCCAGGTGCTCACCGCCGGCGCCGGCCAGAACCCCGCGCGCCAGGCCGTGATCAAAGGCGGCTTGCCCGACATGGTGCCGGGCTTGACCATCAACGCGGTGTGCGGCAGCGGCCTGAAGGCCACCCACCTGGCGGCCCAGGCCATCATGTGCGGCGACGCCCAGATCGTCATCGCCGGCGGCCAGGAAAACATGAGCGCCTCGCCGCACGTGCTCAACGGCTCGCGCGACGGTTTCCGCATGGGCGACGCCAAGCTGGTCGACACCATGATCGTCGATGGCCTGTGGGACGTCTACAACCAGTACCACATGGGCGTCACTGCCGAAAACGTGGCGCGCAAGTACGACGTCTCGCGCGCCGAGCAGGACGAGTTTGCGCTGCAGTCGCAGCTCAAGGCCGAGGCTGCCCAAAAAGAAGGCAAGTTCAAGGATGAGATCCTGCCGATCGAGCTGCCGTCGAAAAAAGGCGCGACCATCTTCGACACCGACGAATATCCAAAGCACGGCTCCACACTCGAGGCGCTGTCCGGCCTGCGTCCAGCCTTCAATAAAGAAGGCAGCGTCACCGCCGGCAACGCTTCCGGCCTGAACGACGGCGCCGCCGCCGTCATCATGATGAGCGCGTCCAAGGCCAAGGAACTCGGCTTGACCCCACTGGCCCGCATCAAGGCCTACGCCTCGGCCGGCCTGGACCCGTCGATCATGGGCATGGGCCCGGTGTCGGCCACGCGCCTGTGCCTGAAAAAGGCTGGCTGGAGCCACGAAGACATCGACCTGATGGAAATCAACGAGGCCTTCGCTGCCCAGGCCATCGCAGTCAACAAGGAAATGGGCTGGGATACATCGAAAATCAACGTCAACGGCGGCGCGATCGCGCTGGGCCACCCGATCGGTGCGTCTGGCTGCCGCGTGCTGGTCACGTTGCTGCACGAAATGGTGCGCCGCGATGCCAAGCGCGGGCTGGCCAGCCTGTGCATCGGCGGCGGCATGGGTGTGGCGCTGGCGGTAGAGCGCGATTGAGAAATCAGCCGGCAGCCGCACGCGGCTGCCGATCGAGGCAGTAATAACCGACAATAAAACTGGAGAAGACAAATGGCGAGAGTTGCATTAGTGACGGGTGGCATGGGTGGTCTGGGCGAAGCGGTCTGCATCAAGCTCGCTGCCCTGGGATACCGGGTTGTTACCACCTTTTCGCCGGGTAGCAAGAAGGCGGAAACCTGGCTGGCCACGATGCGCGAGCAGGGCTTCGACTTCAAGGCTTATCCCTGCGACGTGTCCGACTACGACTCGGCCCAGCAATGCGTGCGCCAGGTCGAGCAGGACGTTGGGCCAATCGACGTGCTGGTTAACAACGCCGGCATTACCCGTGACATGACCTTCAAGAAGATGGACAAGCCGAACTGGGACCTGGTCATGAAGACCAACCTGGATTCCGTGTTCAACATGACCAAGCCGGTCTGCGACGGCATGGTCGAGCGCGGCTGGGGCCGGATCATCAATATCTCGTCGGTCAACGGCCAGAAGGGCGCCTTCGGCCAGACCAACTACTCGGCGGCCAAGGCCGGCATGCACGGCTTTACCAAGGCGCTGGCGCTGGAAGTGGCGCGCAAGGGTGTTACCGTCAACACCATCTCGCCAGGCTATATCGGTACCAAGATGGTGATGGATATCCCAAGCGAAGTGCTGGAAACCAAGATCATCCCGCAAATTCCGATGGGCCGCCTGGGCAAGCCGGAAGAAGTCGCCGGCCTGGTCGCTTACCTGTCGTCGGACGAAGCGGCCTTTGTCACCGGTGCGAATATCGCGATCAATGGCGGGCAGCATATGTCGTGATGATGGAAGAGGCGCGCGGGCAGGGCGCTTCAAGTAAAACGGCCCGGACGAGCAATCGTCCGGGCCGTTTTTGTTTGCAGGATGGTCCGTGGTTACACGGCGACCTGCACGCCAGGCTCCCGGTTCAGCCCGGAAGACGGACGTGCCGCCCCCTGCAGCCCCGCGAGCGGCAGTACCGTCGCCCGGGTCTCCTCGATGAAGGCCTGGTCGTGCGTGCTGAACAAGACCAGCGTGTCCTCGCTGCAAGCCCGGATGCGTTCTGCGAGCAATTGCTTGGCCGCCGCGTCCAACCCGTTGGTCGGCTCATCCATCAGCAAGACCGCAGGCTTGCCCAGCAAACCGGCGGCCAGGGTGAACTTGCGCTGGGTACCCAGCGACATGTCCTTGAACCGAAGGTGACGCGAGAGGTCGATGTTGAACAATTCCAGCAACTGCTGATCGCCATCGGCCAGCTTGATGCGCTTGAGCGTGTACATCAGCATCATGTATTCGAAGCCGGTCATGAACTCGTAAGCCACCGGTTCGTCCGGAACGAACGACAGCTGCTGTTTCGCCAGCCTGGGCTGGGTTGCCAGGTCATGGCCTGCAATGCGAATGCTGCCTGCATCCGGCGCATGGATGCCGCACAGGAGCGACAGCAGGGTGGATTTCCCGGAGCCGTTCTCGCCGGTCAATGCGACCACGCCGGCGGCAAGCGCCAGGTCCAGGTTGTCGAAGACCAGCTTGTCGCCGAAACGCTTGCGCAGGCCGCTGCATGTCAACAGGGCGGGTGAAGAGGGGTTCATAACAGTGTTCCAGCAATCAGCATGCCAAGAGTAGCGCCGGCGAATTTGACGATCACGCTGCGTTTGTGCAGCTGGATCCAGGGAGTGCCGAGCAAGACCAGCAAGGCAGTATAGAAAACGACTAGTTTCAGCAGGTAGCCGCCGCTGAATAACGTGGTCTTGGCCGCAAACAGCGCTAACCAGGGAAGCAGCAGGAAAGAAGCCAGCACGAGCACCAGCAGATGGTCGGCAAGTGCCAACATGCGCTCGCCATATCCGATACTGCGCGCATAGGCGGTCAACCTGGAGCGGCCATCGAGCAAGGGACGATAGCAACCTGCCAGGATGCCGCTAAAACACCCGAGGGCTGCATGCACGAACAGGGCCGCATCGTGGTGCTTGCCGACCTTGACGATCATCCACCAGCTGAACGCCAGCGGTAATATCGCCCACAATACCCGGGACACGGAATCATGCCATTGGGTAGTTAAAAAGCGCCGGAAATTGTTCAGCAAAAACACCAGTGGTGGGCACCAGGTAAATTTCTCCATCCAGGCCAGGCAAGCATGAGCGGCGGGCGGCGTGTCATGGCGGGCGCTGACCATGCTCGCCCCCAGTGCCGCCGCCAGGACGCATAGCACCAGCTCAGCGCGCAGCACGCTGCTGGACGCGGCGGGAGACAGCAGCACGCATATCGCCAACAGCTGGACCAGGCGTACATGTCGGACACTGCCATACACCACGTCACGGGCTAGCGACAGGCTCAGCATCGCAAGCAGAACCAGGTAAAACCAGAAGCGGCCATCGGCGCCGGCGGCAGGCCCGGCATCGAAGGCGGTCCATGCAGCAAATCCGACCGGCACCGCAAAGATGAACATACCGACCATCAGGATGGCTAGGTCGACCAGCCGCAGTTCCAGTTCTGACAGCGGCATTGTGTGCACGAATTGCGCCAACTGGCCACCCCGGATGAAGTGGCGATGAATGCGGGCCCAGACGACGCTCAGGCCGAGCCAGGCGAGCAGCGGCACCAGGTTACGCCAGGTGTCGAACGGGTGGTCGAAGAATGCCAGTAGCGGATAGGCGACGAGCGAGGGCGCCTGGAACAGTGCCGGAGCGAACAGCAGGGCAAGCAGGAAGCCCACGTCGATATAGCGTTCGTACAAGCCCCTGGTCTGGTTCTTGAAAAATCCCAGGCGCATTCGCAACAGGTGAATCAGCACGCTCGATGCCTGGTCCGTTTCCAGATTTCAAGCGCTTTTGCTATGGCTTCGATCGCGGCAGTCACAGCCGGAACCAACCACAACCAGGAATCCGACAGATGCCACAAGCAGGCGGCAAGCACGGCGGCGGCGGGGAAAGAAACTGCGAACGTTCTGTTCGACGCAGCAAAGTAGGCGGCAAATCGCGAACGGATCGTCATAGAGCGGTTGTTAAGCATCATCAGCGTGTCTAGGCCGCCTGCTTTTCTTCAGGAGCCGGCTTCATCACATCCTGGGCGACTTGCCCGTTCTGCAGAACAACAACCCGCTCCGCCATCTGGATGGTTTCCGGACGATGGGCGACGATAATCCGGGTTAGCGGAATCTGCTGGATCGCCTGGTTGACGGCCTGCTCGTTCCACACATCCAGGTGGCTGGTCGCTTCATCCAGCACCAGGATTTTCGGGTTTTTATACAGCGCCCGTGCCAGCAGGATACGCTGCTTCTGGCCGCCCGACAGGCCGGTGCCGATATCGCCGATCAGCGTGTTGAAGGCCATCGGCATGGCGGCGATCTCGGGCGCGATGGCGGCGAGCTGGGCGCAGCCGTAGACGCGTTGCATGTCGACCATCGGATCGAAGAAGCTGATGTTGTCCGAGATCGATCCGGCAAACAGGGTGTCGTCCTGCATCACGGTACCGAGCATGTGCCGGTAGTTCACCAGGCCAAGCGAGCCCAGGGCCACGCCACCGATGCGGATCTCGCCGCCGGTCGGCGTGAGCAGGCCCAGCATGAGCTTCATCAGGGTGGTCTTGCCGCAGCCCGATGGTCCGGTGATCGCTACGCATTGCCCGGCCGGAATGGTGAGGTTGAGTTCGCGAATGACCTCGGGCTCGCTGTCCGAATAGCGGAAGCTCAGGTTCTTCATCTCGATGGTCGGCATGATATTGCCCGCGTCAACCTCGGCCACATCGTCATCGCGTTCGGCTTCGGCCAGCACGATGTCGGCCACGCGCTCGCCATGCAGGCGCATCATGCGCAGCTCGAACAGCTTGTCGATCAGGCTGGCCATGCGCTGGCTGAACTGGTCCTTGTAGCTGATGAAGGCAAACACCATGCCGATCGAGAATTCGTTGTTGAGCACAGCAAGGGCCGCCAGCCAGATCACGATCACGCGCTCGCCGCTGAACAGCAGGGTGTTGGCGGTCTGGTACGACACGGCCAGCTTGGAAATGCGCAGCTGGGCGTTGAATTCGTCGGTCAGGGTATTCATCCAGCCCGAACGGCGTTCTTCGCTGCGTCCGAACAGGCGGATGCTTTGCATGCCGCGCACCGTTTCCATGAAATGGCTCTGCTGTTTCGCCGAGTGGATGATCTGCTCGGAGTTCGCGTCGCGCAGCGGGCGGAACATGATCCAGCGCAGCAGCGCGTACAGCACCACGGCGACGCAAGCCACCGCCGCCAGCGCGGTGCTGTAGAGCAACATCATGATCAGGGTGCCGATCACCAGCACGCCGTCGATGATGCCTTCCACGAACTGGGTCGTCAGGCTGGTCTGGATCTGCTGGATCGAACCGAAGCGCGACACGATGTCGCCAGTGTGGCGCTTTTCGAAATACGGCAGCGGCAGTTTCAGCAAGTGGGCATAGGCATTGCCCAGCCATTGCAGGTTCAGGCTGGTAGCCAGCACCGTGGTGACCCAGGAGCGCACGGCGCCGATCGCGGTCTGGAGCAACACCAGCAGCAGGAAGCCGCAGCCGAGCACCGTGATCAGGTCGCGGTCCGCCGCCAGCAGCGCCTCGTCGACGATCCACTGCATGTAGAAGGGCGCGATCAGTGCGCACACTTGCAGCGCCAGGCCCAGCGCCAGCACCTGCAACAGGCCGCGGCGTAGGCCGACCACGCGTCCCATCAGGGCGAACAGGGAAATCTGCTGGCGCTCTTCCTGCGCTTCGAACTGCGCGGTCGGCGTCAGCTCGAGCGCGACGCCGGTAAAGTGCTTTGAGAAATCGTCCAGGGCCATGCGTCGTTCGCCGACCGCCGGGTCATGGATAACGACATGCTTGCCCGATACCGATTTGAGCACGACAAAATGGTTAAGGTCCCAGTGCAGGATGCACGGCAGCTTGAGTTCAGGCAGGTGCTGCAGGTCCAGCTTGAGCGGGCGGGTCTGGAGCGACAGGCCGCTGGCCATCGCCATCAGGCCTTTCAGGTTGACCCCTTTCATCGACACCGAGAAGCGGCGGCGCATGCTGGGGATATCGATCTGGTGGCCCCAATAGCTAGCGACCATGGCCATGCAAGCCAAGCCACACTCGGCGCCTTCGGTCTGCAGCAGGACCGGCAGCCGGCGGCTGTTCCAGAAGGCTAACTGGGAAAGAAGTGGAAATTGCATAATTCAGCAGCGATCGCGGATGGGCCGGCCGCGATGACGCCGCGGCCGGCAGATGAGGGAAAGAGTGAGTCCTGCTTACAAGCGGCCCGATATACTAAACAGCGGTTCCAGCACCCACTCATAGAGCTTGCGGCGCTCGAGCAAGACACTGGCATCGACCAGCATGCCCGAGCGCAGCGGCATCGGCGCGCCATATGCCTGCACCGCCTGCTGGTCGAGCTCGAGCCGGATCCGGTACACCGGTTCAGATTGCGCCGCGCCCGGCATGGCTGCCGCCGAGTTAGCCAGTTCCTCGGGACGCACCGAGGTGGTCGCCACTTCGCGCACCCGCGCCGGATGCTGGCCGAATTTCTGGTACGGAAAAGCCTGGTAGCGCAGCAACGCGGTCATGCCCGGCTTGATGAAGCCAACCGCGCGTGAAGGCACGTACATTTCCGCTTCCAGCTTATCGCCTTCTGGCAAGATCGACGCCAGCGACGTGGCCGTGCCGACGGTCTGGCCCAGATTCGCCGCGATCGCCGTGACCGTGCCGCTCTGGCGCGCCCGCACCGGGGTCTCGCGCCGCGCTTCGTTCTCGGTCAGGTCTTGCTCGAGCGTCGAAGCATTGCGTTGCAAGGCACTTTGCTCGCGTACGGCCTGCATTTCGATGTCGCGCACTTCGGCCTGGGTGCTTGCCAGGTCGCGCCGGGTGGCGGAGCTGATGCGGCCGATCTCGAGCAGGCGCTGGCGCTGGTCGAGCAGCTCGGCTTCGCGTTCCTGCAGTTGCGCGGCCGAGATGTAATTGGTCGCCTTCAACTGCGCGAAGCGTGCCACGGTCTGTTCGGACAGGGAGATACGTTGCTTCTGCATCAGCGCCTGGCTGTCCAGGCGCTGGAGTTCGCCCTGCAAATCCTGGGCGCGTTGCTGCAGGGCGGCGCGGCGATACCCGGCCTGCTCCTTGGCCTGCTGCAGTTCGGCCTGGAAGCTGTCGCGGCGCTTGACCAGCAGATCCGAGATCAGGGCTTCGGTGGAACGCGGATCGGCGTTGCTGCGCTCGCTGGAGACGACGAACAGGATCTCGCCTTCGCGCACGAACTGGCCCTCCTTGATGCGAATGTCCTTGATCACGCCAAGCTGGTTCGAGAACACGCGGGTCACGCCGGCGGTCGGCACCAGCATGCCCTGGATCGGGGTCTTGCGGGTGGTCTCGAAAAAGGCGAAAAAGGCAATCAGGAGCAAGGCCAGCGTGACGAACACACAGGTCAGCACCACGTGACTGATAGGACGGGTCAGAATGACGGTGCCGTACTGGCGTACCGTCACATGCTCGATGGCCTGCTGCCGAAAGAGGGTTTTCGGGGCGGTGTCGGGGGCCGGTGCGGGAGCCGGGGCAGTAGCTTGCCCGGGAGGCGTTTCCTGCTCATCTGAGATTGAAGCGGTATCGCGCAAAATATTAGCTCTCTAGAACTGGCTTCTGAACGGATCTGTCGGAATGCTCGTGATCAGAAGGGTCCTGCGTCAAGTATGCAGGAATCTTCGGGAAACGAACGATGCGTCCATACACAACATATGCTGAGTATTGCATCGCCTTTCGCGCAATTGCAAGGTCGAAACAAGCAATGCAAAAATTTTCTTATGATTTTATGCGGCTGGCGTAAAAACAACGTCCTCATCATACGAGCTTGATAGTTGTCTATGTGTAGTGACTCGTGGACGACCTTTTATGAGTCTTCACGCACCACACGACGCTCGAAATGCACCGATCGTAATTTGCTATTCGTCATCATAACCCAAGCTGAATTTAACTACTTGGGTTATGATATTTATTTGAAGAATTAACTGAATCTACCTTTTATTGCCAGAGCGGCCAAGCCAAGGCCGGCGCCCCATTTGGCACCAGAAACGAAAGCTGTGTAAACAACTGGGGCAAAGATAATGCCTCCCGAAACGTTGTCGATATCTTCTTGATTCAGCAATTCCATGCTTGGCAATTGAGTCTCTTTCATTTTATTCTCCATATATAAAATTTACAGTTTAGAAATGAGGAGCGCTAAGATTCCAACGATTATTCCAAATTTGGCACCTGACACAAAACATTCAAATAAAGATTCATCTTTAAGATCTTTCGCTTCAGGATGTTGAAATTCCCACTTCATAATACCCTCACATAATTTTCGATGCCAGCCCTGCCATCGAAAGTCCAAACACGGCGCCCGCGGACCAAGCGAGAATTTTCACAGCGACTGGTGCAACAAAAATAACTCCTCCGCTGACCGCGTCTATTTCGTCTATGTTGAGTTCGGACATTCCCGTCACTAGAGGATTTGCGCAATTCATGTTATCTCCTTAGGAATATGAGGGTGGTTTGTCAACTGTGGGGATCACAGCTAGCCACCACACTGCCATATTGCCATACTGAATGAGCTATTCGTTGCTGCAAATCAACATTTCTTGCAGTTAAGATGAGGTCCCATGAATATCGCATTGGTAGGTCCAGCTTTTAATTAAATAACAAGAATAGAAAATAAATTTTTTGGTGGTGTGGGGTTGCAAATATTTATTTGCACGCAAGATTATTTTTATTAATTATTCAAATACTTTAGAATAAGAAGGCGGTTGTATTGAAGTGTTTTTCTGATATCATTGTGTGCGGTATTGAGTATCTTTCAAAAGCTTAATGAATCAAAACATGCCTTTGCTGGATGTTTTGTATAACTCTAGTAATCGAAATTCTGGAGATTCTATGCACACTCTGCCCCGCGACGGCCTCGCCCTGTCCAGCCTCGACGAACAACTGCTCCTGCCCGGCACCAAGGGCCTGCCGATCACCAAACCCTTGCGCCAGGGCGCCATCGGCGTACAGGGCTGGAACGTGCTGCGCGGCGACACGAGCTTTCCAGTAGCGGTGCTCAAGGAGTCCGCGCTGCAGCACAACCTCGCATGGATGAAGCATTTCTGCGAGCGCCATGGCGCCACGCTGGCGCCGCACGGCAAGACCACCATGAGCCCGCAGCTGTTCGCGGCCCAGCTGGCCAATGGCGCCTGGGGCATCACGCTGGCCAGCGCCACCCAGGTACAGGTGGCGCACCGCTTCAATGTGCGCCGGGTGCTGCTGGCCAACCAGCTGGTGGCGCGCGCCGATATCGAGGCTGTGCTGGCGCTGCTGCACGACGACCCCGATTTCGAGTGTTATGTGCTGGCCGATTCGCTCGATGGCGTGGCGCGCCTGGCGGGGGCGGTACAGGCGCGCGGCCTGGCGCGCCCACTGCCGGTGCTGGTCGAACTGGGCCTGGCGGGGAAGCGCGCCGGCTGCCGCACGCTTGATGAAGCGCTTGCCGTGGCGCGCGCGATTGCCGGCGCCGACGGCCTGGCGCTGGCGGGCATCGAGGGCTACGAAGGCCTGCTGGTGAGCGACGATGTCGACGCCGACGTGCGCGCCGTGAACGCCTTCGTGGCCGGGCTGGTGGAGCTGCTCAGCAAGGCCGATGCCGAAGGTCTGTTCGGCAGCCTTGAGATCCTGCTGTCAGCTGGCGGCTCGGCCTATTTCGACCTCGTGGCGCGCGGCTTTGCCGGTGTAGACGACTTGTCGCGTCCGGTGCGCGCCGTGCTGCGCAGCGGCTGCTACCTGACCAGCGATCACGGTTCGTACCAGCGCCTGCTGGCCCGGCTGGATGCGCGCCAGGCGCATGCCGAAGGCTTGCGCCCGGCGCTCGAAGTGTGGAGCACCGTGCAGTCGCGCCCCGAACCGGGTCTGGCGATCCTTTCCATGGGCAAGCGCGATGCGTCCTACGACATCGAGCTGCCGCTGCCGCTGTTCATGCACCGCCCCGGCAGCGATCAGCAGGAGCCCGGCGCGCTACCGCACGGCTGCGCGATCGTCAAGATGAACGACCAGCACGCCTACCTGTCGCTGCCGGAAGGAGAGATCCGCAACCAGCTCGTTGTCGGCGACCTGGTTGGTTGCGGCATCTCGCATCCGTGCACCACCTTCGACAAATGGCAGGTGCTGCTGGCGGTCGACGACGCCTACACGGTGACGCAGGCGCTGAACACCTTCTTCTGACGAAAGCGGTACGCTACAATCGGCACCTAGCCTGCCGAGAGAGCCGCCATGCCCGCCACCCCGCCGTCACTGTTCCCCCCGATCCAGCCTGTACGCCAGGGCATGCTCGCGGTCGATGAGCTGCACACGATTTATTGGGAAGAAGTCGGCAACCCCAACGGCATCCCGGTGCTGTTCCTGCACGGTGGTCCCGGCGCCGGCCTGTCGCCCCAGCATCGGCGTTTCTTCGACCCGAGCGCCTATCGCGTGATCTTGTTCGACCAGCGCGGCGCCGGCAAGTCCACGCCGCTGGGCGAATGGCGCAACAACACCACCGAGCTGCTGATCGACGACATCGAGCGCCTGCGCGCCATGTTCGGCATCGCGCAATGGCTGGTGTTTGGCGGTTCCTGGGGCTCGACGCTGGCGCTGGCTTATGGCCAGGCGCACCCGGAACGCTGCCTTGGCTTCGTGTTGCGCGGGATTTTCTTGTGCACCAAGGCCGAAGTAGACTGGTTCCTGAACGGCGTGCAGTGGTTTTACCCCGAGCTGTACCAAGAATTCGTCGCGCCGATTCCGGTGGCCGAACGCGGCGACCTGCTGGCCGCCTACGCTACGCGCCTGCTGTGCGACGATCCGGCGGTGTACTGGCCGGCGGCGCGGGCCTGGAGCCGCTTCGAGGGCCGCCGCGTATTCTTGCTGCCGCAGCCCGAGGAAACCTCGTCCGACGCGCTCGACCTGGGTGTAGGCCGGCTCGAGTCGCACTACATGCTGCATGGCGCTTTTCTCGAAGAAGACCAGCTGATACGCGACGTCCAGCGTATCGCCCACCTGCCGGCGGTCATCGTGCAGGGCCGTTACGATGTGATCTGCCCGCCGCTGTCGGCCTGGCGACTGCACCAGGCCTGGCCGGGCGCGAAGCTGCGCATGATTCCGGACGGTGGCCATGGCGCGCTGGAGACCGGCATCGCGCGTGCGCTGGTGGGCGCCACCGAGGCCTTCAAGCTTCACGGATGCTTCGATTGAGCGCTGTTTGGCGGCCCGGGCCTGGTGTCAACTGCTACACTAAGGCCAATCCGACAATAACGCACGCAAGCACATGAATATCCAGATCAGCGACATCGGCCACGTCATCCAGCTGGCGATCGCGCCGGTCTTCCTGCTGACCGGCGTGGCAACCAAGCTGACGGTCCTGACCAACCGCCTGGCGCGCATCATCGACCGCACCCGGGTGCTCGAAGACCGGCTCAAGGTCAAGCCCAACGAGCTGTACTCGGCCGAGCTCGAAACGCTGTACACCCGCTCGCACCTGATCAATACCGCGATCACCTCCAGTACCGCCTGCGGCCTGCTGGTGTGCCTGGTGATCGCCATGCTGTTCCTGGGCGACACCACGAACTTGCCGCTCGATCAGTACATCGCCGGCCTGTTCGTGCTGGCGATGCTCGGCCTGATCGGCAGCTTTGTTTACTTTCTGCGCGAGATCTTCATCGCCTCGCGCTTCATGCGCATGCAGCATTCGCTATCGCTCCAGCAGCCCCGCTAACGCCTTACTCCAACGGTTTTTCTCATGCACGACTACCAACGCCCTCCGACCCTGTACCGCTATGCGCCGCAAGACGAACTCGATGCTGCGCTGCGCGGCCAGTTCCGCCTGCTGCCCGACGGCGGCTTTCTTTCGCTGTCGTTTTCGACCGCCTGGGACCCGCAACTGTTCGACGTCTTCCATCCTGCCGACCGCTGCCTGGTGATCCACAATACCGAAGAATTCGGCGAGCGCCTGCACCGCGCGGTGCAGCGCGCCTTGCCCAACTGGGCTGGCATCGATGGCGAAGTCGCCTACGGCGTGCGCTCGCCGCTTGGCGCGGCCTTCTCCAAGAGCCTGGGCCAGTCGCGCGAAAAAGAATGGCAGTTCGCCTGGCGCTCGATGTCGCCGGGCGCGAGCCTGAATCCGGTCGTCATCAATATCGGCAACATCGAGCAGTTCGCCGAACTGCGCGGGCGCGACAGCCGCCCTTCCTGAGCCGTTGGCATCCGTTTAGTAACATTCCTCCACGAAATCACGGTGTAATGCCGTGATGACGCATACCACCTATCCCCATCTCCTCGCACCGCTCGACCTTGGTTTTACCACGCTGAAGAACCGCGTGATCATGGGATCGATGCATACCGGGCTCGAAGACCGCTTCTACAACTATGGCAAGCTGGCCGCGTTCTACCGCGAGCGCGCGCGTGGCGGCGCCGGCCTGATCGTCACCGGCGGCATCTCGCCCAACCGCCAGGGCTGGCTGCTGCCATTTGGCGGCACCCTGAACTTTCTGGGCGACGTGCCGAACCACCGGCGTGTCACGCGCGCGGTGCACGAAGAAGGCGGCAAGATCGTGCTGCAGATCCTGCATGCGGGCCGCTACGGCTACCAGCCCTTCGTGGTCTCGGCCTCCAGCATCAAGTCGCCGATCTCGAAGTTCAAGCCCAAGGCCCTGGATGCGCGCGGCATCGAGCACACCATCGCTTCCTATGCACGCTGCGCGAAGCTGGCGAAAATGGCTGGCTACGATGGCGTCGAGGTGATGGGCAGCGAGGGTTATTTGCTGAACCAGTTCCTGTGCGCGCGCACCAACCAGCGCACCGATAGCTGGGGCGGCTCGATCGAAAACCGCATGCGCCTGGCCATTGAGGTGGTGCGCCGCATCCGCGCAGCAACCGGGCCCGATTTCATCCTGATGTACCGCCACTCGGTGCTCGACCTGGTCGAAGGGGGCAATACCTGGGACGAAGTGGTGGCGGTCGCCAAGGCATTAGAGGCGGCCGGCGTCACGATCCTGAACACCGGCTATGGCTGGCACGAGGCACGCGTGCCCACCATCGTCACTTCGGTGCCGCGCGCGGTCTTTGCGCAAGTGGCGGGCCGCCTGCGCAGCGAAGTGAGCATCCCGGTGGTAGCGTCCAATCGCATCAACATGCCCATGGATGCCGAAGCGCTGCTGGCGCGCGGCGACGCCGACATGGTGTCGATGGCGCGGCCCTTCTTGGCCGACCCCGACTGGGTCGCCAAGGCGGCCAGCGGGCGGGACGACGAGATCAACACCTGCATCGCCTGCAACCAGGCCTGCCTCGACCATACCTTTGCGAACAAGCGCGCCAACTGCCTGGTCAATCCGCGCGCCTGCCACGAAACCGAGCTGGTATTTCGCAAGACCGCGCGCGCGCGCCGGGTCGCCGTGGTCGGCGCCGGCCCGGCCGGCCTGTCGGCGGCAACCGTCGCTGCCGAATGCGGGCACCAGGTGACGCTGTTCGACGCACTGAGCCACATCGGCGGCCAGTTCAATGTCGCGATGCGCGTGCCGGGCAAGGAAGAATTCGCCGAAACGATCCGTTACTTTGGCCGCAAGCTGGCATTGACCGGGGTCGAAGTGCGCCTGGGGTCGCGCGTCACGCGCGAACAATTGCTGGCGCAGGGCTACGACGACGTCATCGTCGCCACCGGCATCGTTACGCGCAAACCCAACATCGAAGGGATCGATCACCCGAAAGTGCTGAGCTATCTCGACGTGCTGCGCGACGGTAAGCCGGTGGGCAGGAAGGTCGCCATCATCGGCGCCGGCGGCATTGGCTTCGACATGGGCGAGTTCCTGGTACACGATCCACGGGTGCCGCTGCCGGTGCCGGCCGGGCACTGGATGGCGGAGTGGGGCGTCGACCCAAGGTCAAACACGCCGGGCGGGCTGGCGCCGCCGGTCTCCCCGCATCCGCCGCGCCAGGTCTGGCTGCTACAGCGCAAGACCACGCGCCCGGGTGCGGGCCTGGGCAAGACTTCTGGCTGGGTACACCGCGCCACCCTGGTACGCAACGGCGTGCAGATGCTGGCCGGGGTGCAGTACGACCGCATCGACGACGCCGGCCTGCACATCACGGTCGGCGGCGAGCAACGCTTGCTGGAAGTGGACAACGTGGTGATCTGCGCGGGGCAGGAGAGCCTGGCAGAGCTGATGCCGGCGCAGGGCGCTAGTGGCGGTCCGCGCTTTCACAAGATCGGCGGCGCGGCGCTGGCGGCCGAACTCGATGCGAAGCGGGCGATTCGGGAAGGGGCGGAGCTGGCTGCGCGGTTGTGAAGATCAGTAGTTCAGGCGCAGTCCCATATCCGGATAATGCTGGCGAACATACTTGATGAGGAAATACTGGAAATACAGAATAGAAAAGATTTCCATCGTTTCTTCGATCGTTACCATCAATGTAAACGTCAGGTCGCGCACCCCATTGGTTATGGCAACGTGATCGCCTTCAAAGGTTTCCAGACCAATGGTGGCGAACACGAAGCAGGCTCCGGCTAAACCGAAGTGGACCAGGTAAACCCGTTCCAGTCGCATCATAAAGGGAATGAAATACACGCCCAGCATCACCACGATCAGCGCTACCGGTACGGTCCATGCCACGCTTAAGAAAGGCAGCATATCGAGCTTGCCGCCAGCGGCGCCGTGAACAGCACGCGACAGGATGTGGCGCAGGTCGGCGAACTCATCGATCGACATAAAAGCGAAACCCAGAGCCAGTACTTGCCAGGCGCGCGTGTTGAATGGATTGCGCACGCTTTCCAGACGTGCCGTAACAAAAAGGATCGCCGCCGTAAGTAGCAGGTTCAGCGAAGAAAAGTAGGTGGGTACGTTGTGTTCTTCGTAGAAGTCGAACAAGGGAACCAGTCCATATACCAGATCGCGCTGAAAATAATACTTCAGTACCATAACCATCAGGTGGGCGATAACAAGGATCACACCAATGCCAAGCAGCTTGCGGTGAACACTGAAGGCTTCGTCGAAAGAAAGTATGCGTCGCGCGCTGGTAGAAGTATGCACTTGCGTAGCGGTATCAATCATGATGGCTTCTTATGGTGGCGCGAGACTTCCCCGAGCCAGCCTTGTCATATTAGTTATAGTTGCTTGCTCGTAAATGGGTTCTTCAAGCGGGTCAGCCTGAAATGCTACTGTGCAATGTCATCTTGATGACACACTGCTCATCATAGACATGTCGTGCATTTATTTAAAGCTAGTTGTGTTGATTTTCAATAATTTTCGCAAATACAACAACATGAACAAGCGATAGTCGTAACTGACTAGTGCTGCGCGGGCTGGCAGCATGAGGAAATGTAAAAGACAGAGAAGGCGCTTATAGCGCCTTGATTCAAGTGCATGCAGCGCAGGCGCGAACGCTGATGCTTCAGGCTACGTCACCGGGCTATTTTTTGCGCACCACCACGCACCCGATCGAATACCCCGCGCCGAACGAGCAGATCACGCCGTTGGCGCCGCTCGGCAAGTCGTCCTGGTGCTTGTGGAAGGCAATGATCGAGCCGGCTGACGACGTGTTGGCATAGGTGTCGAGGATCACCGGCGCCTCGTTCGGCTCGGCATCGCGGCCCAGCAGGGTACGCGCGATCAGCAGGTTCATGTTCAGGTTGGCCTGGTGCAGCCAGTAGCGCGCCATGTCCTTGATCTCGAGGCCCGCGTTCTTTACCGTCTCGGCGATCATCTCGGCAGCCATCGGACAGACTTCCTTGAACACCTTGCGGCCCTGCTGGCGGAACAGCTTGTCGGATGCGCCGACACCGGCTTCGTCGAAGCGGTTCATGAAGCCGAAGTTGTTGCGGATGTTGTTCGAGAACCTGGTCTTGAGTTTGCTGTCCAGGATTTCCCACTGGTGGTCGCTGGTGGCCGTCTCAAGCGCTTCGACAATCACCGCGGTGCAGGCGTCGCCGAAAATAAAATGACTGTCGCGGTCGCGGAAGTTCAGGTGACCGCTGGTGATTTCGGGGTTCAGCATCAGCACCGCACGGGCGCGTCCGGCGCGCACCGCGTCGACTGCCGTCTGGATGCCGAAAGTGGCCGACGAGCAGGCCACGTTCATGTCGAACCCGAAGCCGTCGATGCCAAGCGCGTCCTGCACCTCGACCGCCATGGCCGGGTAGGCGCGCTGCATGTTGCTGCAGGCGACCAGCACCATGTCGATATCGGACGGCTGCTTGCCGGCGCGCTCGAGCGCTTCGCGCGCTGCGGCGACGCACATCTCGGCCTGCAGCGAGAGCTGGTCATCGGCGCGCTCGGCAATGCGGGCGGTCATGCGCGAGGGATCGAGGATGCCTTCCTTTTCCATCACGTAGCGCGACTTGATGCCGGAGGCCTTTTCGATGAAGCCGCTGCTGGAAGCTTCGAGCGCGGTCGTTTCGCCGGCGGCAATCGCCGCGGCGTGTTCCTGGTTGAACAGGTCGACATAGGCGTTGTAGGCCGCAACCAGCTCGTCGTTGGAGATGGAATACGGTGGCGTAAACAGGCCGGTGCCGCTGATGACGACAGGTTTCATGTTCGGGACTTTCAAAGGAAATAACGGCGCTTAGCCGGAAGATGCGGCGATTCTACACGCTCGCGCCAGGCCTGGGAATTGGCTGACTTGGCAACAAAGATGCTCAGCGCGCGTGCTGCGCCAGGGTAGCGCCGCTGGTTCGGCGCGCCAGCTGCACCGGCTGTCCCTTGAGGTGGCGTAGCGCCTGCGCCAGCTGGAAGTCGGTGGCGCTGCCGTAATCGACCGGCTTGCGCTGGCTTGCCTCGGCCAGCAGCCGCATCTGCTCTTCGATGTCGTCGGCACGCGTTGCTGCTTCGTCATCGCGGTCGTTCGACAGGTGGCGCTCGAGGTCGGCCTCGCGCATGCGCAGCGCGTTCAGGCCGTCGCCCTCGGCAGTTTCATCGACCGCGAAATCGGGCACAATGCCGCGCGCCTGGATCGAGCGCCCGGCCGGCGTGTAGTAGCGCGCGGTGGTGAGCTTGACGGCGGCATCGCGCCCGATCGGGCGGATGGTCTGGACCGAGCCCTTGCCGAAGGTCTGGCTGCCGAGGATGGCGGCGCGCTTGTAGTCCTGCAGCGCGCCGGCCACGATCTCGGAGGCGGAGGCCGAGCCGGTATTGACCAGCACTACCATGGGCAGGGTTTTGAAGGCCTCGGGCAGGTTCGACAACGGGTCGCCGCCGCTGCGCAGCATGTAGAACTCGGGTCGGGCGTAGAAGCGCTGGCGATGTTCCAGCAGCTGGCCGTTGGTCGAGACAATTTCGGCGTCTTTCGGCAAAAACGCGGCGGCTACGCCGATGGCGCCCTGCAGCAGGCCACCCGGGTCGTTGCGCAGGTCGAGCACCAGGCCTTTCAGGTCCGGATCCTGGCGGTACAGCGCCTGCAGCTTGGCGGCCATGTCGTCCACGGTCGGCTCCTGGAACTGCGAGATGCGCAGCCAGCCATAGCCGGGTTCGACGATTTTGGCCTTGACGCTTTTCTGGACGATTTCACCGCGCTCGATGGTAAAGCGCAGCGGCGCCGGACTATCCTTGCGCACGATGGTGAGCACCACCCGGGTGCCCGGCTCGCCGCGCATGCGCTTGATGGCTTCGTCGATCGGCAGTCCCTGTACCGGATGGCCATCGATTCGGGTAATCAGGTCGCCTTCCTTGATGCCGGCACGCCAGGCAGGGGAGTCTTCGATGGGGGCGACGATTTCCACATAGCCCTCGTCGCTTTCGGAAATCTCGATGCCCAGGCCGACGAAGCGGCCTTCGGTGCCCTCGCGCAGCTCGCGGAAGGCGCGTGGATCGAGGTAGGCCGAATGCGGGTCGAGCGAGGCGACCATGCCCGAGATGGCTTGGGACAGCAGTGCCTTGCCTTCGACCGGCTCGACATAGGCAGACTTGATGACACCGTAGACGTCGGCCAGCTGGCGCAGCTCGGCCAGCGGCATGCCGGCCTCGACCGGCTTGTGCGCCAAAGCGGAAAATTGCATCGTGAGGGCGACCCCGGTAATGGCGCCGAGCCCGACGAGACAGGAATTCTTGAATGTGGAGCCCATGGTTTACCCGAGTTGACCGCATACGGCCGTCGCGCATGAGTCAGCGCCAGTCCAGTATAAACCCGAAAACCCGAGGCTGCCGCGGAGCGGGCAAAACCCGCGAGCCATGCATATCAAGAATAGCTCGGCCGCGAGCGAGGTAAGCAAATGTAAGATTTTAAGCGAGCGCGAGGGCCCGGTTTTATAGTCGAATTCAGCTTTTTCTCTCTGTCCACTGTTTGAAGTGGTCTTGCCCGCGGCCCCCTCCGCGGGCTTTTTTCCATGTGCCGCCCCAATGCTGTGGCGGCGCACCAACACATGCATATACGATAACTGCCGTCCTGCATGTATCGAAAAGTAAAAAAGCGCCGATCGCCGTTGCCGCCCCATGTACACGGGCTAGAATGAGCCGGGCTTTTGCCGTCCTTGACCGTGGGCGCAAGCCGGGACACCATCATGAACATGGTCTTGAAGAACGGCCATAAGCCGCTCATTTTCCAGTAATCTTCCCAGTAAGTAAGGACACCCCCGTGAAGCGACTCCTATTGAGCACCCTGACCCTGTCGATGATGGCGGCTTTCGCCACTGCGGCAGATCCTGCCCCAGCCAAAGCAGCCGGCGCACCGATCTCGGGCATCGACACGCAGTACATCGACACCAGCGTGCGTGCGCAAGACGACTTCTTCACCCACCTGAACGGCAAATGGCTGAAGTCCACCGAGATCCCGAGCGACAAGGCGAGCTGGGGTACCTTCATGAAGCTGCGCGACGACACCACGCCACAGATCAAGGCGATCATCGAGGCCGCGCAGGCCGACAAGAGCGCCAAGCCTGGGTCTGAAACCCAGAAAATCGGCGACCTGTACGCCAGCTACATGGACGAAGCGCGCCGTGAAGCGCTTGGCACCAAGCCGTTGAGCAACGAGCTGCAAAAGATTCGTTCGCTCAAGGACAAGAAGGGCTTGCCGAACCTGGTGGCGCACCTGTCGAAGATCGGCGTCGCGACCCCCTATGGCATTTATGTGAGCCAGGACATGCGCAAGTCGAGCGAGCATGCCGTGTACATCTCGCAAAGTGGCCTGGGCATGCCGGACCGCGACTACTACCTCAAGCAGGACGACGCCAAGCTGGCGGAAGTGCGCGCCAAGTACCTGAAGCACGTCGAACAAACCCTGGCGCTGGCTGGCGAGAAGAATGCCGCCGAGCAGGCCAAGGACATCGTCGATTTCGAGACCGAGCTGGCCAAGGTGCAATGGACCCGTGTCGAGAACCGCGACCCGGTCAAGCGCTACAACAAGATGACTGTGGCCGAACTGGCCAAGCTGGCGCCGGGCTATGACTGGAACGCGGCCCTGGCCGCCGCCGGCGCGGGCAACAAGGTCGATACCATCATTGTCAACCAGCCGAGCTATTTCGCCGGCCTGAACCAGGTGCTGGCCAAGACCGAGCTGTCGACCCTGAAGTCCTACTTCGAATGGCAGCTGCTGCGTGAATTCTCGCCACTCCTATCGAAAGCCTTCGTGGACCAGAGCTTCTCGTTCTACGGCACGGCGCTGTCGGGCGTGTCCGAGCAGGCGCCGCTGTGGAAGCGCGGCGTGGGCGCGGTTGAAAGTTCGCTCGGCGAAGCGCTCGGCAAGCTGTACGTGAAGGAGCATTTCCCGGCCGAGCGCAAGGCGCGCATGGAAGAGCTGGTGAAGAACCTGATCATCGCCTACGGCCAGTCGATCGACAACCTCGAGTGGATGAGCCCCGAGACCAAGAAGGAAGCCCGCGCCAAGCTGGCCAAGTTCACGCCAAAGATCGGCTACCCGGACAAGTGGCGCGATTACTCGAAGCTGTCCATCAAGCGTGACGACCTGGTCGGCAACGCGATGCGCACGGCGAACTTCCGCTACAACTACCAGCTGAACAAGCTGGGCAAGCCGGTCGACCGCACCGAATGGGGCATGACGCCGCAGACCGTGAACGCCTACTACCGCAGCACCACCAACGAGATCGTGTTCCCGGCCGCGATCCTGCAGCCGCCGTTCTTCGACATGCGCGCCGACGACGCGGTGAACTACGGCGGCATCGGCGCCGTGATCGGCCACGAGATCGGCCACGGCTTCGACGACAAGGGCAGCCAGTCGGACGGCGACGGCAACCTGCGCGACTGGTGGAGCGACGCCGACCGCGCCGCCTTCAAGGCCCGGACCGACAAGCTGGTGAAACAGTTCAATGGCTTCTCGCCGCTGCCAGGCTATAACGTGAACGGCGAACTAACCCTGGGCGAGAACATCGGCGACAACGCCGGCCTGTCGATCGCCTACAAGGCCTACAAGCTGTCGCTGGGCGGCAAACCGGCTCCGGTCATCGACGGCCTCACCGGCGACCAGCGCTTCTTCATGGGCTTTGGCCAGGTGTGGCGCTCGAAGATGCGCGAAGCCCAGCAGATCAACCAGGTCAAGACCGACCCGCACTCGCCGGGCCAGTTCCGCGCCAACGGCACCGTGATGAACATGCCGGAGTTCTACGAAGCCTTTAATGTCAAGCCGGGCGACAAGATGTACCTGGCGCCGCAAGACCGCGTGATCATCTGGTAATCTGGCGCTAGCAACAACAATCCGAACGGGCCGGCGCAAGCTGGCCCGTTCGGCATGACGACTATAGAAAACATACGGAGACAGACGCATGAAACGACATTTGCTCAGCGCCGCGGCGCTGGTTTTGGTGGCTTCAATGGCCCAGGCCGAATCTGGTGCCGGCGCTGCAGCCAGCGCCAAGAGCGGCGCCAAGGCCGCCGCGCCATCGGCTGCGCTTTCTTCTGGTATCGCGTTGGAATACGTCGAGCCCACGGTGCGCCCGCAGGACGACTTCTTCCAGCACCTGAACGGCAAGTGGCTCAAGAAGGTCGAGATCCCGGCCGACAAGTCGACCTGGGGCGCCTTCCACCAGCTGCGCGACGACACCCTGCCGCAACTGCGCGCCATCATCGAACGCGCCGCCGCCGACAAGAGCGCGGCTGCCGGTTCGGAAACCCGCAAGATCGGCGACTTCTACGCCAGCTACATGGATGAAGCCCGCCTGGAGCAGCTGGGCATCGCTCCCCTGAACAAGGAACTGGGCAAGATTGCCGCCATCAAGGACAAGTCCGAACTGCCGGCGGCCTTTGCCCACCTGGGCCGCATCGGCGTGAACGTGCCGTTCGTGTTCTTCATCCACCAGGATGCCAAGGATTCGACCAAATACGTGGCCGACCTGTACCAGGCCGGCCTGGGCATGCCGGACCGCGATTACTACCTGAAGGGTGACGACGCCAAGCTGGCCGACATCCGCGCCAAGTACCAGCAGCACGTGGAAAAGCTGCTGGCCATGGCCGGCAACAAGAATGCGGCGGCCGATGCCAAGGCCATCGTCGAGCTGGAAACCGAGCTGGCCAAGGTGCAGTGGACCAAGGTCGAGAACCGCGACCCGATCAAGACCTATAACAAGGTCGAGCTGGCCAAGCTGGCCGAGCTGGCGCCCGGTTACGACTGGAACGCCTGGCTGGCCGCCACCGGCCTGGCAGGCAAGGCTGACTACCTGATCGTCAGCCAGCCAAGCTACCTGAAAGGCTTCGCCGACGTCTTGAGCCGCGTGCCGCTCGAAACCTGGAAGACCTACCTGCAGCTGCATACCGTGAACGGCTACGCCGGCTACCTGTCGAAGGCTTTCGTCGACCAGCGCTTTGCCTTCAATGGCACCGTCCTGTCGGGGATCCCGCAGCTCGAGCCGCGCTGGAAACGCGCTGTTTCGACAATCGAGAGCGGCTTGGGCGAGGCGGTCGGCAAGCTCTATGTGAAAGAACACTTCCCGGCCGAGCGCAAGGCGCGCATGGAAACCCTGGTGAACAACCTGATGACGGCCTACAAGGAGTCGATCGACACCATCGACTGGATGAGCCCCGCCACCAAGAAGGAAGCCCAGGCCAAGCTGGCCAAGTTCACTCCCAAGATCGGCTACCCGGACAAATGGAAGGATTATTCGGCGCTAAGCGTCAAGCGCGACGACCTGGTTGGCAACGTGATGCGCTCGCGCGAAGTTGAATACAACCGTGAACTCAACAAGCTGGGTAAGCCGATCGACCGCGACGAATGGGGCATGACGCCACAAACCGTCAATGCCTACTACAACCCTGAACTGAACGAGATCGTGTTCCCGGCCGCGATCCTGCAGCCGCCGTTCTTCGACGCCAAAGCCGACGACGCGGTGAACTACGGCGGCATCGGCGCCGTGATCGGCCACGAGATCAGCCATGGTTTCGACGACCAGGGTTCGCAGTACGATGGCGACGGCAACATGCGCAACTGGTGGACCGAAGAAGACGGCAAGCGCTTCGCCGAAAAAACCAAGGTGCTGGTCAGCCAATACGCCGCCTACAGCCCGCTGCCGGGTTATCACGTGAATGGCGAACTGACGCTGGGCGAGAACATCGGTGACAATTCGGGCCTGGCGATTGCCTACAAGGCTTACCAGCTCTCGCTCAAGGGCAAGAAGGCGCCCGTGATCAAGGGCTTGACCGGCGACCAGCGCTTTTACATGGGCTGGGGCCAGGTGTGGCGCACCAAGATGCGCGAGCCAGCACAGATCGCCCAGATCAAGACCGACCCGCACTCGCCGGGCCAGTACCGCGCCAACGGCACGCTGAAGAACCAGCCGGGCTTTTACGAGGCGTTTGGCGTCAAGCCGGGCGACAAGATGTATCTGGCGCCGAAGGATCGGGTGATTATTTGGTGACGGGTAGATTGGGCAGGTGATGAAAAACGGCCGCGATGCAGATCGCGGCCGTTTTTTTCGTGGGGGGGGGCTAACCGGGCGCCCGCGGTCTGCCTGTCGTGCGATGCTCGATCAGCGGCACGCTTTGGTCATGTCTGGCTTCGGATCGCCGAAGACCGTGGTCGAGCACATGGCAGCTTGGAAACTGCATTAACGCGGAATGATATCGAATTGTGGCCCCGTCGAATAGTTCGGCTTGACGGTGCGGGACATGAACTTGGTCCATGCGTTGGCACCATCGACACCGCCGACATCGGCGGCGTACGCCAGGGCAGGCTGCATGTTCGACGGGTATCCCGCATAAGCAGATGAGTACCCCGTCATTTCACCGACTTTCAGTTTGAGTGCGGTTGCCATTTCTGCGCTTGCGCACTCCAGGGCTGCAAACGTAGCTGGCATGTCTTTTGCATCGCTGGCACTAAAGGCTTGGCCGATGGTTGTGTAGAAGGGACTGGTGCTGCTATCCCGGACAAGCATCGAATACATGGCGCCGCGGATGTAGCAGGCGCCTTCGCCCACCATGCGCTGAATCGGGAACTGCGACTTCCACTTCAGCAAAGTCGTGGCCTTTGTGAAACCAAGTTCATGTGCATGGCCAACTGCCGCAGTAAAGAAGTCGTCCATCCATGGTGCAATGCCGCGACCGCTACTATAAACGATTGCATAACCGTTAGTGACTACCCCCAGCTTGTTGGCATTCGGGTTGTTCGGATAGTTTTCGTTATACCAATCAAGGTTGCTGTCGAGGATGCGGTTGAAGTGCTCCTTCAGCCGATCGGCGTCGGGCGTGATGTACGCGGCTTCCGCCAGCGTACGCAATGCCCATGCCTGGCCCCGCACCTGCTCCGGCTTGAGCAGACCCTTGATATTTTCGCGGTAGCCCGGATTCGAATTGAACACGTTGTACATGCCCCAGAACTGCAGTTCTTCAAGGAAGAAATGGTCGCCTGTTAGCATGTATGGCAGGTAGGCGAAGGCGGGTTGATGTGAGATGTCGAAGACAAGTGGAGTCTTGCAAGACGTGGTCGTCGCGCACGTCGGGAACGACTCATACTGCTTCGTTGCCGGGTTCTTGGTATCGCCATGGTTACCTACCAGCGTCATGTAGGGATAGTCGATCAGGCTGACCGGCTGGCCTGTCTTCTTGTCGCGATAATGGGCTGAATAACTGCCGGCTTGCTCAGCGGTGCCGAAGGTGACATCGCGCGCGCGGCGGTCCATGCTCAGCAGGTGGACCGCGGCCCACTGCGGCAGCATGCCAATGTCGTCACGGCCACCAGTTGCCGGCATATACGGGACGGCGAGACCCGTACCCATCGGTTCGATGGCAGCCCCGGTCCAGCGCGACTGCAAATTGTTCAACACACTTTCTGGAATGCTCAGCGTCCGGTTGAAGTTCGGCAGGGCACGGGTATCGATCAGATAGCCCGAGTTGTGCTTGATATTGACTTCTGGTGTCGCCGAATTGAACCAGAACATTTTGCGCCAGCGTGCGTGGTGGAAGTGCTCTAGTGCAGCCTTGGCATAGACTGATTTGCCACCTACCAAAATCTCGGCGTCATAAGTGAGGTTTTGCGGTGCGGCTTCATAGGCCCAGTTATTTTCGATCACAACATCGACGCGGGCTTTCTTGACCGCTTGATACCAGCGCACGGCAAAGCGCGCGGTCAGGTGAGGGTGGGCCTCCCCGGCACTGGTCGTCAGTGGGGCAGACACCTGCCATTCACTCGCGGTCGCGCCGTTCAACCAGATTGCCGCTTGGGCTTTCTTTATCAGCTCATCGGCTGATGCGGAATAGCTGACACCGGCAATGGTGGCTTTGACCGAGGCGGTGAACCCCGAGTCCAGCAGCCCAGTGGTGCTTGTAGCGGTGCCTGCGGCAACTGCTGCGTGGTTCAGCGTCATGGTGCGAATTTCACCGGCGGCCAGCGAAGGCAGAATGGCGGAGATGACGGCGTGACGCACACTGCCATCAGGGTGCTTTGCCTTGACGTCGAGCTGCAGGGGCACCGTGAGACCGTTGTCGAGACGGCCTGAAAGGGAAGCTGTAGAAACGAGGTGGCCGGGAGCGAATACCTGGCCAAAGGTCACCGGTACATTGGTTTGCGCGGCAGTGGAAGTGCTTTCGAAACGCACGTCGGTGATTACGCTGTCGCTCGTACTCGAGGTAGTGCTTGCGGTTGCAGTGCCTCGGCTTTGCGGCACATAAGAGGTCGTGGCCAAACTGGAACCTCCGATGCTTGCCGACAAGTGCGGTTTTTGCTCAGGAGCGGTAGTCCCGCCACCACCGCAGGCGGCCAGGGCTGCACTGATGAGGGCGGTGCAAGCGGTGCGAATCGTCAGTAAATGCGTAGGAAATTTCATTTGGGATCTCTTCAGGAGTGCGGGCGTTTCTGGTACGCCCTGTCAGACCTAAAGGTTACGCCAAAGAAAAATTAATGCACAGGGGAATCACAAGTTCCCATTCGGAATTGGATAGAAGTTTGCCCTAGCGCAACACAAACTTTTCGCTTTTTTAATACCTGTTATTTGATAGCAATCACTTCTAGCAAAATTTTTGCTGACGTTTTCGCAACCGGACGAAAAAAAAGCCCGTCCAAGACGGGCCCGTTGAGGATTCAACTTATTTTGAAGCAATCACCATGTAATCCACCGCTGCCTTGATGTCAGTATCGGGGGCGGTCGAGCCGCCTTTTGGTGGCATCATCCCGGCCTTACCCTGGAAACCTTTGATGGCGTGTTCGTACAGCACGGCATTGCCTTGGCCGATACGTGCGGCCCAGGCCGCCTTGTCGCCAGTCTTTGGCGCGCCTGCAATACCAGTGCCGTGGCAGGCGATGCAGGCGGTGTTGTAGACAGCCTTGCCGACGTCGGCAGTGGATGCGACGGCCGGAGCCGCAGTAGCTGGCATCGCGGCGTCGGGTATGGCGCCGGATGGTGCAGCGGCCGGAGCGCTCAGGGTCGTTGCAGAAACGGGTTCGGAAGCGACAGGAGCAGGAGCAGCAGCAGTAGCCGGAGCAGGCGCTGCCGGTTCCTTGAACGAGGCGCCGCTCTTGTTAGCCAGGTAGACCACAGCGCGTTCGACTTCGAGATTGTCGAGTTCCGGATTGCCACCCTTGGCTGGCATGGCGCGGATACCTTCGATCGCGTGCTTGACCAGCATGTCGTAGCCTTGCGCCAGACGGGTGCTCCAACCGGCATTGTCACCCAGTTTCGGGGCTCCTGCTGCGCCGCTATCATGGCATGCGGCGCAAACAGCGACATACACCGCGTTACCTGCCTGCAGCACTTTCGGCGCATTCGCATCGACCAGTGTGAAGCCTTCTTCGGCCACCGGACTCACCCGTGCTGCAATTGCCTCGGCGCTCTGGCTGTTGGAACCAGCCCCGACGAGTCGGTCATTGGTAGCAAAAATCACGAGCAGTATGATGCCGATGACGATGACCAGGAAAAACCCCGCGACTGCCACAATGAGCTGCTTCGGTGTTTGGATCAGGGATTGGTGTTCATTGTGTGCGTCGCTCATGATTTCCTTAATTCTATTAAAAAAACCTGCCACTACCAGCGTTTGCGATGCTTTTTTGCAAATGCCTTCAAACGGGCCGATTATAGACGTAAAGCTGCTGTAGTGTAACGAAATTCAATGTTGTTATAGGCGTGCCCATGGACGCAGGGAGCGAAAGACTGTATCCTTCGCATCACTTTCCTTCCTTTCATGCGGCTGTAGCTCAGTGGATAGAGTATTGGCCTCCGAAGCCAAGGGTCGTGGGTTCGATCCCCGCCAGCCGCACCATCTTCCACGTTTGTTGATTTTTTCATGCCCGACGTCAAGCTTCAGGACGACGAAGTTTAGGTATGAACTTCGCAATTTCCATGTGTCCGCTGGTTATGTCGCGATGCTAATGTCAGTACTGGCTGCTATCGTTATTGGCAATGAAGGTTCCGCAAGGCACTGCTGACGCTGCTATAAACGCAAGCACGTACTACATGGTCGCTGTCGGCGTCCTTACATGGGCACCGTGCAGCAATTCCGGGGCAAGCTCGGCCGCCGACCAGTCTGGTGATACGCGCATCTGACGTGCCGCATGCAAGCGTAATGGATTCTTTATATAGAGCCGTCGCGCCTGGTCGGGATGTGTCTCGATCCAGGAAAGTACCAATTCACGCACCGTTTTCGGCATCAGGTGAATGGGCAGCTTGCGGACGGCAAGATGTTCGCGCACGGCGCGGTTCTCGAGATCACCCTGGGCCTGGCGGAAGCGCCGCTTGAACTGTCCTGTAATATTTTTGATGTTCAAGTCTGCCTGGCCGGGTACATCCCAAGTCGCCTTCGGATTGACTACAATCCGGCGCGGCTCCCAGGCGTTCGCGGCAGGATCGAGGCCGAACATCAACACAGCACCGATCAGCGAATCCGTGCGGTAAAGTCCAAGCGGAAGGCGAAACCCGACTGCACGAAGTTGCGCCATCGCGTGTCCGGCAACCGCGTGCATGTTGCCGTGGAAGCCACCGATACGCAGCATCTCGTCACGCAGCGCTGGGGCCGACCGCCCGCTGCTGGGAACGCCGGTGGCGCCGAAGGCTTGCGGCGCCTCTGTCAGGCTTGCGGCCAGTTGCAACAGGCCGTCTGTTCTCGGTTGGGCATAACCGTCCAGAAAGAAGGCGGGCCGGCCGGCGGGCCAGATTCGGTGAACATATTCGTTCCAGGCATGCGCCTTGTCTCCTTGTGGAATCGACCAGACCCGGAGAGCAGGAATTGGCGGGCAGCTCCGAGCTCGAGCCCAGGCGGCGATTTCCTGAGCCAGGCTAGGATTGCCGTTGATGAGCACATCGATGATGACCTCCTGGTTGGCCGATGCCATGCTGGCAGCCTCGATCGTTTTCTTCAAGGTCTGTGTGGACTCGCGTGCGGCGATGATGGCCAGGGCCCAGGGAAAGTCAATAGACATGTTCTATGTACAATAAAAAGATGCAATCTTGACATTTTAATCGAAGTTGCGTTTCCTACGACCACTGAACATGGAGCACGATTGAAGCATCAAGAATCATGCCTTTCAGAAAATGCTAAAATCAAATTTGCTTGCATAAGTGAAACAGTCGCAGCTTCAAGGCATGACGCTGTCAATCTCAAGCAACTATTGTTAATTGGAAATTACATTCCACGGATGCATGTGGAGAGCGCGTATAGCATATCGAAAATGAAAGATTTTCTAGCCGCAAAGCAATATGCTCAGCAATAGTTGTCAATTTAGTATTGTTTTGAGGCGTTTGTTGTTGCGCCTGACCAAATCTACCTAGTAGTGTTGAGTAGGACTAATCTTCCGTGATATATTGGAAGTTAGCATAATTGCAAAATTTAATTCTTGGACGGAATCCGATAATGAAAGCAGATGAAGTAGTCGCCGTGGTAGGGCTGGGATACGTCGGTTTGCCGCTCGCAGTTGAGTTCGGCAAGAAGGGGCGTACCATCGGTTTCGACCTTTCGAGCGCAAAGATCGAGAACTACAAACAGTTCGTCGACCCGACTGGCGAGGTCTCCTCTGACGAACTGAAAGCAGCACGCCACCTCGAAGTCACCACCGATCCGGCGATACTCGCCCAGGCCGACTATATCGTCGTTGCCGTACCAACCCCAGTCGACATGGCGCACAATCCGGATTTTACTCCGTTGATCGGTGCCAGCAAGTCGGTTGGCATGCACATGAAACGCGGCGCCATCGTTATTTACGAATCGACCGTCTACCCGGGTGCGACCGAAGAGGTCTGCATTCCGCTGCTGGAAGAAAAATCGGGCCTGAAGTGGAAGCAAGACTTCCACGTCGGCTTCTCGCCAGAGCGCATCAACCCGGGCGACAAGGAACACACCCTGACCACGATCCTGAAAGTGGTTTCCGGTGACGACGACGAATCCCTCGAGCGGATCGCCCAATTGTACGAATCGGTGATCACCGCCGGCGTGCACCGCGCGTCCAGCATCAAGGTGGCCGAGGCCGCGAAGGTTATCGAAAACACCCAGCGCGACCTGAACATCGCGCTGATGAACGAGCTGGCCATCATCTTCGACAAGATCGGCATCGACACGCTCGAAGTGCTCAAGGCCGCTGGTACCAAGTGGAACTTCCTGCCGTTCCGCCCGGGCCTGGTCGGTGGTCACTGCATCGGCGTCGATCCTTATTACCTGACCCACAAGGCCGAGATGGTCGGCTATCATCCTCAGGTGATCCTGGCCGGCCGCCGCATCAACGACGGCATGGCCAAGTTTGTGGCCGAAAAGACCGTCAAGTCGATGATCTCCTCGGGCTTTAACGTCAAGGGCTCGAAAGTCAATGTGATCGGCCTGACCTTCAAGGAAAACTGCCCAGACCTGCGCAACTCGAAAGTAGCCGACATCGTCCACGAGCTCGAATCGTATGGCGTCGAGGTGCATGTGTTCGACCCGCAGGCCGATGCCGCCGAAGCGCAGCACGAGTATGGCATCAAGCTCGAAAGCTGGGATAGTCTGCCGAAGGCCGACGCGATCGTCGCCGCGGTGCCGCACAAGGAAGTGCTGGCCCTGTCGCTGACCGATTTCCAGTCCAAGCTCAATCCAAACGGCTGCTTCATCGATGTGAAGTCGCAATTCGATGCGAAGGCCCTGCAGGAAGCTGGTTATTGCGTCTGGCGCCTGTAAGCCGTAAGTCCCGCACCACCCGTGGCACGCAAGCGCCGCGGCAACGCCGGCCGTGCGCCGGCGTGACCGAGAAAGTATCCGAACGTGAACAAGTTTCAAAGCGCCCAGCAACACCTGCTGCAGCACCGCTACCACTGGCTCGTGACCGGTGCGGCCGGGTTTATCGGTTCGAACCTGGTCGAGGCGCTGCTTGCACTCGGCCAGCAAGTCACCGGCCTGGATAATTTCGCAACCGGACATCGCCACAATCTCGATCTGGTGCGCGACGCGGTTGGCCAGGATGCCTGGACGCGATTCGTGTTCATCGAAGGCGATATCCGCAGCCCGGCCGATTGCGCCCAGGCCTGCGGGGGTGTTGATTTCGTGCTGCACCAGGCCGCACTGGGCTCGGTCTCGCGCTCGATCGACGATCCGGTCACGACCAACGAGGTCAATGTCACCGGCTTCCTGAACATGCTGGTGGCTGCGCGTGATGCAAAGGTAAAGCGCTTCGTCTACGCAGCGTCTAGCTCGACCTATGGCGACCACCCCGACCTGCCGAAGATCGAAGACCGCATCGGCAACCCGCTCTCGCCGTATGCCGTCACCAAGTATGTCAACGAGCTGTATGCAAACGTGTTCGGCCGTACCTACGGGATGGAGTCGATCGGGCTGCGCTACTTCAATGTCTTTGGCCCGCGCCAGGATCCGAACGGCGCCTACGCCGCCGTGATCCCGCAGTGGGTGGCCGCGCTGATCCGCAACGATGTGCTGCGCATCAACGGCGACGGCGAGACCAGCCGCGACTTCTGCTATATCGACAACGTGGTGCAGGCGAACCTGTTGTCGGCGCTGGCCGGCGGCGACGCCGCCAACCAGGTGTTCAACATCGCGGTAGGCGACCAGACCAGCCTGAACCAGCTGTACCACACCATGCGCGACCTGTTGCGGGCGCAGTTTCCGCACCTGGAAGCACACCAGCCGCAATACGTCGAATTCCGCCGCGGCGATGTGCGCCATTCGCAGGCGGACATCGCGAAAGCGGCTACCCTGCTGGGCTACCAGCCGACGCACCGGATCGGCGAAGGCTTGCAGCAAGCGATGGCGTGGTATGTGCAGCACCTGGCGCCATCAAGGAACACCCGTGCGCAACCAAACAAGCAATAAAAATCGGGGAGGCTACCGTGTTCAGGATATCTAACCACTACGTGTCGAAGATCGTTTTTCTTCTGCTGTTCGTCGAAGTGATCGTGCTGCTGGGCGCCGCCTATATCGGGGCGGCGCTGCGCATGCTTCAATTCGGTGACATGGGAACGGCGTCTCACCTCGACCACTTCTTTACTTCGGCGGTCGCCTTCACCGTGGCGATCATCTTCAGCATGAGCGCCATGGGCATGTACCAGCTCGATTACGACGAGGGGCTGCGCCATCCGTTCTTCATGAAGCTGATGCCGTCGTTCATGATGGCCTTTGCCATCCTGGCGCTGGTGTTCTACATGGCGCCCGAGCTGTCTTTCGGGCGCGGCACCCTGGCCGTCGTGTTTCTTTTGGCGGGCATTGGTATTTTCCTGGCGCGCATGGCCTTCTTCAAGTCGTCCGAGGCGCGCATCTTGCAGTCGCGCATCCTGTTCCTGGGTGGCGGCCCGCTGGCCCTGGAGTGCAGTGAGCTGGCGGCCAAGAATACGAATTACCACAAGTACGAGATCGCCGGCTTCATCCCGAGCCCGAGCGAAGAATTGTGCGTACCCACCGAGAATCTGCTGAAGGTACGCGAGGGCGACTCCATCGTGTCGCTGGCGCGCCAGTACAACGTATCGGAAATCGTGGTGTCGGTGCAGAACCGCCGCGGCGGCTTCCCGATCAAGGAACTGCTCGACTGTAAGCTGCAGGGCATCCGCGTCACCGACGCCGCCACCTTCTTTGAGCGCGAAACCTGCCAGATCCGGGTCGACTCGCTGCAGCCATCGTGGCTGGTGTTTGGCGGTGGCTTCGACCAGAGCTTCGTGCGCACCTTCATGAAGCGCACCTTCGACCTGGTATGCAGCCTCTTGATCTTGCTGATGGCCTTTCCGCTGATGCTGGCCGCCGCCATCGCAGTGCGACTGGAAGACCGCGGCCCGGTGTTCTACTCGCAGGAGCGGGTCGGCAAGGATGGCAAGACCTTCTATGTACACAAGTTCCGCAGCATGCGCGCCGATGCCGAAAAAGGTGGCAAGCCGCAGTGGGCCGCGCAGAACGATCCGCGCGTGACTCGTGTCGGCAACTTCATGCGCAAGACCCGTATCGACGAACTGCCGCAGATTCTCAACGTGTTCAAGGGCGAGATGTCTTTTGTTGGCCCGCGTCCCGAGCGTCCTTACTTTGTTGAGCAGCTGATCGAAGTGGTCCCGTATTACAATGTGCGCCACAGCGTCAAGCCGGGCATCACCGGCTGGGCCCAGGTACGCTACGGCTATGGCTCGTCGGCTGAAGACGCGCTGCAGAAGCTCCAGTACGACCTGTACTACGTGAAGAACAACAGCCTGTTCCTGGACGTCCTGATCCTGATTAACACCCTCAAGGTCGTCCTGTTCCGCAGCGGCCGCTAACCTGTCTACGCCCCGGCGGCGCAAGCTGCCGGGACAACTCAACCGCCCTCCCGCCGCGCCGCCATCATCGACCTCATGGATGTTTCCCTGACCAGCATTGCGGCCTACAGCTATGCGCTGGTAGCCATCTGTTTCCTCGTGCTGGGCGCCCCCCTGGCGGTGCGCCAGCGGCGCCGCCACGACGTCGCGCTCGGCCTGGCCTGCCTATCGAGTGTGCTGTGGGGCGCAGCCCTGGCCTGGGAAGCGGCCGCTGGCCACATGTGGTCGCCCCTGACCGAAAGCGCCGAGCTGCTGCGCAACGCCGGCTGGTCGGTGTTCCTGGTGGTCTTGCGCGGCCATTTCACCGACGCTAACAGCCGCCTGCCCATGCGCCTGCAACCTGCGCTGGCGCTGGGTGCGCTCGTGTATCTCGGTTGCCTCGGCGCCGCGCTCTCGGGGCACTGGAACCTGACGCAGCTCGATACGTCGGGCGCAACGCCAATTGCGGTACGGGTCGCGATGGCGGTGTCGGGCATGGCTCTGGTGGAACACGTCTACCGCAACCGCACCCTGCACGAGCGCTGGGCCGTGAAGTTCGCCTGCCTCGGCATCGGTGCCATGTTCGCCTATGACTTCTACCTGTACAGTCACACGATGCTGTTTCGCAGTGTCGATTCCGACATCTGGGCGGCGCGCGGGATCGTCAATGCACTCACGGTGCCGCTGATTGCGGTCTCGCTCGGACGCAGCAAGCTGTGGTCGTCGCCGCTGTCGGTGTCGCGCCGCGCAATGTTCCATTCGGCCACGCTGTTTGGTTCGGCCCTCTACCTGCTGGCAATGGGGTCGGCTGGCTACTACCTGCGCTATTTCGGCGGCAGCTGGGGCACGGTCATGCAGGTCACCTTCCTGTTCGCGGCGCTGATCCTGCTAATCGGGGTGCTGTTCTCGGGCAGCTTCCGGGCGCGCCTGAAAGTCTTCATCAGCAAGCATTTCTACCGTTACAACTACGACTACCGCGAAGAATGGATGCGCTTTACGCGCACCCTGTCCAAGCCGGGCCCGGACCTGGGCGAACGGGTCATCGAGGCAGTGGCGGCGCTGGTCGAAAGTCCGGGCGGCGCGCTGTGGCAGCGCGGTGAGTCGGGCCGCTACGAGCCGGTAGCGCACTGGCAGATACCGCCGCTGGCAGCGCTGGAACCAGCCGATTCCGCGTTTTGCCAGTTCCTCGAGACCAGCCAGTGGGTAGTCGATCTGCACGAGTACGCAAATAGTCCCGATAAGTACGACACCCTGGTGCTGCCGGCGTGGCTGGGCGGCTACCAGCGCGCCTGGCTGGTGGTGCCATTGATTTTGCACGGTCACCTGTTCGGCTTCGTGCTGCTGCAAAACGCGCGCAGCCCGGTAAAACTGAACTGGGAAGTGATCGACGTGCTCGAGATTGCCGGCAGCCAGGCCGCCAGCCAGCTGGCGCAGCAAGATGCCGCGCATGCCCTGATGGTAGCGCGCCAGTTCGAGTCGTTCAACCGCATGTCGACCTTCGTGGTGCACGACCTGAAGAACCTGGTGCTGCAGCTGTCGCTGATGAATGCCAACGCCGCCAAGCACAAGGACAATCCCGAATTCCAGGCCGACATGCTAGAGACGGTCGACTACTCGGTGCAGAAGATGAAGATCATGCTGCAAAAGCTCAGTCGCACCGAGAACCACGAGCAGCCGCTGGCGCTGGCGCTGGAACAAGTCGTCAGGCAGGCCGTGGCACTCAAGGGTGCCTTCGAGCCACGCCCGCAACTACAGGTCGACCAGCCAGCCTTGTGCGTGCTGGCCGACCGCGAGCGCCTCGAGCGGGTGGTCGGGCACTTGATCCAGAATGCGATCGAGGCCACCCCCCGCACCGGGAGTGTCAAGATCCGGGTCGCACACGAGGCAGGGCAGGCGCTAATCGAGATCGCCGATACCGGCGAAGGAATGAGCGAAGACTTTATCCGCGAGCGCCTGTTCAAGCCTTTCGATTCAACCAAGTCGGCCGGCATGGGGATCGGCGTGTTCGAAAGCCGCGAATATATCAACGAACTGGGCGGCAGCCTGGCGGTGAGCAGCAGCCCGGGACAGGGCACCACCTTCCGCGTCACACTGCCGCTTTGCCAACATGAAACGCCTGCGGCCGAACGCGCCGCATGATGCGAGGAACAACGTGACTCAGAATAAACCAAAACTGCTCATCATCGAAGACGACCCGGGCCTGCAAAA
Source organism: Massilia sp. H6 (assembly GCF_024802625.1). Lineage (NCBI taxonomy): Bacteria > Pseudomonadati > Pseudomonadota > Betaproteobacteria > Burkholderiales > Oxalobacteraceae > Massilia > Massilia sp. H6. Next base: position 368,854 of record NZ_CP103371.1, read on the forward strand.
GCAGCTGCGCTGGAGCCTCGATGCCTACGACGTGGTGGTCGCCGGCGACCGCGAGGCGGCGCTGGCCCAGATCCGGCGCCATGAGCCGGCGGTATGCACCATGGACCTCGGGTTGCCGCCCGATCCGGACGGCTCGACCGAGGGCCTGGCGACGCTGCAGCAAATCCTGGCGCTGGCCCCCGAGACCCGCGTCATCGTCCTTACCGGCAACCAGGATCACACCAATGCGGTCAAGGCCATCGCCATGGGCGCCTACGACTTCCATCACAAGCCGTGCGACCCGGAAGTGCTCAACCTGGTGATCCAGCGCGCCTTTTTCCTGCATAACCTGCAGAACGAAAACCGCCGCATGCAGCAGTCGCAGGCCGATTCGCCGATGTCGGGCGTCATCTCGCGCGACCCCGGCATGCTCAAGGTCTGCCGCAACATCGAAAAAGTGGCACCGACCTCGGCCTCGGTCATGCTACTGGGCGACTCGGGCACCGGCAAGGAAGTGCTGGCGCGCGCGCTGCACCAGCTGTCGCCGCGTTCCAAGGAGCGCTTCATGGCGATCAACTGCGCGGCAATTCCCGAGAACCTGCTCGAGAGCGAACTGTTCGGCTACGAGAAAGGCGCCTTCACCGGCGCGGCCAAGCAGACCAAGGGCAAGGTCGAGCTGGCGCACGGCGGCACCTTTTTCCTCGATGAGGTGGGCGACCTGCCAATGCCGCTGCAGGCCAAGCTGCTGCGCTTTCTGCAAGAGCGCGTGATCGAGCGCATCGGCGGTCACGAAGAAATCCCGGTGGACGTGCGCATCGTCTGCGCGACTCACCAGAAGCTCAAGGAATTGTGCGCCCAGGGCCGCTTCCGCGAAGACTTGTACTATCGCTTGTCCGAGATCGTGGTGACGATTCCGCCGCTGCGCCAGCGCGAAGGCGATGCTGCGCTGCTGGCGCATCACTTCAAGAACAAGTTCTGCGCCCAGGAATCGCGCCCGTCGCTGCATTTTGCGCCAGATGCGATCGCGGCCATCGAAGCCTATGGCTGGCCGGGCAATGTGCGCGAGATGGAAAACTACATCAAGCGCGCGGTCATCATGGCCGACGGTAACACCATCGTCGCCGACGACCTGGGCCTGCCGGGAGAAGCGGCCGAAGAAGAACCGCTCAACCTGCGCCAGGTGCGCGACGAAGCCGAGTACAAGGCCATCGTCAAGGCGCTGGCGCGGGTCGACGGCAATATTGTCAAGGCCTCGGAAGTGCTGGGTGTCAGCCGTCCGACCTTGTATGACCTGATGGGGCGCCACGGCATCAAGACCGGCACATGAAGGCGCGCTGGCTGCTGGCAGTACCAGTGCTGGCGGGGCTGGCAGGGGCCATGGGCGGCGTACTGTATTTGCAGGGCCAGGGCGTCACGCCGCGTGCGCTGGCGCCTTATATAGAAAAACGCACGTCCGGCCATAATGGCGTGATCGTGGCGAGTGGCCAATGGTTCGGCGCCGTACTGCGCCGGCTCGACCGCGGCGCACAGGCGCCCTACGCGCTGCCGGCGCTGTTGATCGGCGCCCAGCCCGTTGCGGTGGCGGCGCTGGTCGCGGCCAAGCTGGTACCGGTGGCTTCGACAGACGAGGCGCGGCGCGCCTTCGCGGCCGCCATTCCGGGCGACGTCATCACCTTTTTGCCCGGGGTGTACTTGATCGACCGGCCCCTTCGTGCTGACCGGCCGGGCGCTGTTGGCAGGCCAGTCGTGGTGCGCGCGGAGCGGCCGGGCACAGTAAGCATCGAGTTGGCCACCAGCGAAGGCTTCGTGGTCGCGGCCCCGCATTGGCGCTTTGAAAATCTCTCGATTCGCGGCGCCTGCGCCCACGCGGCAAACTGCGAACATGCGTTCCACGTGGTCGGTCGCGGAGCGCATTTCGTCGCCCGCAACAACACCATCGTCGATTTCAATGCTCATTTCAAGATCAACGGTAACGGCGACGGCTTTCCGGACCACGGCCTGATCGAGGCGAACACGCTGACCAATACCGCGCCGCGGCCGACCCACAATCCGGTCACGCCGATCGACCTGGTGGCCGCCAGCGGCTGGACCATTCGCGCAAACCTGATCACTGACTTTATCAAGGCTCATGGCGACCGGATCAGCTACGGCGCTTTCGCCAAAGGCGCAGCTGCACATACGGTGTTTGAACGCAATGTGGTGCTGTGCGAGCAAAAACTGCAGGGCTTGCCGGGTCAGCGGGTCGGCCTGTCTTTCGGTGGCGGCGGCACCGGCAAGCAGTATTGTCGTGACCGAAAATGCATTACCGAGCACGATGGCGGCGTGATGCGCGCGAACCTGGTAGCGGCTTGCTCCGATGCCGGCATCTATGTCAACAGCGGCGCCGGCAGCCTGCTGGCGCACAACACGCTGCTCGATACCGCCGGGGTGCAGGTGCGTTACCCGGAAAGCAGCGCGCAGCTGGAGGGCAATGTGATCGACGGCGCCATTACCAGCCGTGACGGTGCAGTGGTGCGACAAGGCGATAACCAGTCCAGCTCGATCGCAGCGTTGTACGCCGGCCTGCACCTGCAGCGCAGCCAGTTTGCAGCACCAGGCGCGCTTGACCTGCGTTGGAAAAACCAGCCGCCCCGGCGCAGCGCGCCCGAACGCCCGCTGGACCTGTGCGGGATGGCGCGCCCGGCGTCTTTCGCTTACGGCGCCTTCGAGGATTTCGGGGCTTGCCTGCAGCCGCGCCGCCCTCTTAACTAAACGGAGCGGGGCGCGCTCAGCTTGGCGCTGGCGATCTTCAGCAGACGCTTCACCACGAATGCAACCAGTCCGCGGTCCAGGCCGCCACCTGGTCGCGCCATTCGCGACGCGAGAAGGTATGGTCGGCCCGTGCCAGCTCATGCCGGGTAAAACGCGGGGCCTCCAACAAGCCCTTCCACCCTGGTGCGGCGGCGGTGTCGGCGAATTCGCGGGCGGTCAGGTCGGCGCCGCTCAGCACCACCAGCACTTTTCCGTCAAAGCGCGACAGGGCGCCGTGCATGCGCTCGGGCAGTGCCTCGCTGCCACTGGTCTTACCGGCCTGGCGCGGCTTGCTGGCGCGCGCCAGGATATCGACCAGCGAGCGGGCAGCCGCGCGCATGTCGAAGCGGCCTTGGGCGATCTTTTTCCATAGCACCGGCGACAGGAAGCGTTCGCGGTAATAATGCTTGAGCGTGCTGCGCGCCAGCCCTTCATCGGTGCGCACCCAGGGGTTGAGCAGTACCAGTGCGCTCACGCGCGCATCGCTCTCGGCATACAGTGCCGCAGCCGAGGCGCCGTCGCACAGCCCCCACAGGACCACTTCTTGCAGACCCGGGACGGCGGCGAAAAAGGCGTCGATGGCGCAACGCACATCTAGCCCGATGTCGTCGAATCCGCGCATCTCGCCATCGCTGTCGCCCATTCCGCGGTAATCGAAGCGCATCGCCGCGATGCCCTGCGCCGCCAGGGCGCGTGCCAGCAAGGTGAATTGGCGATGGCTGCCGGCGCGGTATTGCGGGCCGCCGACCACGACCAGCACGCCGCGCCGGCCCGGCTGCATCGGCACGGTTGCCACGCCAACCAGCCATTGGCCGGCGCAGGGGAAGGCCAGCGCTTTTTCGTCAAACAGCATCGACCGGCTCCTGGATTGCTTCGCAGGTGGCGGCCACCAAGGCCGGGCATTCGGTGATTTCCTGGGTCGACCAGAAAGGCTGGCCGACCACCTGCCGAGCCTGTACTAGCACGCGCGCGCGGCGCCAACGCTCGACGGTACTGGAGGCGGCCGCCGTCAGCGGGCGGTCGGGGGCGGTCGCCAGCTCGAACCAGTGCACCGGGATCTTGTGCGGGGTCAGCAGGGCCGCATCGAGCGCGTCGATCGCCTGCGCCAATTCTGGATGCAGGTCGTAGCCAGCGATTTCCAGCGTCTCGCCGCGCGCGAGCGCGGCGCGCAGGGCAGCAGTGCCGAGCCTGGTATCGCCGCCCGAGAGCATGTCGTTGGCCACCCGCAGGCGCAAGAACTGCGCCAGGACCGAAGGGCCGGACAAGGCCGGCTGCCACAGGACAATGCGGGCAGGCGCCTTGGCTGCGGTGCGGGCGAAGTCGAGTGCCAGCGCGGCGCCCAGGCGCAGTCCGAGCAGCGTGATTGGCTGCGCCAGGCGCGTGTCGAGCCAGGCATGAGCTGACGCCAGGTCGCGCCTCCAGGTTTCCCAGCGTGCATCGCCGAAATCGCCGCTGCTGTCGCCGCAGCCGTGCAGGTCGATTTGCAGCACGCCGTAGCCCTGCGCCGCCAGTGCGCGCGCCTGCAGCGCTGCCATGCGGCGCGAGCGGTTCAGTTCTTCGGCAAACGGATGCACGTACAGCACGGCGCCGCGGCAGTCGCCGACGGCGGGGTGAAACAGGCAAAAGCGCTGCCCGCCGTCCACCGGCAGGAAGAACGGCACCGCGGCTGGCCCGGACGCCAGGGTCATGCGCCGCGCTTTTCTTGCACGAAGGCCGTCAGGCTGCCGAGCGTGGCAAAGGTACTGGCGCTGATGTCGTCGTCGTCGATCATGATGCCGAACTGGTCTTCGAGTGCACCGATCAGGCTCACGACCGCCATCGAATCGAGCTCCGGCAGGCTGCCCAGCAGCGGCGAGTCTGCAGCGAGTTCGTTGCCGGCCGGGCCCAGGTTCAGCACGTCGATGAGGATATTCCTGACTTCGTTCAAGTACATTCTTGCTCCGTTAATCCGTTGCATGTGCTCTGGCGCGCGGCGCGCGCCTGCAGCTTGCGGTGCCAGCCGCGTAGTGCAGGCCAGCGGTAAATATTGAGATGGTAGAGCGTGCGCACCTCGTCCGTCCAGCGCAAGTGCCATTCCATGACCTTGCCATAGAATTCGATGCGCTTGAAGCGCCCCTGGTCGAACAACTCGCGGGTTTCCTCCTCGCGCATCAGGAGGGTAGGCGACAGCGATCCGGCGACGCGCTCGTCATAGGTTGTCTTGAGCACCACGATGCAATCAGCGCCTTCGATGCACAGGTCGGTCGCGGCAAGCTGCCCGCCAATCCAGTAGCGGTAGATGCTGCCGGCTCCGCGTCGGCAGAACGCCTCGAGCATGTCTTTGTAAAACCGCCCCTGCGCATTGTCGGCGTGGACCGCGGTGCCGCCGCCGGCTTTCCAGCCGGTGCTCTCCAGATTGCCATAATCGGCGACCGCGGCGCCCACCGACTCGGCATCGCGTATTACTTCCAGGCGCAGCGCGATGCCGTCGCGTTCGAGCCGGGCGCGCTGCTTCTTCAGGTTGCCGCGCAAATTCTTGCCGCGCGTGCTCCAGTACGCGTCGAAACTGCCCTCGATGGTAATTCGGGCGGTCTGGATGTAGTTGAGCGTTTGCACGCAACCGCCATCGGCTGGACGCGGAACCAGTTCCGGGTCGCACTGCGTGATGGCGGTTACCAAGTTGAGACCGGGCAGGGCGCGCACCAGCGCAGCGGCCAGCATGGCGGTGTCGGTGCCGGGGCATTGCAGCCAGATGCCGATCGGGGCCTGGGCGGGCTGGAAGGTCTGCCAGCGCGCGCGGCCCTCGGATGACAATACCGCCATTGCCACCACATGTTGGCCGCAGCGGCAGGTTGCCAGCAGTTCGTCGCCGCGCGCGAAATGCGCGAGCAGCGGCAGCACGAAATCGGCTGCCAGCAGCGGCGAGGCCGCGCCGCTTGCATGCAGCCGCGCCCATTCCGACAGGTGCTCGGCAAAGCTGCGTGCCGAAACGAAGCTCCAGTTCATGCCGCCACCGCCTGGGCCAGCAGCGCCTGCTGCAGCTGGTCTGCCATCCATGCCAGTTCGTCCGGGTTTAGCTCCTGGTGGCAGGGAAAGGCGATCACGCGTTGTGCCAGCATCGCGCCGTTGGCGCAAGTGGCGGCGTCTACTCCCGGCCAGCGCGCATGGGCAAAGCGCACCAGCGGCACCCCGGCCGCGTGCAAGCGCTCGAAAATGCTTTCTGGATCGTCCAGCAGTAGCGGGAACTGCCACGGCACGACGCCCTCGGGCAGCGTGGGAAACAACGGCCGGCAGCCGGGCAGGCCGCGCGTGGCGTCTTCGAGCACCAGATAGTGGCGCCGCCGCAAGGTACAGATGCGGCGGGTCGAAGCCAGTTTCATGATCACCCGCGAAAACCAGGCCGAACGCTTGTCGACCCAGCGCGGTTCGAAATCGAAGCCGCTGTCCGACGAAGCCGGCGCCAGGCTGGTCTTAATGCTTGCGCCGGCGCCGGCATTGTGGCGCGCCTTGAGCGCGCGCCACGCCATGTCCTTCAAGCCCAAGGGCAGGCGCAGCAAGGCGCGCACGACTGGCAGGCGTCCGTGCGCGAAACTGTTTTCGAGCGTGGCCAGCGCTGCCTTGGCCTCGAAACCCAGGCCGCCAGGTTGCAGCACGATTGCGTCGAGCCGGTGGCGCGCCGATACCAGGGCCCCGCCTTCGTAGGTTGGAAAAAACTTCATGCTGCTGGCGATGGCGTAGTCACCCCAGGAACCGACCGGCTTGCCGCGGTACTGGCCGAAGAAGCAGTGCGCGCAGTCTTCCAGCAGCTGCAGGCCGCGCGCGTCGCAAAAGGCACGGATCGTTTGCAGCGCTTGCGGAAAGCCGAAGTAATTGGTGACCATGAGGGCGCGCGTCGCCGGGCCGAGCTTCGCCGCCACGTCGTCAAGGTCGACCGAGGCGTCTGCGCCGACGCGGTAGAATACCGGGGTCGCTCCGCACCACAATACCGGCGGCACCATCGAGGGGCTGTGGTAGGCCGGCACCAGCACTTCGTCGCCCGGCTGTAGGCCCATCTGGCGCAGCGCCAGCGCGATCGCCACCCTGCCGCTTGTGACCATGCGCACCTGGCCGGCGTCGAGCACCGACGGTGGCCGCGCAGCGGCGTGCCTGCCCTGCGGGCCGCTGAACGAGGCACGCGACAGCACGGGGGCGATCGGCAGGCTGGGGCGGTGTGCGCGCATGTGGTTCATCTTCAGTTTAGGCAACACAGTATAACGGTGGATGCCGGTTTTGCTGTTCTGGGTTGAAACGAAAATGTTAAGATGGCGCCCGCTTTTCCCGTCCCTGCTGGTCTGTACAAGAAGGTTTGAATGAGCGAGCTGGTTCACGATTTGATTTTCACGGCGGCGCACCGGGCCCCTGGCGCCGAGGCGCTGGTATACGGCGCCGAACGGCTCGACTACGCCGCACTGGCGCGCATGGTGCAGGGAGCAGCCGGACAGCTGCTGGATATCGGTATCAAGCCGCGCGAACGGGTTGCGGTCTATCTCGAAAAACGCATTGAAAACGTGGCCGCGATGTTCGGCGCATCGGCGGCGGGCGCCGTGTTCGTGCCGGTCAATCCGCTGCTGAAGGCGCCCCAGGTTGCGCATATCCTGGCCGACTGCGAGGCACGCGTACTGGTCACCTCGAGCGAGCGCCTGCATGCACTAGCCGAGGTGCTGGCGCACTGCCCTGGATTGCGCTCGATTATCGTGGTCGGCTCCGCCTCGCTGCCACAGCTGCCTGGCGCATTCCGGCTGCTGGCCTGGGAGTCAGGTGCAGCGCCGGCGCCTGGCGGCGCCCTGCCGGCGATCGACGCCGACATGGCCGCCATCCTGTACACATCGGGCAGCACCGGTAAACCCAAAGGCGTGGTGCTATCGCACCGGAACATCGTGGCTGGCGCGCGCAGCGTTGCGGGCTATCTTGGCAACACGGACGACGACCGCATCCTGGCGGTGCTGCCGCTGAGCTTCGACTACGGCTTGAGCCAGCTGACCACCGCCTTTTACGCCGGCGCCACCGTGGTGCTGATCAATCACCTGTTTGCGCGCGACGTGCTCAAGGCAGTGGATGCGGAACGCATCACCGGCCTGGCCGCGGTGCCGCCATTGTGGATTCAGCTCGCGCAACTGGATTGGCCGGCCGCCTGCTCGCTGCGCTACCTGACCAACTCGGGCGGCGCCATGCCGCGCGCTACCGTGGCCGCGCTGCGCACCAGGCTGCCCGATGCCAACCTGTTTCTGATGTATGGCCTGACCGAAGCTTTCCGCTCCACCTATCTGCCGCCAGCCGAGCTGGCGCGCCGCCCCGACTCGATGGGCCGCGCCATCCCGAACGCCGAGGTGCTGGTGGTACGGCCTGACGGCAGCCTGTGCGATGCCGACGAGCCCGGAGAGCTGGTGCACCGCGGCGCCCTGGTCTCGCTGGGCTACTGGAACGATCCGGCCAAGACCGCGCAGCGTTTTCGTCCGGCGCCCGGCCAAGATCCTGCGCTGCCGCTGGCCGAGCTGGCGGTATGGTCGGGCGACACCGTGCGCCGCGACCAAGAGGGTTACCTGTACTTTATTGGCCGCAGCGACGACATGATCAAGGTGTCTGGCTACCGGGTCAGCCCGGCCGAGGTCGAGGAAGTCGTGCATGAGAGCGGCCTGGTCGAAGAAGCGGTCGCCTTTGGGGTGCCGCATCCGGTCATGGGCCAGGCCATCGTGGTGCTCGCGGTGGCGCGCGAAGCAGGCTTGACCCCCGCGCTGCTGCAGAAAGAATGCCAGCGCCGCCTGCCGGCCTGGATGGTGCCGGCCCATATCGCGCTGCTTCTTGGCCCGTTGCCGCGCAACCCTAACGGCAAGTTCGACCGTCCGGCGTTACGCGCGCCCTTTGTTGCGCTGTTTGAAAGCGAATGATCCCATGAGCGTTACCAAACCAGTCCATGCCGCGCAAACCGGCTTCCCCGTCGTTGATGGCTGCCTGCAGGTCGGTGGTATCCCGATCACGCGCCTGGCGCAGCGGGTCGGCAGCACGCCTTTCTATGCGTACGACCGTCGCCTGCTGTCGGAACGCATTGCCGAGGTGCGCAAGCACATCCCAGCTGCGGTCGAGCTCCACTATTCGGTGAAGGCCAACCCGATGCCGGCCCTGGTCCAGCACCTTGCGGGCCTGGTCGATGGCCTGGACGTGGCATCCGGCGGCGAGCTCAAGGTTGCGCTCGACACCGGCATGGATCCGTGGCGCGTCAGCTTCGCCGGTCCCGGCAAGTCCGAGGCCGAACTGCGCCGGGCGATTGCCGCCGGCGTCTGCATCCATGCCGAATCGGAACGCGAGCTGCGCACCGTGGCGCGCCTCGGCGAGGCACTGGGCATCGCGCCGCAACTGGTATTGCGGATCAACCCGGACTTTGAACTGAAGGGCTCGGGCATGCGCATGGGGGGCGGTGCCAAGCAGTTCGGCATCGACGCCGAGGAAGCCCCGCGCATGCTGACGCTGGCGGCAGCGCTCGGACTGGATGTGCTGGGTTTTCACATCTACAGCGGCTCGCAAAGCCTTAAAGCCGAGGCAATCATCGAGGCCCAGGCGCAGACCGTAGAGCTGGCGCTACGACTGGCCGAGACCAGCCGCAGCCCGCTACGGATGCTCAACATCGGCGGCGGCTTCGGCATTCCTTATTTCCCGGGCGAGGCACGCCTTGACCTGGCGCCGATTGGCGCTGCCCTCGATCGCTTGCTGCCGCGGGTGCGGGCGGCGTTGCCCGAGGCTAGCTTGTCGATTGAGCTGGGACGCTACCTGGTCGGGGAAGCGGGCGTTTACGTGGCGCGCGTGGTCGACCGCAAGGTCTCGCGCGGCCAGGTATTCTTGGTCACGGATGGCGGCTTGCACCACCACCTGGCCGCGTCGGGAAATTTTGGACAGGTGATCCGCAAGAACTATCCCGTCGCGATCGGCAACCGGATGGCTTCTGGCGATACAGAGGCGGTGTCGGTGGTCGGGCCGTTATGCACGCCGCTCGACGTGCTGGCCGACCGCATGGAGCTGCCGCGCGCCGACGTGGGCGACCTGGTAGTGGTGTTCCAGTCGGGGGCGTATGGGTTGAGTGCGAGTCCGGGGGGATTTCTTGGGCATCCGGATGCGCAGGAAGTGCTGGTCTGAGGCGGAGCGTGTAGTACCGACGGCAATTTCTTGATGAGCAACTCGAGCCGAAACTTCAGGTCTGCCGGACGCTTGTCGAGCAAAGCCAGCATTTCCTGAGCGATGGAAAAATCGGCGCGTCAGAAAGCAACTTTGAACACGCTAGGCGCCGGTCGTGGATGTTGTTAGCAATCATTTCGCGATAGCCCGCCGCGATCGGGTGATGATCCAGAACATACACGAGGAAGCTCGCAGTGCGCCGGACCATGTGCACGGAATCTGATGAATCATCGGAATCATGTTTCCGGATGTGGACCAAAGGCCGCTTCAGTCACCTAAAACTTTGCCCAAACACCCGGAATCGCGACTTTATTCAGCAGCTCGGGCCGCCACATTCTCTTGTGCCGCATTCCAGTAGCGATGATACACCCCGGCCGTCTTGATCAGATAGCTGTAGTCGCGTAGACCGCTGCCCGTCAGCAGGCTAGCCAGGCGCAAGGCACCTCGGCTGATCAATTTGTCCGGAAAGTACTGTGCCGACAGCATGCGATATCCATTGCTAGCCTGCGAACGACGCATTTGCGCGTACATCTTCTTGTCGTAGTAAGTATCCCATTGGTATTTCAAGCCCGGGGGACTAGGCAAGGTGCAAGGGATGTGCCCAGGATAGGCTTGCCATGGAATCGACTTCAGTGCGTTCGGGAAGTATTCCATCCAGTCCATGTAGAAACGGTGCGCCATGAGCCAGTCATTTGGCAGGCGTAGCACGCTGTCGAGGAAGTCTGCATCGAAGAATGGAAGGTGGAACTCGATTCGCTCGACGTCGATGTCCTCGAAATGCTGAGCCAAGTGACGCCGTTGGTCGTTGAGCATCAAGAACAGCTGGAAACGCCGACCCTGGTCAGGACCCTCGATGGCGGCCAGCTCCTCGGCAATACCCTGGAAGGTGAGGTTGCCGATCTGTTCGACAGCTGAGCGATGGAAGATCCGGCGTGGGACACCGCCGTTGAATAGCGTGATCGCTTCCGGCGTCGCGCCGCGCTCCATCGCCGATACAATTTCGGGCGTCATGTAGACATAGCCTAGACCCACACTTCCGCCGTCGCCGGACCATAGCACTGGCGCCTGCCCGGCTGACGACAGTTCAGGGAAAGTCTCGCGGATCCAGGCATTGACCGCATCCTTGCGATAACCCTGGCTCACGTTTCCAGCATTCGTTTCGATCTGCGTATGTTTCAGGTGTAACTGGTCGGCGACCAACTTCGCGAATACTTGATCCTGGCTACAGTCGGGCGCATAGTTTACTGAATGCACATCACTGCCGAGCGCTGCCAAGCCACCAACGATCACTCGTGAATCGAGGCCGCCGCTGAGGAAGGCGGCGGCGATGCGGGCGTTACGCTGGCGCCGCACGACCGCACTCAGAAAGCTATCGTAAGCACGGCGCGTTGCGGATTCGTAGCTAATGTCATCCAGCGGTCCATCCCAGCGCCAGTATTGCTCGCGCTGCACGCTGCCAGCGCTGAGGTACACGGCTTCACCTGCGCGCAACATGGAAATGTTCAGGAAAGGCGTGCGCTCGCCCAGCGCATAACCAAGTGCAGCGATTTCGGTGACGCCGCGTATGTCGAACTGCTTGGGCACGGCAGGGACCGCCTCCAGGATGCGCAGTGCGCTGGCGAAAACGACGAACTGGGGACCTGCCCACACATACACCGGTCGCACTCCGCACTTATCGACGTACACCGACATCGTATGCTTAAGAGCATCGTAATCGACACCGCAGAAGGTTCCGGATGCTTGTCGGAGTATGTCGAAGCGCATATTTGAGCGCATATCCGAGCGCAGGCCGGCGCTGATACGCTCCAGGTCTTCGGTGCGCTCGCTGTTACCGGTCATACCCGGACCTGTGAGCAGCGGTTCGCCTGCAATCACCGAAAAACCCGCACTGCCCTGATCCAGCATGCCGCTGCCATTAAAGGCGCCAATATCGACGCTAGCCACATAGGCGTGGCTGGTACGCCATTCGGTCGGAAGGTCTGCAGGGGAGCGCGTCACATGCATGCGCAATGCATCGATCAAGGCCGGGGGTAGGTCGACATCAGGAGACAGGGAATAGGCGCCGCAGAAGATAGTCATGGTCGTGTTATCAATTCGTTATAGGTCAGGAAAGGCCAGCCGCTGCGGGCTTGCGTAAGCCCGAGAACGCAAGCAGCTCCTGCAGCATGGCGCGGTTCAGGAACCAGGTACATGCCAGGTAGCCGGCGCCGCCAGCAGCTGCGAGCACGCCCAGCATGCCCGCATGACCGATGCGCCCGGTCAGCAGCAAATCGAGGGCGGCAACCAGAGCAAACATCAAGGCAGTGCATGCAAAGGTTGGCGCTAATGCGCGTAGCAGGCTCCCGACTTCCAGTCCGATCAAGCGGAAAGGAATTTTCAGGTTGGGATACAGCAGCAGCAAAGAGGTGAGGGTGAAGCCGGCGGCCACACCGAGGATGCCCCATTTCAGGCCTGCCGCAAGACCGCCCAAGATAATCAGATTCGACAACATTCCCCAGCGCAGTTGCAGGCCTGTGTGGCCGGTGGCCATATAGATCGACCCGGTCGTTGTCAGCACCGAACGGATGGCGGCGAGCGGCGCGAACATGGCCAGCAGTGGGATTACTGGCGCCCATGCCGCACCGAAGACGGCGAAGACGAAGTGCTCGCGCACCGCCAATAAACCAAACATCATCGGAAAAGTCACGAATGCGATGGTGCCGGCCACACGCAGGAAGGCCTGGCGGAAGCGCGGCAGATCTTCCTGAGCTTTTGCATAATAGGGCATCATGACCCGGCCGAAAACGGCTGAAATGGCCTGCATAGGGAAGGTCATCAGCTTATACGCAAGATCGTACAGGCCGAGCGCTTCAGTGCCGAGGAAGCGACCGATCAGCAGATTGTCCAGGTTTTGGGCGAAGTAATAGAAAATATTGTAGCCGGCCAAGTTCAGGCTGTAACCTGTGATACCCCGGATTTCAGTCCAGTTGAAAACCAGTTGCGGACGCCACCGGCTGGCAATCCAGGTCAGCGACGTACCCAGCGCGGCGTTGGCGATGACCTGGTACACGAGACTCCAAACTCCGTGCCCCAGCAGCGCGGCGCCGATCCCGATCGCATACGACAGCACCGAGGTTGCCAGCTCTACTTTGGCCAGGCGCTCGAATGCCATCTCGCGGGTCAGGAGCGACACGTGCACGATCGACAGGGACGACAAAAGGAAGGACACCGCCATGACGGCAACGATCGGCTGTACCCGCGGTTCCTGATACAGCGCCGCTACCAGCGGCGACAGCGCCAGCATCAGGATGGTCATCCCCAGTCCAAAGCCGCAATTGAGCCAGAACACACTCGAGAGCAATCCAGGCCGCGCCTCTTTTTCACGTACCAGCGCTGCCCCCGTCCCGAGGTCCTTGAAAATGTCGACGAAACCGAGCATGACGCCGGCCATGGCCACCAACCCGAAATCATCGGGCGCCAGCAAGCGCGCGAATACAATGTTCGCGACTAGGCCCAGCACGCGCCGGCCCATGGTGGAGACCGACGTCCACTTCACACCTGTAACGACAGCTTCCTTTGACGTCATGTTATGCCGATTGTATTTCTGTCAAACGCACGCGGCGTCAAAGATTTTTGCTAGCTCACTTGCACGATGTTGACGCGACGAGGACAGAATTAGCTCATCGCTGGCAATCAGGGCGCTACCGGTGCATATTTTTTCGATAAACGACTTCAAAACTGGAACAATTGCTTCCACTCGGTCCATATTGGCAATGTCGATAAAGCCGGCTGCGCCGAGCACCCGCGCCGTCTCGCCAGCCGGATCTAGTAGTCCAAGGATCGGTTTGCGTGCGCGGAAGTACTCGTAAATCTTGGCCGGTATCTGGGTATTAAACGGTGTACCTTGGAACACGATTAATCCGTCCGCAGCCAGCATTTCATGCAGTGCATCTCGGTAAGGGACTGGCGGGGCCAATTCCACAATGTCTTCGACGCCGTATTTTCGTACATACGAATCGATCTCGTCCATTGCTCCAGGCGCGCGCAGAATTATGCGTAATCGCGTTGCGTCGGTCGCGCCCTGCTGCTTTAGGTGGGCAACGGCCTGGAGAAAGGCGGACGGGTCGCGGCCAGTCTGATACAGAACGCCACTATGCACCAAGGTGATCTTGCCTGTTGGAGCGGCGGAAGTCGGAGAGTCGGCCCGTGTGCCGAATCCATCCTCGTCGTAACCGTTTTCAATCACGGTGAATTTGGACGGCGGTAGGTGCGGAAAGCGCGTGCGGTAGGACTCCATCGCGCTGTGAGTAGTAAATACTGCCACATTGCAGCGAGTAATAGCTTGGTGCTCGATCCACCTGTAAAGATTGCGTTGCAATTTCGAAGTTGGATACGATTTTTGCAGCATGGGGTCGCGAAAGTCAGCTACCCATGGCAATCCGGTCAAGCGGTGAAGTGTTAGCGCGATTAGGTGTGCAGTCGAGATCGGAAAGGTCGACCAGATCACTTGCGGTTTGTGCTTGCGAATTAGCGATAGGCCGGCCGGGACTGCGCCCAACCACCACGACACCCAGCGGTCCGGTAAGGCCACTGCTTCCGGATAACGGCCTTTAATCCCCATGTGATGCTTTGCATCGAGCGCGAAGGCGCGCTTGACTACTAACTGCGGCGGCACGCTGGCCAGTTGCGTGGTGTTCTGCGTGCTGTAGGCGCGCGGGTGCGCAGAGAGTACCAGCGGTTCCCAGCCATGATTGCCGAGATGTTTAGAGAAGCTTAAAGTTCGCTGGATGCCGCTGCTCGCCGCCTGCGGCGGAAAATGAAAAGCAATCAGGAGCGCGCGTTTACTCATATTCGTATCCATATTTGGGGCAAGAAGGCCCGATTTTTTCGCAGTCGACACTGCAGGCTGTTCGATGCATGTTGGGTCTGCGTGCATTAGGGTGGGGACTGTGTCAACCAACGTAGCAGTCTAAATCCGAATAAAAAGGGCGACGAATCCCACGGGCGGCTGCGCGGTAATTGGAACCGGTTCTGATCGCGGGTAATTGCGCCGACCGCCGTTGTAAAGGCAGCACTGAAGCCAGCCTCGCGCACCATGTCAACATGACGCATGTCGAAATCCTTGCCGATCTTCCCGTTCGGATAGGCGAACAGGCGCACCGGTTTGCCCAGGATCGCCTCCAGTTCCTCCTTACCGCCGCGGATTTCAAAACGCGCGTCGCCATCATCCAAGCTGGTGAGAATCGGGTGCGAAATGGTGTGTGCGCCGATTTCGACTCCCTTTCGATCGAGGTTGACAACCATGTCCTGGCGTAGCATCAAGCCATGCGCTAGACCTTCGCCGACCAAGGCTTCAAGTCGTTCGATTAGACCCACGCGCGCTTTGGGCGGCAGGTACTTCGATGCCTCGGTCAGTTCGTCCAGTGTGGTTTTGCGGTCATCCAAGCTGCGCAGGGAATACGCGCCAAGACCGACGTCGGACAGGTCGAGTTGCCCTGGCGGTAGGCTCTGTACCGCCTCAATTATGCGATCGTTCCACATATTCCGTTCGCCGATGTAGCCGCTGGTGACGAATACGGTGGCCGGTAGTCCGAATTCCTGGAGAATAGGAAGAGCCAAGTCGTGCACTGAACGGTAGCCATCGTCAAAAGTGATGCAGATCGCGCGTGGTGGCAACTGGCCGGCATCGAGAGCAGCTAACGCGTCGTGCAGCGGTAGTACATTGAAACAGTCGGCCAGTAAGCGCATCTGCCAGCGAAATGTTGCAACGTCTGGTTCCGACTCAAGCATCGGGTCGGGCGCTTCGAGAATACGGTGGTAATTGACTACGCACAGACGGTTCTCGCGGCTGAGGAGCGCGATTGCTTCTCCAGTATTACGCAAGACGCTTCGTGTGAAACTCGAGTATGGGCGATTGACTGTCATGACGTTGCTGCCGTTTCTGCGGTGCGTCGCGTTACCGCCTCAGTCGTTGCCGACGACTCGTCCACATGCTGTTGGGAGCGGACTGCACGGAGGACGCGTGATTCGAGAACGATCAGCAGTGCGATGATCGCAAAGACTAGTTCGAAATATGCCAAGCTGAGCGCTGCCCCGCCAAGCGCAAACGTAAATAAGCTTAGTTGCAGCATAGTTGCGAGCGAACCGACCCATTTGAGACAGCCCTCCGACTTGACATCGCGCGCTATGCGACCTGCTTTAAGAAATGCACCTCCAAGGAAGGTGAGATATATCGCAAGTCCTGCGAAACCCTGGTCGCCTAAAACCTGAAAATAAATGCTGTGCGCGGCACGCCCGACGTCGGTGTGGGGTAACGCGTCGCCAGTGTAGAACCATTCATATGAGAAAAAATCTCGCGACAGTTCAGCCCAGACCGGGAAGTATTCGAGCGATTTAAAACCGCCGCCAAAAAACGGATTTTGAACCGCGAGGATGAAGCTAAGCTTCCAAGCCACTACGCGCCCCATGAAAGAAGCGTCACCATCGACTGATTCGATGGTGTCCATGCGCGACATCCACTCGTCCGACACGAAATACGACAGACCTAGGGCCAGGACGCTGACCAGGAGCAGGATAGGAATCTTGCGGTCGGTTTTAAGGAAAAGATAGGCGCCAAAACCCGTCAGCGCGATAAAGCCGCCGCGCGACTGGGTGCCCACAACCGCAGTCACCAGAAGACACATGGTACCTAGCAGCGCGACGGCTACCACGCGCGAGCGATTGCGATACTCACCCAACAGGTAGTAACAGATTGGCAGCGTCATCACGAAAGCGAGCGACAACTCGTTGCGGTCGCCCAACACGTGGCCATGCATACCTGCGATCTTGTGGCCGCCGCCGCTGGCGATGAACTTGAGCGCTTCGAGGTTACCGTAGAAGCCGACTGACAATACCACGCACCACAAGATGAATTCGATATGCAGCTTCTTTTCGACGATCAGAAGGACGAACAGGAATAGCATCATCACTTTTGCGAAGCGGCTCCAGATATCCCAGGACACCTCGGGCGACGCCAAAGTCATCGCGGTCGAGGCGGTTGTCCACAGAAAGAACAGCAGCACCATTGCCCCCAGGCCGCCAAGGTGTAGCTTTGGTTTGTGTTTTTGTGCCATGTAACACAGCACTGTTACACCTGTAAATAGCAGGTTATAGCGGATGTTAGAAGCCATGCCATACACCCAGCCGTTGGGAAAAAACAAGGCGGTCCATATCCATAAGCCGAGCCCGATGAAAGGCCGCTTGGTCATCGCATACAGCAGGAAGGGCAATATCGCCAAGAGGAACAGGTCACGCATGGGTTAGTTCCTGCCTATCTTTTTTTTCTTGTTCCGACGTTTCCTCAATGCGCCATCCTGTTGCAGCGCCCAGCGGCATAGGAACACGACGGCAACCAAATCGACCATCCATAAAATTGTTTCCATCCTACTTCCGCGTCGGTAAGGCCATTGACGGCTGGCGCACGCGCCGGTTGGTTACATCGTTGAACACGCGGATTTGTCCACCTGTCGTGTCGTCCCAGCTAAAACCTTCGGCATAGCGACGTGTTGCCGCGCGGTCTGGGTAGGCGGCGCGCAGGGCATTTACCGCATCGGCCACGCCCTGTGGACTACGCTCGGCCATCAGGATGCCGGCTTCCGGCGCGGCCACGACCTCGGGCGTGCCGTACACGCGACTGGCTACCACCGGGGTGCCGCAGGCCATCGATTCGAGCAGCACATTGGCCCAGCCTTCTCGGCTGGACGCCAGCACCAGTGCATCGGCGGCGCCGTAGTGGGCGCGTAATTCTGCTTGCGGGACCGCACCCAGGAAAATGGTACGGTCAGCGACCTTCAGTTCGCGCGCCAGGTTTTCCAGCATGGCGCGATTCGGGCCGTCGCCGGCTACTGTCAAACGCACGCCCGGCAACAGCGGCAGCGCGCCGATGATCAGCTCCTGTGCCTTGACCGCTACCAGGTGGCCGACGGTGAGCAAGGTGAATCCCTGGCTTGGGGTGCGCGGCGTGGGCTGGAACAATTCCAGATCGACGCCATTGCGCAACGAGGTCACGCGCTCGGCGTCGACACCGAGCGCAACCACTTCATCGCGCAATGCATCGCATACCGTGATCACTGCGTCGGCGCGGCGCGCCGCCCACCGGATCATGCGTCGCGGCAGCGGGTATTGCGGCAGCAGGGTGATGTCCGAGCCGCGCGCGGTGATCACGAGCGGTTTGTTGAAGTGGCGCGCGAGCATGGCTGCGGCGACGCCGTCTGGATAGAAATAGTGGGCATCGATCAGGTCGAAGTCGTAGCCTTCGTCGATCAGGCGCGCGATCGTTGGCTTGACCGCCTGCGCCAGTAGCAGCGGCGCCACGTTCATGCCGATTTTCGGCAGCACTGGATAGCGTGGATGCGCCACGCGCAGGCCGTGACGGGTTTCTTCGCGCGGCACGCGGGCCTGCCTGGCATACTGGCCAAAACGAGGATGGCTGGATGGGAACCACGGCACTGGCGCTACCACCCGCGCCTGGACCCGGCCGCTCGCGACCAGGTGGCGAAGGCGCGTTTCTACGAAAATGCCGTGGCCGGGCTTCTCCGCATTCGGGAACAGCGTACTGAACGTCAGGATCTTCATGCAGTGATCGATCCGGTCAGGCGGCCGTAGACCTGCTTGTAGCGCGCCACGCTGACTGGCCAGTTGCGTTCGTTTTCGACGTATTCGCGTCCCGCCGCGCGCAGCGCCGGCCAGCGCTCCTGGGCGCCAAGCAGGGCACCGACCTTCTCGGCCAGCGAGACCGGGTCGTCGGCCTTGAACAATACGCCGGTCTTGCCGTCGGCGATCAGCTCCAGATGGCCGCCGACGTCGGAGGCGGCCAGGATGCGGCCCTGGGCCATTGCTTCGAGTGGCTTGAGCGGAGTGACCAGATCGGTCAGGCGCATCGACAGGCGTGGATAGACCAGCACGTCGAGCAGGTCATAGTATTTCTGCACCTGTTCGTGCGGCACGCGCCCGGTGAACACCACCTTGTTGGTGATGCCGAGGTCTTGCGCCAGCTGGCGCAGCTGGGCGTCCTGCGGACCGCCGCCGACCAACAGCACGCGCAAGTCGGGCAGGCCGGCGGCCAGCTGGGGCACTGCGCGCAGCAGGATGTCCAGGCCCTCATAGGCGTAGAACGAGCCGATGAAGCCGATCAGGCGCGTACCCTGCAGGCCCAATTTCGTCTTGAGCTCCTGGTCTGCGCTGCCGCCCACCGAGAACTTGTCGATGTCGACCGCATTCGGAATGACCGTCACCTTGTCGGCCGGGATGCCGCGCGCGACGATGTCGCGGCGCAGGCCTTCGCAGATCGTGGTCACGGCGTCGGCGCGCTTGAGCGCCCAGGTTTCCAGTGCGCGGGTGGCGCGGTAGCGCAGGCCGTTTTCGCTGCTGGTGCCGTGGTCGACCGCGGCGTCTTCCCAGAAGGCGCGTACTTCGTACACCACCGGGATGCCGAAGCGCTTGCCGGCACGCAGGGCGGCAATCGCGTTCAGGCTCGGCGAATGCGCGTGCAGCACGTCTGGTTTCACGTGCGGGATGATCTCGGCCAGGCGGCGCGTGAGGCCGTCGATGACTTCCTTCTGGTTCAGCACCGGCAGCTTGGCCAGCGCGCTTGTCGAAGCGGGGGTGCGGTAGAAGTGCAGGCCGTCGACGGTGTCTTCCAGCTGGTCGCCGGAATGCTGCTTGGAGCCGGTGACGTGAAAGGTTTCCCAGCCAAGCGCGCGCTGTTCGCGCAAGATCGAACGGGTGCGGAAGGTGTACCCGCTGTGCAGCGGGATCGAATGGTCGAGGACGTGGAGGACGCGCATGATTCTTGTGGTTCCGGTGACGCGGTGTGCGTTGTTCTATTTTAAGCGGTGGCGACGGCGCAGGCCGGAGCGGCGGCAGCGGCTGACGCGGCAGGTGCGGCGCCCGTGGCGCCGTTCTTGCGCAGGAATGCATCGAACATCAGCACCGACCATAAGGTCGTGCTGTGGTCCTTGGCGTTGGACTGGTGTTCGTCCACCATCTGCTTGAGAAAGGCGGCATTGAAGATGCCGGTATCGAGCAGGGCCGGATTGAGCACCGCGCGGCGCATCGATTCCGCCAGCGGGCCGCGCAGCCAGGCGGCGAGCGGGATCGAGAAGCCCTGCTTCTTGCGGTACAGGATGTCGTTCGTCAGGAAGGGCTCGAGTGCTTTCTTGAAGATGTACTTGCCTTCGCCGTTGCGCAGCTTCGAGCTCGACGGCAGGCCCGATACCCATTCGACGAACTTGTGGTCCAGCAGCGGCACCCGCACCTCCAGGGCATGCGCCATGCTGGCGCGGTCGACCTTGGTGAGTATGTCCCCCGGCAAATATGTCTTCATGTCGAGGTACTGGATCAGCGACAGCGGATCGTCGGTCGGCGCATTGGCTGCATAGCCGCGCATTACTTCAACCGCGCGGTAGCCCTGCAAGCGGGCCTTGAAGCCGCTGGAGAACAGCTCGCTGCGGATGCGGTCGTTGTTGATCGAGACACCGTGGAAATAGCCCTCGGTGAGGTCGCGCGCCAGCGATTCGAACGTGGTCTTGGCGCGGAACATGCGTGGCGCCCAATCAAGCTTTGGATAGGCCGCGCCAAGCACGCCGAAGATCGGCTTGCGCAGCGCCAGTGGCAGCATCGAGCGTACCCGGTTCTCACCCATCGCCATGCGGTGACGGCGGTAGCCAGCGAAGCTCTCGTCGCCGCCGTCGCCCGACAGCGCCACGGTAACGCGTTTGCGGGCCAGCTGGCAGACGCGGTAGGTCGGGATCGCCGAGCTGTCGGCATAGGGTTCGTCGTACAGCTCGGCCAGGGTGTCGAGCAGGCCGTAGTCGTCGGTGCCGACGGTCTCGCACTGATGGCGCGTCTTGTACTGCTCGGCTACCTGGCGCGCGTAATCGGATTCGTCAAAGGCCGGATCGTCGAAGGCGATCGAGCAGGTATTCACCGCGCCATCGGTCACGCCGGCCATCATCGCCACCACCGCGCTCGAGTCGACGCCGCCCGACAGGAAGGCGCCCAGCGGCACGTCGGAAATCAAGTGGCTCTGCACTGCCTCGCGCAGGCGATTGATCAGTTCTTCTTCCATGTCGCGCTCGGACATGGTGGCGTGCGGAGCAAACGGCACGTCCCAATATTGCTTTGATTTCGGCAGCGGCTGGCCAACGCGCAGCGTGAGCGTGTGGCCCGGCAGTAGCTTGAAGGCCGTGGTGAAAATGGTGCGCGGCTCCGGCACGTAGCCATAGGCGAAATAGTCTTCGACCGCGAGCGGGTCGATCTCGCGCTGGAGGGTGGGCAGCGAGAGCAGCGACTTGAGCTCTGAGCCGAAGGCAAACATACCATCAGGCAGGATGGCATAGTGCATTGGCTTGATGCCGATGCGGTCGCGCGCCAGGAACAGCGTTTGCTTGGGACGGTCCCAGATGGCGAAAGCGAACATGCCGCGCAGGTGGCCGACGCAATCTTCGCCCCACTGTTCGTAGGCGTGCACGATGGTTTCACTGTCCGACGGCGTGCGGAATGTGTGGCCCAGGCCTTGCAGCTCGGCGCGCAGTTCGCGGAAATTGTAGATCTCGCCATTAAATACCAGCGCGATGGTCTCGTCCTCGTTGAACAGCGGCTGCAGCCCGGCTTCAAGCGCAATGATCGACAACCGGCGGTGGCCGAAGCCCAGGCCCGGCTCGAGGTGCAGGTCGCCTTCCACCGGTCCGCGGTGGAACTGGGTTTCGTTCATACGATGCAGCAGGTCGCGGTCGATGGCGCGGTTGCCCTGCATGTCAAAAATTCCAACTATTCCGCACATGGTGTGATTGCCTTATTTGGTGTTCCTGGTGTTGTCTTGGCCGCGCACAGTTCGTCGTACAGAGCGACGTAGGCGGCCAGCATGGCGCGCATGCTGTAATGCTGTTCGACGCGGGCGCGTCCGGCGGCGCCGTGACGGCGCGCCAGCGCGCGGTCGCGCACATAAGGCGCGATCGCAGCCGCCATGGCCTGTGCATCGCCGGCCGGCACCAGGGCGCCGGCGGCGCTGCTGCTGCCAAGGTCGAGCAGGTCGGGAATGCCACCGACGGCGGTGGCCACCACCGGCAGCTCGCTGGCCATGGCTTCGAGCAGGGTCACCGGGGTGCCCTCGGCAATCGAGGACAGTGCAAACAGCGAGAAGCTGCGCATTACCGGCGCCACGTCGCTGCGCGCGCCGGCGAACCAGACGCTGTCTTGCAGGCCACTTGCGGTCACCTGCGTCTGGAGCTGCGTGCGCAGCGGGCCGTCGCCGACCAGCACCAGGCGCAGTCGCTCGTCCGGCAACAGGCGGCGCAAGGCCGCAAAGGCATCGATCAGGCAAGCCTGGTCCTTGACGTCCTGCAGGCGGCCGACAGTGCCGATAATGAAAGCATCGGGATCATCCTGCCAGGCCTCGGTCGTCACCGGACCATGTGCCTGGAAACGTTCGGTGTCGACGCCATTGTCGATCAGTTGCAGCTTGCGCGCAGGGATGCGCACGACCTGTTCCAGCCAGCCGCGCAAATCGCGCGAGACCGGCACGTAACGGTCAATGAAGGGCGTGACCAGGCGACGCAGTAAATTGTGCTTCGGGTTGACACCCAGCGGGTCGCGCGCGTCGCGGCCATGCTCGGCATGCACGCGCACCGGTACCCCGGCCGCCCAGGCGGTGGCGGCGTACTCGATGGTGCCGAGATTATACGTGTGCAAGATTGCAGGGCCGAGGCGCCGCAGCAGCTTGAACAGGCTGGCGTGGATGCCGAGCGCGAGCCCTGCCGGCTTGTGCAGGGCAAACAGCGCGACGTCCGGGCGCGAGATGCGCGCCGCGAAATCGGTGTAGTCGGTCAGGCAGATCACTGCGTGGCGATAGCGCCCTGGAGGCATGCGGTTGATCGTATCGACCAGCAGCGTTTCCAGGCCCCCGATATCGAGCCGGTAGATCAGGTGCGCAACCAGCGGTGGCTGTGCGGTATCCGGCACGGACCTCATTTCAGCGTCCACGCGCGGCAACCAGCGCGGCATCGACCGCAGCAAAATTACTATCCAGGAAAGCGCGCAGCGTGGCGCGTGCTGCGTCCGGATTGTCTCCGGCCGGGGTGGCGATCGCCACCAGGGCGCCGTCGTCGCCGCGGAACTGCAGCTTGCCCTGGGCCTGGCGCAGCTTGCCGGCCACGTTGCTCGACAGGTAATGACCGTCCACCCACATCACATGCCACACCACCAGCGGCCCGCCCGGGCCGTCCAGTCGCGCCTCGCGCAGTGCCAGTCGGTGCCCGCCTGCCTCTTCGGTAAGCAGCGACGATCCAGTCTCATGCCAGTTGCTCTTTTCGCCCGCCAGACGGTTGACGGAGCTGATCAGGCCTTTTTGCTTGCTCTGGTTGCGGTAGTACAGCAGCTGCAGCTGTACCGGTTGGCCGGAAGGCGCACGATAGACGCGCTCGAGGCGGGCATCCGGCTCCATGTAGTCGACCTTCCAGGCGGGGAAGGACTGGGCCGGCGGCAGGGCCACGGCCGGTTCGGCCAGTGCGACTGCCTGCGGATTGTGGTTGGCGCGGTCGTTGAGAAGCGCAAATGCCGGCCATACCGCCGCCAGCGCCACCACTGCCACGGCCATCGGAACCAAACTGACAGGGCGCAACGCGACATCCTGCGCGGAGGTGGCAGTTTGCGCGGCCGCCGGCAGCGGCAGGTCATCCTCGCGCCAGAAGCTGCCGATCCAGAACATGATGAACATGATCACGCCGAAAAACAGCCATCCGTAGACCAGGTGGTCGACGCCGGTCGCCAGCGTCATGCCGCTGGTGTGGCCGATCATGACGATGCCGTAGGCGCGCAGCCAGTTGGCGACGATCGGCACCAGGATCGCCAGGCCGATGAACATGGCGCGCTTGAGGTTCGAGCGGTAGGTGAGGTAGGCGTACAGGCAGCCGAGCGTGATCGACGAGATCAGGTAGCGAATACCGCTGCAGGCCTCGACCACCGACCAGCTGCCGGTGGGCAGTTCGAAACGGGTGCCGTTGCGCAGCACCGGGATGCCGGTGGCCTGCACCGCCCACACCGTGAAGTCGGCGGTGTACTCGATCAGCGGGTTGACGAAGACCTCGCCGAACGGCACCGCGAACAGCAGGAACAGCAATGGGAAGGTAAATTTCGACGCCAGGCGCGGCCCGAGCAGGGTCAGTGCGGCAATCGGGAACATGGCCACGAAGGCGTATTGCATTACCACTTGCACATCGCCCATGCGCCCGGCCAGCCAGGCGGCGCCGGCCCCAAGCAGCAGCACCAGCCCCGGACGCCACGGCTGCGCCGGCAGCTGCCCGAAGCAGGCGCGCTGGCGCCAGATCAAGGCCAGGCTGATCGGCAGGATGATGTAACCGTGGGCAAAGGTCTCGGAACTGTTCCAGACCGACACCATCGAGGCGGCGGTGGCGAAATACAGCAGGAAGGGCGCCAGCAGTGCCAGCGCCAAAGGGATCATGCTGGCGCGCGCCAGCGGAACGGGCGTGTGAATCACGCCGGGTGGAGGTGTCAGATGCATTCGAGTCGCTCTCCGATGCAGGCCAGGTTGCTCGGCCAGCTATAGTTGCGTTCGACCCTGGCGCGCGCGGCCAGGCCGATTTCATTGCTGCTGCGTGCCAACAGGGCGGCGACTGCGTCGGCAAAGCCGGCGGCGTCCTGCGCCAGCACCAGCTCCAGGCCGGGCTCGGCATCGATGCCTTCGAGGGCCTGAGGCGAGACCACTACCGGGGTGGCCATTGCCATCGCCTCGAGCACCTTGTTCTGGATGCCACGAGCGATGCGCAGCGGCGCCACGGCCGCCTGCGCGTACGCGATATAGGGGCGCACGTCGGGCACGGTGCCGGTGACGACGATGTTCGGCTGCTTGGCCAGTTCCAGCACCGCGGGCGCAGGGCGCGCGCCGACGATATAAAAGCGCAGGTCGGAAAAGCTGGCGCGCAGCAGCGGCATCACGTCGTCGGCGAACCACTGCACCGCATCCACGTTCGGCCAGTAGTCCATGGCGCCGGTAAAGACAATGGCGCGTTCGCCGGCGGCGAATGGGCTGGGGCCCACCGCCTCGGGAGAGAAGTAGTCGGTATCGACGCCGTTACTGAAAAAGCCGATCTTGGCATCGCTTTCCGGCGCCAGCTGGCGGAACAGGTCTGCTTCGGGGCCTGATACGAACAGCGAGGCATCGTAGTTGCGCGCCACCTGACGCTCGTATGCGAGCAGCTGGCGCGCCTCGTGGCGGTACAGCCAGCTCATTGGCCAGGATTTCTTGTCGGCGTACTGGCGCCATTTGTCGGAGTCGACGTCGCAGAAGTCGACCACGCGGCGCGCGCGTGGATACTTGTCGGCGTATTGCGCCATCGCCGACGAGAATACCAGCACGCGCTCGATGCCATGCGCGGCGACGGTATCGTCGACCCAGCGCTGCATGCCGGCGTCGCGGTAGTAGTCGAGCGAGAGCGAGCGGTTGGTGGCCAGCGCCTTGAGGCTGCGCACGCGCGCCAGCAAGGGATTGAGACTGGCAAAATGGCTGCTCGCGCACAGCTTTTCCACGGTCGGCACGTGCTGCCAGTCGTCGGCATCGTCGACAAAAGTCGCCAGGTGCACGCGGTAGTCGCGCGCCAGGTGCTTGAGCAGGTGGTAAGAACGGATCTTGTCGCCCTTGTTGGGCGGGTAGGGGATCCGGTGGATCAGCAGGAGCAGGTCTTCCACGGCTTATCCCAGGTTGCGCACGATATACGGGCCAAGGAAGTTCGCCACCGGCAGCGGCAGTTTCTTCCACATCTTGATGAACAGCTGGTACTTCGGGTTCAGCGGATTGTTGTCCGGCAGCGCACTCGATGCGTACAGCTTGTACTCGTAGGGGAGAGGTTCGGCAGTGAAGCCCCAGTTCTTCTTGAAATCGTAGGCGCCGGTACCGAGCTTGCTGCGGCCGTAATCGAAGACGCGGCAGCCGCGGGCGCTTGCTGCCTGCATCAGGTTCCAGTACATGAAATCGTTGCCGGCCACTTCGCGCGCCAGGTCCATGCCGCCGCCGTAGTAGGGCACGACTTCGTCGCGCCAGTAGAACGACAGCACCGAGGCGACCAGGCGGTCGTCGGCGGTGTAGATAGAGCGCACTTCGCATTCGTCGCCGAAGACCTGCTGCAGCTTGGCGAAGTATTTCTTCGGAAACACCGGTGTTCCCAGGCGCAGCACGCTGTTGGCATAGGCCTCGAACATGTTGTCGACATGGTTCTCGACCACGCCTTTCAATCCAAGCTTGATCCCCTTGCGCACCATGGCGCGCTGCTTGCGCGGGATGGCGTTCAGGTTGGCCTCGTCGTCTGCCGAGATCTCCTTGCGGAAGGTGACGTACAGTTCCTTGGTGTGCCAGCTGTCGTCGCCGGGGTGGGCGCGCTGCATGCCGCGGTACTCGAGGTGGCCGACGTTCAATTCGCGCGCCAGCTTGTCGGCCGCTTCGTCGAGCAGGGCCCGGGCGCCATCATCGAGCGCGGCGACGCCGCCGTACACGCAGAAGGGCATTGCACCGAGCGAGTGGCCGAACAGGCGGCTCTTGATCTCGGCCAGTGGCAGCACGCCCTGGATCTGGCCGTCTTGCTGGACGTAATAGAACCAGGTCTTGATGCCGAACGATTCCTCGATCACCTTCTGCCAGCCCGACAGATGGAAGAAGGTCGCATTCGGGCAGGCACGCACGAAGGCGTCCCAGCGGGGAGCATCCTGCGCTTGCAGCAGGTGCAAGGTCTGGGGGCCGGTGGCCAGCAGCGGGGCGGCGCGTTTGGCCTGCGCGGCTTCGATGATCGAGTTCATGGTGCGGTGTGCCTAACTTTTATTTCTGTTCCAGGAAGATGCGGTCCATGCGGTCCCACGCGAAATCGCGCGCCAGCTGTTCGAGCCGGCCTTCCATGCGTTCGATATTGACGTAATGGCGGAAGCGCGACTTGGCGTCCAGCCCTTCAGGGCGCGGCTGGCCCGGATCGAGTTCCCACGGGTGGAAGTAGAACAGCGCTGGCTGGCCGTCTTCGCGGTTTACCTTGCGCATCATCCAGCGCGACAGCGCGTAGGGCAGCAGGCGGAAATAGCCGCCGCCGCCGGCCGGCAGGTTGCGGCCGAACATGTTGACGGTAGTGACTGGCACTTCCAGCAGGCCATCGGGTCCGTGCGGGTAGAAGGCGAAGCGCGGCGCGTCGGGCATGCCGTAATGGTCATGTGCGATCGGGTAGATGCTCGAGCTGTAGCGGTAGCCGGCGTCGTGCAGCGCCTCCAGCGCCCACAGGTTGGCGTGGCCGATCGAGAAGCTCGGCGCGCGGTAACCCAGCACGGCCTGGCCGCCGATGTCTTCGAGCAGCGCCTTGGCCGAGCGGATATCGTTGCTGAATTCGGCCTGGGTCTGGTCGGATGCACGCAGGTGGCCGTAGCCGTGGCTGGCCAGTTCGTGGCCGGCGGCGACGATGTTCTTCACCATTTGCGGGTAGCGCTCGGCGATCCAGCCAAGGGTGAAGAAGGTCGCGCGCACGCCGTGGCGCTCGTAGATGGCCAGGATGCGTTCGATATTGGCCTCGACCCGGCATTCGCGCGCCGGCCAGCTGGCGCGATCGATGTAGGGGGCAAAGGCCGAGACCTGGAAGTAATCCTCGACGTCGCAGGTCATGGCGTTCTTGATGCGCTCACCTGGGGCAGGAGCCTGGCGCGCGACCGGTTCGTAGGGTTTCATTCCTGGTTATCCGTGTGCTGGGCCGGCGCGCCCTGGGGCGTGGCGACGATTTTCTTCAGGATCGACAGTACCGAGACGATCGATTTCTCGAGCCGCATCATGCGCTCGTCGAGCAGTTCCACGCTGGCGCGGCGGTCTCCCCCGCGGTTGTCCGTGGCGCGCAGGCCGGGTTCCAGCATCGCCATCGGGTCGGCCTCGCCGCCGGCATCGGGCAGTTCGTATTCTTCCGAGATGTCGCGCACCACTTCGCCGATGTCGGCTTCGGTGAAGGCGTGCATTTCTTCCAGGTAGCCCATCAGCAGAACGCGGTCCATCAGCGTGTTGGTCTTGCGCGGAATACCGCCGCTGTAGGCAAACACCGCCGCGTGGGCGCCATCATCAAAAGCGGGGTCGCCCTGCCAGCCGACGGTGGCCAGGCGGTGCTCGACATAGGCGCGGGTTTCCTGCGCATCCATCGGGCCCAGGTGGTAGCTGGCAATCACGCGCTGGCGCAACTGCTGCATGCCGGGGCTGTGCAGGGTGGTGCGAAATTCGGGCTGGCCGAGCAGGAAGGTCTGCAGCAGCGAACGCTCGTCGGTCTGGAAGTTCGACAGCATGCGCAGTTCTTCTACGGTGCGCGCGTTCAGGTTCTGGGCTTCGTCGATCAGGAGCAGGGCGCGCTTGCCCTGGCGATCGACGCTGCGCAGGAACTGCTCGAGGCGGTTGAGCAGCTCGGCCTTACTGGCGCCTTCGTACGGCAGGCCGAAGTTCGATACCACCATGCGCAGCGTGTCTTCCGGGTCGAGGCTGGTGTTGACGATATGGGCCGCGACGATCTGGTCGAGCGGGATCTTGTTGAGCAGGTTGCGCACCAAGGTGGTTTTGCCTGCGCCGACTTCGCCGGTAATGACGATGAAGCCCTCGCCCTGCGACATGCCGTACTCGAGGTAGGCCATGGCGCGCTTGTGGCCCTTGCTGCCAAAGAAGAAGTGGGGGTCCGGGCGCAGCTGGAACGGCTTGGCGGACAGTCCGTAATAGGTTTCGTACATCGTGTTCGTCCCGTCTAGAGCTTCATGGAAAGGGTCGCCGCGATGGCGTTTTCGGTGTAGTCACGCCCCGATGCCTGCTGGAACCCGACACCGGCACCGCCGCTACGGCGGCGCAGTTCCAGCCGACCCACGAGGTGGCGGCCGAGTTTGCTGTCCAGGCCGACGCGCACGAGGCGCTGGCGATCTTCGAGACCGGTGGTGAGCGATTCGCTCAGGCTGTAGGATGCGCCAGCGACCAGGCTCGAGCGAGGGCTCAGGTTATAGGTGTAGGTCGCGCTGACGCCAAGCTGGCGCACATTGTCGTTGAGGGAAGCAAGCTGGCTGCCCAGCAGTTCGCTGTCGCTTTCCTGGCTAGACAGGGCCGTGCGTTCACTGCCGTACAGGCTCATGACGCTGCTGCTGCGCGACCACTTGAATGCAGCCGATGCCTGCAGCAGTTTCTGGCGCATGTAGCGATTGCTCAGGTAGTTGACGTTGTTAGCCAGGCTCGGCGGCAAGCCGGTTTGCTGGATATACGCGGCCACTGCTTGCGCGCGCAGCACGGGATCGGGAATGGTCGTGCTGAAAAGACCGTCGAGCAGCCCCGCCGTATCGAGTGCAGAAGGAAGGGTGAACTGCGAGCGCGAGTTGGTGATCGTATCGCCATAGTCGACGCTCCACACGGTGCGCCGGCTGCGCAGGCTCGCGGCGAACGAGCCGGTGGTGCCGTAGAAATGGCGGCCGATCGAAGCCTGCACGTTGGTGCGCTGCGACGGCGTCCATGCAAAGCCGGTCGACCAGCTGCGCCCGGCGGTTCTTCCGCCCAGGGCCTGGTAGTCGTAGCGGTCATAGCCGGCCGATGCCGTCAGTGCGAATTTCCGGTTCAGGCGATAGCGCAGGTTGGTATTGAGGTTTTCGACCGAGGACTGTCCGGCCAGCTCGTTGTCCTGGTCCTGGTGCAGGTAGCTCAGTCCCCAGCCAAGCGAGCGTAGCTCAGGATTGCTGCTCAGGTTCAGCGAGACGGTGTCGGACGTACTGTTGCCGAACTGGGTCCGCTGGTCGCTCTCGACGGAGTCGCGGGTATAGCGCAGGACCGCACTTGCCTGGCGCCCGAAGCGCTGCACCAGATAGGGGCTGATGCTCCAGGTCTTGATCTCGGTATTGTTCAGCGTGGAATACGGATTATTGATGGCCCGCGGACCGAAGGCCGACACGTTTTGCTGGCTGGAGCTGGCGCTGGCGTCGAGGAACAGGACATCTTCGGCGAGGATGCCTTGCAAGCGAGCGGCATACCTGGCCTGGTGGTCGTTGCGCGCGCGTAAGGAGTCGCTGTCACTGTAGAAAAACTGGCGCCATGAACCCGACGCTGCCGCTTTCAGGCGGCGGTTGTTGACCGCCAGGCTGAACGCAGGCGTGACTTCGGATACCAGCTGGGTACGCGCCCGTTCGTCCGGCTGCAGGTCGACGTTGTCGGTCCAGGTTTCCGTAATGTCGAGCGACGGAGCAAAGCGCCATTCGGCCAGGCTGGCGGGCGAGACGAGCATGGCCGCCATTGCCGCTGCGAGCGGGGCCAGGCGTGGCAGCCTGCTGCGCAAGCTGCGGGTATGCTTATCCGTAATGGTAGTCATACGTCTCTTCAATGCCGGGGATATCCCTGGTCTTGTTGTAGATCAGGTTGACGTTGGCGCAGCCTTCCAGTTGGTGCAGCGCTTCCTTGACCGCATGCTGGGTTGTGGTCTGGGATTCGACCACGACCACGATCTGGCCCATGTGCGAGGCCAGCACGCGCGCTTCGCTGGTGAGCAGCAGCGGCGGCGAATCGAAGATGACGATCCGGTCCGGGTAGCGGTGGGCGATTTCTTTCACCAGGTTCGTCATGGTCGAACTGGCCAGCAATTCGGTTGCGCGCGGCGTGCTGGTGCCGGCGGCCAGGATGCTCAGGGTGTCGACGTTGGTACGCAGCAGTACCTCGGACATGTCGAGTTTGTCGTCGATGAGCAGGTCCATCAGGCCGCGCTGGGCCGGCAGGCCAAGCGTGCGCAAGACCGATGGGCGCGCCACGTCGGCATCCACCAGCAAGACG
Organism: Massilia sp. H6; assembly: GCF_024802625.1. Lineage (NCBI taxonomy): Bacteria > Pseudomonadati > Pseudomonadota > Betaproteobacteria > Burkholderiales > Oxalobacteraceae > Massilia > Massilia sp. H6. Next base: position 399,620 of record NZ_CP103371.1, read on the forward strand.
GTGTGATCGAGTTCCATGGCGATGCTCATCGCCAGGTTGATCGCGCAATAGGTCTTGCCCTCGCCCGGCAGCGAGCTGGTGAGCATGATCAGGTTGCCCGGATTGTCGCCCTTGGCAGCTGCGCTGAACGCGCGCTTGAGCAGCGGACGCTTGATGATGCGGAAGTCTTCGAGCAGGCTGGTGCGACCGCCCGCGGCCGTGACCATGCCCAGCTCGCGCATTTTGGCCAGGTCAAGTTCCACTTTCTGGGTCGACTGGCGTGCGGTCGTGGCTGCCCCGGCAGGGGTGGGGGGGGGCGAGGCTGGTGCAGCCGCCTGAACGGAGGGCGCGGTAGCCGGCGCGGTAGCCGACGCGGTAGCCGACGCGGTAGCCGACGCGGTAGCCGGCGCGGCAGCCACGACGGGGTCGTTGAAGTCGACCTCGGCTGGGGCTTGCAGTGGGGCCGGTGCAGGCGCTTGGCCGCGCTCCTGGTCGATGCGGCGGGCCGCTTTTTCGATAATGCTCACAGTTGCTCCTAGAGATCGTTTACAGGCCGGCCGGTCGGACCATGATTGCCGTGACGCCTGCCCCATACAGGACCAGCAGCAGCAAGATAGCGGCCCCCAGCGCGTAAAGACGGCGCTTGCGAAGGACGGTCTGTTCGCCGGTCCAGTTCATGCTGATCGATCCCAGGATCGGCAGCCCGGTCGTCTCGCGCAGGCTGGCCTGGCTGAGGAAGGTCGGACGCAGCTGGCTCATGAGGAAGGCGGCAGCCAGGCCGGCACCCAGCGCAGCGATGAAGACGGCCGAGAACAGGCGCAGGCGGTTCGGACCGGACGGCAGCAGCGGCGCGGTCGGTGGGTCGATGACGCGGAATGTCAGCATATCGGTTGCCGACGACAGGTCGCCGGAAAGCTTGGCCGATTCGCGGCGCTCCACCAGTTTCTGGTAGTTGTCGCGGTTGACTTCGTAGTCGCGGTTCAGCTGGGCCAGCTGGGCTTCGACTTCCGGAGCGACCGCGCTCTGGGTGCGCAGGCGCGCTACGCGGGTGTTGTATTCAGACACGCGGGCTTGGAGCGACGCCACGCGTGCTTCGGCTTCCGAAAGTGCAACATTAAGCTGCTGGAACATCGGGCTATAGCCGGCGCCCGGGTCGGCGCTGCGCTTGCGGTTCTTTGCCTCATCCTGCTTGCGCGCGAGCAGTTGTTGCAGCAGGCGCGTGTTGGCGACGATGTCCGGGTGGGCTTCGGTGTACTGCGTGCGCAGGGTATCGAGTGTCTTGTTTACTGCGGCAATACGTTCGTCGACTTCCGGATTGCTGATGACAGGCGCAACGTCGCCGGGCTGCGATTTGCCCGAAATCTGGCGCTTGATCGCATTGCGGGCCTGCTCGGCCTCGGCCAGCTCAAGGCGGGCCGAACTGAGCGCTTCGCTGGTCGCGAGCATGCGCGAACCAAAGTCGGCGCCTTCGGCCGGCAGCATGCCAACATTGCTAATCTTGAATTCTTTTAATCGGTTCTCGGCCGCTGCCAGCTTCTCTTCATAGTTGCGGATCTGGTCGTCGATGAACTGGACCGCCTTGTCAGAGTCTTGCTTCTTGCCGGCACCGCCCTCGACGAAGATTGTCAGGAGCGACTGCACCACGTCCTTGCCCAGCTTTGGATTCGGAGCGGTGTAGCTGATCGTGTAGATGTCGTCGCGCTCGGTACCCGCAATCCTGATCTGCGACATCAACTCGTCGACCATTTCGTCGTGTTCCTTGCTGTTGCTGGCCTTGACATCGAGGTCGACCATGCGCATGACGCGCTCGACGTTCGGACGGCTGATCAGTGTGCTGCGCATGAACAGTACCTGCTGTTCGATGTTCGGCAGCGTGGTCATGCCGGAGAGCAGGGGCTTGAGGATGCTCTGGGTGTCGACATAGACACGGGCAGAGGTTTCATACTGGTTCGGAAGCTTCAGCACCACAGCCCAGCCAACAATGGCAACGACCCAGGTGATAAAGACCGCATGCCAGCGGTATTTTCCGATAGCCTTCAGGAATGTCAGGATTACGGCTGTGATTTCTGCCATGTTGTGGATCTCGCCATAAAGGGCGCGCGAAAGCGCAAGCCCATCAATCAATAAATAGTGTGATGATCGCTTGTTGACTGAGCAATTGCAATTGCGGTTCGGAAAAATAACCGCATGACGTGCCGAAACCGAGGACGCATGCAACACAATTCCAAGCGACAACACGAAATTGTGAAATGTTTGCGCATTTTAGCAGCTGATGATTGCAAAGTTGCAACATCACTCAAGGGGAAATGTGTACCCGAATCAACTTGATCGAGGGTTTTCCAGCGTTAGTGCGCATCTTACACAACGAGTATTGCTTTGAATCAAAAGATGTATTTTAATGTTGCGAGTGCAAAAGAGGCCACACAATTGATTTCTATACAAAATGGCAGCCTGTCTTCCCATCCACGCGACCTGCCATTGCGCTTGGCAGCCCCATTGCTAGCCTGGCTGTTATCTGCGGGCATGTCACAGGCTGTTGCCCAGGATCTGACGCGTACCGTAGTCCGGATCAAGCCATCAGTGATCGGCGTGGGCACCATGCTCAAGACCCGCCAGCCGGCAGTGGTGTTTGTCGGCACCGGTTTCGCCGTTGGTGACGGCTTGAGCATTATTACAAATGCCCATGTGATACCGGACAAACTTGATGCAGGGCGCACGGAGGAGCTCGGCATTGTGACGGGCAGCGGGGCCGATTCGGTCAGCTTCCGTCCTGCGCGCCTGGTCGGACTCGACAGGGAGCATGATCTCGCTCATTTGCGCCTGTCTGGCACGCCGCTGGCGCCGCTGGCGCTGGCAGAAGAGGGAGCCGTTGCCGAGGGCCAGGATCTGGCCTTTACGGGCTATCCGCTGGGCATGCGCCTTGGGCTGCATGCTGCGACTCACCGGGCCCTGCTGGCCGCGATCACGCCCGTGGTGCGGCCTTCGCTAAGCTCGCGCCAGCTTGACGCCCGTGCCATCACGCAGTTGCAGCGGCGCCCGTTTGCTATCTATCAGCTGGACGGCACCGCCTATCCGGGCAACAGTGGCAGCCCTTTGTACGATCCGGCCAGCGGCGCCGTTGTCGGTGTGATCAATATGGTGTTCCTCAAGGGCCTGAAAGAGAGCGCGGTAACGAATCCCAGTGGTATCACATATGCCATCCCGGTACGCCATGTGCGTGAACTGTTGCAAAGATCCCAATGACCGCATTTCAGTTGTGCACAAGATTGTCACACTGCTATGGTATAAAATAACGCTCGACGCATGTGTACCGGCAGCGGCCCTTGGCCACCCAGCTGCGGCCCAGCCAACCAGGTAATTTTTGAATGTGAGCACGAAAATGATGCAAGTAATGAAACGCGCAGCAACGGCTGCCGCCATCGGATGCCTGGCTATCCTGGCCGGCTGCGCCACCCCGCCGACTCCCGTCGACACGACCCAGGCCATCAATCCGGAATACCTGATCGGCCCTGGCGACAGCATCAATATCATCGTCTGGCGCAACCCTGAAGTGTCGATGTCGGTGCCGGTACGTCCGGACGGCAAGATCACGACGCCGCTGGTTGAAGACTTGCCGGCTGCTGGCAAGACATCGACGCAGTTGGCGCGCGATATCGAAGGCGCGCTGGCCAAATTCATCCAGCAGCCTGTGGTGACCGTTGTCGTGACGAATTTCGTCGGCAACTATAGCGAGCAGATTCGCGTCATTGGCCAGGCTGCCAAGCCGCAGGCCCTGCCATACCGCAAGGATATGTCGCTGATGGACGTGCTGATTGCCGTGGGCGGCGTAACCGAATTTGCCTCGGGCAACCGGGCCAGCGTCATCCGCACGATCGACGGCAAGCAGCAGAAGATGCAGGTCCGTCTTGACGACTTGATCAAGGATGGCGACGTGTCGGCCAACATGATGATGCGCCCGGGCGACATCTTGGTGATCCCGGAAAGTTTTTTCTAATCTGCTGTCGAAATTTTTTACACAGCTCGATGCTTGTTGGCTAGACTCTATTAGTCCAGATCAGGAAATCCGTTGTAATCGCTTGTTTTTACAGCGAGTTTCGGCATAGAGGCGTGAAAGGCACAATTCTTGCTTAATCGAAATGTGAGCCTTTCGGCATAACAATATTGTAAGGATGGACCCGTGTCGACAGAAGACCAACCAGCAAGCGCCAGTGAGACGCCGATGATTTCCGCACGCGGCGCGGCGCGGCGTCGCCTGACCAAGGCTGGTGTCGGCGCGGCCAGCGTGTTGTGGACACTGGACAGTCGGGCCACGATGAAGCCGATGGTTTGCGTATCGGCATCGGGTGCGCTCTCCGGTGGACTCAGTAGTAACTACACCACAAAGGCGCCTAGGTGTGACGGAAAATCTCCCGGTTACTGGAAGAATCACAGCGGAAATAAGAAGAGCTTTAGTAGCTGGCCCCGTCCTCCAGAAACGGCTTTCAACGACGTGTTCGCTTGCTACGGCACAAACCGCAACACGTATGGCAGCAAGAGCTTAATTGAGATTGTGGAAGGTTGCAGCTTCGACAAGTTTAACTTTGGCATGCATCTCGTCGCCACCTACCTTAATGTTCTGTCGGGCCGCATCGGCTTTTTGTCGGTTCAGTCTTTGCAGAAGATGTGGAACGAGATCCAGAGCGTCGGCTACTACAAGCCGGCCGAAGGCGTATTCTGGAGTGCCGAGCAGACCAAGCGCTATCTCGAGGCAACCCACGATTAAGGACGGCACTGGCCGATGTGGCGTGTAATCCCCGGGCAGTTGCTCGTCTACCGCTGCTGGGACGACGAAGCCGTGCTGTACAACGACCTTTCTGGCGCAACCCACCTGCTCGGCCCTGCCGCCCTGTGCCTGCTCCAGGCACTGCGCGCTGGGCCTCTTGACGAGGCCGCCTTGGGCGCCGTCCTGCTGGAAGAATTCGAGATTGGTGACGCCTGCGCCGATCCGGCCGCGCTGGCCGATGAATTGGCAGACGATCTGACGGAACTGCTCGGCGACCTTGTGCGGCTGGACCTGGTAGAGCCTATGCCATGCTGACCCTGGCCGCGCTGACGCGCGACGAATTGCAGCGACGCTTCGCCGGCCCTGGCCTGGTGCTGCGCACCGGACCGTTCCGCAGCCGTATCCGCACCGATATCCCCCACCTGATCGACGCCATCGCCTTGCTGTATGCCGACTATCCGGTGGAGGATGACGGCTTCGCCGATTTCCACTTGACCCTGCGCAGCGCGCGCGGCTTGCGCCGCTGGTTGCGGCCACAGGTGCGGTTCAACCAGGACGGCGCCGAGCCCTTCAAGCCGCTGCCGCTCGACCAGGCCCACCCCATGTTCGAGTGGGTGATGAACTGGTGCGTGACCAATAAGGCGCATAGCTACCTGATCGTACACGCGGCCGTGCTTGAGCGCGGCGGCTGTGCCGTGATCATGCCAGCGCCGCCCGGTTCGGGCAAAAGCACGCTGTGTGCGGCGCTTGCCAGCCGCGGCTGGCGGCTGCTGTCGGACGAACTGGCCCTGGTACGCCCGCACGACCTGGCGCTGGTGCCACTGCCGCGGCCAGTCAGCCTGAAGAACGCGTCGATCGACATCATCCGCGCGTATGCGCCGCAAGCTGTATTTGGACCGCCCGTCCTGGGCACGGTCAAAGGCACCATTGCCCATATGCGCGCCTCGGGCGCCAGCGTGGCGGCGGCCGGGCAGCTGGTGCAGGCTACCCACATCGTGTTTCCGCGCTACGAAGCCGGCGCCCCGGCGCGGCTCGAACCGGTGCCGAAGGCGCGCCTGTTCATGCGTGTGGCCGATAATGCGTTCAATTATCCCGTTCTGGGCAGCGCCGGCTTCGATACCCTCGGACGCCTGGTCGAGCGCTGCGCCGGGTTCGAATTCAGTTACGGCGCGCTGGACGATGCCATGGCGGTGTTCGACGCCTTGCCGGGTGCTGCGCCATGAACCGCCTGCCCTTGCTGGTCAAGGTGCTGCGTGCACCCCTTGAAGCGGCTTCGCTCTCACTTCCAGAATGGGAATTGCTGCTACGTCAGGCCGCGAATGCCGACCTGACCGCGACGCTGCGCAATAGCCTGGATGAGGCGGGGTTGCTGGGGGCAGTGCCGTCAGCGCCGCGCGAAGTGCTGGAGTGGGCGCAGGTCGTCGCTGTACGCCACCGGCGCGCGGCGCGCTTCGAAGTCGACTGCATCGGGCGCGCGCTCGACACAATTCACGTGCCGCTGATTTTGCTCAAGGGCGCAGCCTATGCCATGGCGGGTTTGCCGCCGGCCGCCGGGCGCATGTTTTCCGACGTCGACATCCTGGTGCCGAAAGAGCGCATCGGCGAAGTCGAGGCGGCGCTCATGCTGCACGGCTGGGCCGGCACCCACCAGGACGCTTACGACCAGCGTTATTACCGCGAATGGATGCATGAACTGCCACCAATGGAGCACATCCGCCGTGGCAACGCGGTCGACGTGCACCACGCCATTCTTCCCGAGACGGCGGCGATGCGGCCCGACCCGGTGCTGCTGCGCGCAGCGGCCCGGCCCATTCCCGGCAACGACCGATTGTGGACGCTGGCGCCGCACGACATGGTGCTGCATAGTGCAGTGCACTTGTTCTCGGAGGGCGAACTGCACCATGGCCTGCGCGACCTGTTCGACTTGCACCGTCTTCTGTTGCACTTCGACGCCATGCCTGATTTCTGGGCAGGCCTGCCAGCGCGCGCCGTCCAGCTGCAGCTGGCGCGTCCCTTGTTCTATACGCTGCGTTACTGTGCACGCCTGCTCGGCACGCCGGTGCCACCGGAAGTCATGGCCCTGGCCGCGGCGGCTGGCCGCCCACCCGCGCCGCTGCTGGTACTGATGGATCACCTGTTCCTGCGTGCGCTGCTGCCCCCGCATCCAAGCTGCGCCGACCGCTTTACGCCGGCCGCGCTCGGCGCTCTGTACCTGCGGTCGAACTGGCTGCGTATGCCGCCGCTCATGCTGGCGCGGCACCTGTTCCACAAGGCGTTCTTGTCGCCGCGCGTGAAAGACGAGCCGGCGCAAGCGCTCTAGCAGTATCTTTAACTCCTAATTGTTGCAATTATCGAGGCCATCAGCGTCAACTGGCCGAGAGCGCGCCGCAGAACCAAAAAGGCCGGATCCCTTGCAGGATCCGGCCTTTTTTGGCTTTCAGGCCACAGCCGGGTTGCCCCAGCCATGTACATGAAAAATTACTTGGCAGCGCGGCGGCGGCGCAGGCCGGCCAGACCAGCGAAGCCCAGACCCAGCAGGGCCAGCGAACCTGGTTCTGGAACATCGACAGCGCCTTGGACGTCGCCGGTCGCATCGACGGTCCAGCCGTACTGGGCGACACGGGTGCGGCCGAAGGTCGCCTTCAGGAACAGGTCATGCATGCGGCCGTTTGGATCCGGCTGCGCGTCGGAGTCCAGTTGAGCGCCCAGCGAGCCACCGGTAATGTCCAAGAAACCTTGGCTGCTACCAGCCAGCGTAGTGTTGTTGTAGCTCGAGAAGTACGAGTAATCGGTCGAACCGGCCAGTGGGCTCTGGTTGAAGTCCGCCGACAGGGCCAGCGTACCGCCGGTGATGCCGGTGTACATTTTTTCGCCAGTGCGGCCAGCAGGGCCGAACGATGCATTATAGTCGTTGGTGTTGTAGTACATGTTCAGCCAGCCGCCGGTGCTGCCGATCGAGGTGGTGGCGCCGAAAGGATCGACGCTGACACTCACCAGGGTATCTTTCAAGCCGCCGAACATGCCGGTCAGGTAGTTACCGGCTGTCTGGGTGAACAGTGCCTGGCCAGTGGTCAGGTTAGTGATCGACTGAACCGAGAAGATACCCCAGGTGTCTTCGCTAGGACCGAAACCGTTTGGCGCCTTGTTGGCTGCACTTGGAATCGCATCGCAAGCCAATACATTGGTGCACTTGGTGCCGGCGGTGTTGCCGTAGCCGACGGTGCCAGCATCGAAGGCATTGAACGTGATTTTGTAATTACCGGAAGTCAGGGTAACTGCTGCCTGTGCTGGAGCTGCGATGCTCAGGGCCAGTGCGACACCAGCAGCGATTCCCGAAATTTTCTTGATGTTCATTTTGTGTTTCCTCAATTAGGTAGTTAGCGACACTTGCGACATGGGAGTATAAGCATAAGCCGTGCCAGATCACCTTGGCGTTACGTAACTAATTGATTCTTAATGGATAACTACTTTTCCTGGCGGGTTTGCGAAGTGACTGATCACGGCGTTGTAAGAATTTTCGACAGTGGGCTGCCGCACACAGCGTTCGCGTTCCAGTCGGAATTGCACTAAAGTAAGGTGTTCATTCCTTTTCAAAGCGAGACCCCATGCCTGAATTTAATTACGATGAATTTACCAAGCGCAATGTTGGATATATCGGTAAGGACGTGCAGAAGCGGATTCGGGATGCGCGCGTACTGTTTGCCGGTTGCGGCCTGGGCAGCGGACCGGTCATCTGCGCAGCGCGAACTGGGTTCCAGCACTTTGTACTGATTGATGGCGACACGGTCGATGCCCACAATCTGAACCGTCAGTTCTTCGATTTCGACGATGTCGGGACGCCGAAGGTAGAGGCGTTGAAGAAACACATTCTCAGGATTAACCCGCAAGCGACAGTCGAGGCACATGTCGCCATGCTGGATAAACACAATGCGGCGCAATTGGTGAGCGAAGTCGACATGATCTTTGACACGATCGACTTCGTCGACCTGGAGGCGGTACTGGCGCTGCACGCAAACGCGGCGGCGCAAGCCAAGCCCATTTTTACCGCGATGAATATTGGATTTGGTGCCGGCGTGCTGTATTTCCCGCCAAACTCCGGGAAATCCTTGCCAGAACTCCTGCAGAGCGACGTCGAAGCCGCTGCCGCGGAAGGAAATCTGAGCTATACGGCGGTATTTGCCCGTGTCATGGCCCGCATCGGCGCGCATCTCGACAGCCAGGTGATGGAAGAAGTAGGAAAGGCGCTAACCATCATGGAAGATGGCACGGCTTGTCCTGCATCGCAGATTGCGGTGGGTAGTTTCTCTGTGGCAGCGCTGGCAATGGCGATGATGCATGACATGCTTGCAGGAATGGACGTGCCTGGATCACCAAATATGGTCATCCACAGTTTCCGCAACCACGAGACCAAGTTAGTTAATATCGCTGCCTAAGTCAGGCTTGCGAACGACATGCAGGCGTGACGAATAATGATGTTCGACGACTGGCGGTTTCTCGTTAAACCAGGCCGCCAGCGTTGGATTGCTAGATGATAACTTTCTCCCGAGATCGTGCAAGTCAAGCACGTAAGGAGTGACCGAACCGTAATAGTTCGCTTCGGGGCCGATCGCCATGAATCGAAAGCCCATCTTCTTCAAAGCATGAGCGAGCGACCGTTCCATTGCCGCATACCAGTAGCGAATACCGGCATCCTGGCTATGACGAAACATTTCGCGGTACATGCCGAGCAACAGCATTGGTGAGGTATTGTCACGCCGGTCTACCGACGAATCAAAATCAATCGTCTGTTCGGGACTCGGCATGAAGCCTGGGACACCCAGTACGCTGTCGGCGCGTCGGCGCCGGTGAGTTTTCTTTACCACCAGACGCGAGATTTCCGCCGACTGTGCACGCTCCGGCAGATCGAAGTCGTCGAACACCTCGCAGTGCAACTCGAAGGGGTAGGGCTTGGACGGATTTGGCTGGACCAGCCTGACCGCGCCGACCAGCTTCTCGTCCATGGTATACGCTGCAAAATGGGTGGACACGTCGTCGTAGTCGTCGAGCTCCATGCCATCGGCATATTTTTCGGGGTGGAGAAAGGCGCACTCTACACAGTACACCTGATGCCTTAACCTGAAAATTTCTCCAGGGATTTTCGCGGAATGGCCTCCACGAAAGGCCCGAAAAATCTTGCGGTTGTCGTGGTCGATTGTTTCCTGATGTATCCCGAACTCTACACGGGACAGGAAGGCGTCAGGATCGACGCGAGTTTTTCCGTTGTCCATCTGTCATTATTTGTCCTGTCTCGGACCCTAGTTATTTTTTCCTGGAGCGCTTCTCCAAAAAATTGCCTGCCATGGTTTTTACCATGATCCAGAAAGGGATCGGTTCGTCGTTGAACCAGGCTGCCAGGAATTTGTTTTCTTTATTTAAACGCTCGATCAGTTCATCCAAGTCGGCCATGTGGGGCGTGACCGGTCCGTAGTAATCTACCTGCGGACCAATCGGCACGAACTTGAATCCCATCTTTCCGAGCGAGCGCGCTAGTGACCGCTCCATCGCGGCATACCAGTATCGAATGCCGTTTTGACGGCTGTAGCGATACATCTCCCGATACATGCCGAGCAATAATAGCGGACTATTGCCGCGCTTGTCGCGCCGCACGGTTGAACGCGGTTGGATACTCTTGGTGCTACCTTTTTCCACGAAGTCCTTGGAGATGCCCTCCATCGAGTCGCCACGCCGCCGGCGGAAGGTCTTGCGAACGACCAGGCGTGACACTTCGGCTGCCGTTTCACGGTCTGGTGCGGCAAACTCGGGAAAGGGCGTACAGTGCGATTCGAAGGGATATTCCTGGCCAGGATGCGGTTGTACCAGACGTACCGTCCCGATGATATCGTTGTCCAGCGTATAGGCGGCGAAGTGGATGGCGCAATCATCGTACTCGTCGGTTTCCAGCCCTTCAGGGCATACGCTGGCCTCGAGAAAGTGGCGTTCGACACAGTACACTTCGTAACGCAATTTGAAGATTTCCTTCAAGACATACGACTCCATGTTCCCCTTCATCACTGTCTGGAAGCTGAAGTAGGGAATCAGGATGTCGCGCTTACCATTGAAACGTTCTGCCAACCGCGTGAAGAATCCACTCGGGGGACGTGCTCGTTCTTGTTCCTGGGTAATCGAAGTCATGAGAGGTGGGCCATGGCGATGGGAAGGTAAGTCGCGGCCACCTGCGTGGCCGCCGATGGGTTACAGCGTTTGCAACAGCGCCTTGGCGTCATCCATTGCGCTGAACGAGCCATTGGCGAGCGCCTGTTCCGCTTCCTTGCGCGCCCCTGCCTTGTCGCCAGTTTTGGCGAGCCCGGCAGCCAGGTGATAGCGGATTTCCGGTGCCTTGGGCGCCGCGCTCACTGCCTTGCGCAGCAGGTCGACGCCGCGCGCGGTCTCGCCCTTTTGCACCAGGATCCAGCCGAGCGTATCAAGCACTGCCGGGTTCTGCGGCCCCAGCTTGTAAGCCTGTTCCGCCGTGGGCAGCGCACGCGCATCGTTTTCTTGCTGGTAAGCCCAGGCAAGGTTGTTCAATGCTGCGACATTCGACGGATTGACCTTCAGCGCGGCCTGCAGAGCACTGATGGCTGGCTTGAACTGCCGCTTTGCCAAGTGACCATCGGCTACGATCATGGCAACCAAATCGTTGCCTGGATTTGCGGCATGGTATTTCGCCAAGCGTGCATCGGCCTCTGCAGCCTTGCCATTTTCTTTCAGCACTTGGGAGATCTTGATCAGCACCTGGGGCGAGTTCGACATCGAAAACGCTTTTTCGAAGGATGCCAGTGCAGGTGCGACCTTTTTCTGGGACAGCAGCAGGTCGCCCTCGACCAGCAGGCCGGTCACTTTTTTCGGTTCAGCGGCCTGGATTTGGCGTGCAATCTTCAGCGCCTCTTCGTGTTTTCCAGCACGCGTTGCCAGTTCAATCTGTCCCATGCGCGCTTGCACAAACGTGGGATCGATCGCCAGCGCGCGCTCGAGACTCTCGGCTGCTGCGGTATCGTTCTTCATGGCCATATACACCGATGCCAGGCGGACCTGTGCCGGCGCCGACTTTGGCAGTACCGCGACCAATTTGCTGTAGGAGTCAAGTGCGCCTGCGGTATCCTTCGCGCTCAATTGTGCCTGGCCGAGCAGGTCCAGCACTTCAGCAGAAGCCGGATTTTCCACAAGCGTCTTGCGCAGCAGCAATACTGCCTTGTCCGTCTGTTTCTGGCGCAAGTAATGCGAAGCCAGATTAACGGCAGGGCGCACTGCTTTGGGTTGCGCTCCCTGGGCTTTTTCCAGCCAAGAAGCGGCTTCGGCCGGGCGGTTCTGTAGCATCTCGATCTCGGCCAGCGCGTTCATTGCGTCGACGTTGGCCTTGTCCTTAGTCAGCAAGGTAGTGAAACGCTGTTTGGCGGCGTCCACGTTTTTCTCGGCGAGGTCCATCCTGGCTAAATACGACGCTGCCGGGAAGAAGCCGGGTTCGAGCGACAGCGCCTTGTCAAAGCTGGCGCGGGCATTCTTGGTATCGCCCTTGCGCAGGAAGACGTCGCCTTTCACGCCCTGGACCGCAGCGCTTTGTGGTTGCTGCTTCTCGAGCGCCTGCACGGCAGCCAATGCCTTGTCGAGCTGCCCGCGGCCGACTTCTGCCTGAACCAGCGCGAAGCCGGCTTCCAGGGATTTCGGCGCGAGTGTTGTGGCGCGCGTGAACTCGTCAACCGCCTGGTTCAGGTTGCCTTCGCCCATCTTCGCCATGCCCAGCGAGGTGCGGATGCTGGCGGCCGACGGCGCCAGGGTACTGGCCTGCTCGAGGTAGGCCGACGCCTTGGCGAAATCACGCGTTTGCAGATACGACTGGCCGGTCAGTGCCAGCAGTTGCGGATCGGACGACGATCCTTTCAGCGCCGGTGCGAGCACCGCAGCAGCTTCCGCCGGCTGGTTGGTTTTAAGCAGGACCTGGGCCAGCAGCTTGCGCGCATAGACATTGTCTTCGTTGCTGGCAAGGTAGCCGCGCAGGTATTGCTCTGATTGCTGGTGAGCGCCCAGATTGAGCTCGACCGCTCCCGCCAGCAGCAGGCTCGGCATGTGGTTCGGAGCAACGCGCAGGATTTTTTGCAGCGATTCCTTGGCTTCAGCGTTCTTGCCGCCAGTGAAGTGCAGCAAGGCCTGGACATAGATCGTATTGATGTCGCCCGCGCCGTGCTTGATGGCATCGTCGACGGAAGCTTTGGCAGCGACAAGGTCATTGCTGCCGATATGCACATAGGCTTTTTCGATATGGGCATTACGGTTGGCCGGATTGAGCGCCAGCGCCTTGTCATAGGCAACCAGTGCTTCTTTACTCTTGCCCTGGCTACGCAGCAGGTTACCCATGAGCATCCAGGATTCCGCATTTTTCGGCGCACGCACCGTGGCATCCGTAGCAAAGCGCTCGGCATTGGCCATGTCGTTGCCGAGCGCGGCGTGGCGCGCCAGGCCGATCAGTGCGTCGCCGGAGTTGGCGTCGAGCGCCAGCGCTGCATCGTAGGATGCGCGCGCCTTGGCCGCGTCGCCCAGTGCCAGGAAGGCATCGCCGCGGCGTACCTGCAGCAAGGCCGAGGTCTTGGCCTTGTCTTCCGTGATCTCATCCAGCACGGGCTGGTATTTTCCCTGCATTAGCAGGCTTTGCGCCAGCAGCGGCAGGGTCTTGTCGGCCGCGATGCCCAGGCTGGCCGCCTTGCGCAATTCCTTGTCGGCCGATACCGCGTCGCCAAGCTCGAGGTGCAGGGTACCCAGGCGCAGGCGCGCCTCGGCGTTGTCTGGATTTTGCGCGACCGCATTTTTAAGCTGGATCAACGCCGCTCTGCGGTCGCCTTTTTGTTCATACTGCTGCGCTTCGGTCAGCAGTTCTTCCGCAGTCTGCGTGCGGTTGCAACCAGTCATGCCCGCGCCCATCAGGATGGCGCCAGTGATCACGGCAGCGGTAAGTTGTTTCTTGGTGAGATTACCCGGCATTGTCATTCCTTTGATGAAGACGCTTGCGACATTCGTGTGTTGGGTGCAAGCGAAGTTTCCCGACTGTTAATAATACCTCACGGAATGCGCCGAACGCGCCGCCCGTCGGTCGGTAGCCGCAAATAGCGTTCTCATGTTGCTATTGTGCGCGCCTACGAGGGAAAGATATTGATTTACGGAAAGACGGCCGGCGATCGCCGACGTTGCCAGCCGCATATAGGGGATTCAGGGCTTGCGCAATCGGCTAAGCAGGGCGTCGACATTGTCGCCGACGGGCAGGCCGTGGCGGCGCAGCAGCTGCACGTGCAACACGAGGTTTTCCAGCACCAGCTTGGCGGACACCGCGAGCAGGGTCGTCAAGCGGTCTTCGGTGCTGAAGTTGTCCATGGCGCTGGCCATCTCGCACAAGTGCTTGGCCACCAGGGTGCGCAACTCTTCTTCAGGAAATGGTAGATCGGCAAAGTCGATCGGATCTTCCTGTTCGACTTCACGCATCAGGGCGGCAAGCTGGTCTGGCTGGATGGACATTGCGGGCTCCTCGCGGCGCCCGATTGGGCGACAGTTCATTGTAGGAGAAAAATTGCGCCGCCTTTAAATAAACATGGACCGTGCCAGAGAGCCGCCCATGGAACACGGGCGGCCGGGCCGCGAGAAGCTTACATATTGCGGCGGTACTGCCCACCCACCTCGAACAGCGCGGTCGTGATCTGGCCCAGCGAGCACACGCGCACGGCATCCATCAACCTGGCGAACACGTTGTCGTTGTCGATCGCGGCTTGCTGCAGCGCGGCCAGGGCGGCGGGGGCCGAGCCGGCGTTGCGGTTGTGGAACTCGTCCAGGCGGGTCAGCTGCGACTGCTTTTCGTCGTCGGTCGAGCGTGCCAGCTCGATCGTCGCCGGGGCACCCGTGCTGTTCGGGTTGCGGAAAGTGTTCACCCCGATGATCGGCAGGGTGCCGTCGTGCTTCTGGTGCTCGTACAGCATCGACTCTTCCTGGATCTTGCCGCGCTGGTAGCCGGTTTCCATCGCCCCCAGCACGCCGCCACGCTCGGCGATGCGTTCGAACTCCTGCATCACCTGTTCTTCGACCAGGTCGGTGAGCTCGTCCATGATGAATGAACCCTGGTTTGGATTCTCGTTCTTGGCCAGGCCCCATTCGCGGTTGATGATCAGCTGGATGGCCAGGGCGCGGCGCACGGATTCGTCGGTCGGCGTGGTGATTGCTTCGTCGTAGGCGTTGGTGTGCAGCGAGTTGCAGTTGTCGTAGATCGCAATCAAGGCTTGCAGCGTGGTGCGAATGTCGTTGAAGTCGATTTCTTGCGCGTGCAGCGAGCGGCCGGACGTCTGGATGTGATATTTCAGCTTCTGCGAGCGTTCGTTGGCGCCGTATTTGTCGCGCATCGCCACCGCCCAGATGCGGCGTGCCACGCGGCCCAGCACCGTGTATTCCGGATCCATGCCGTTGGAGAAGAAGAACGACAAATTTGGCGCGAAATCGTCGATGTGCATACCGCGCGCCAGGTAGGCTTCGACAAACGTGAAACCGTTCGACAGCGTAAAGGCCAGCTGCGAGATCGGGTTCGCACCGGCTTCGGCGATGTGATAGCCCGAGATCGACACCGAGTAGAAATTGCGCACCTGGTGGTGGACAAAATATTCCTGGATGTCGCCCATCACTTTCAGCGAGAACTCGGTCGAGAAGATGCAGGTGTTCTGGCCCTGGTCTTCTTTCAGGATGTCGGCCTGCACGGTGCCGCGCACGTTCTGCAAGACCCAGTCCTTGATTTTCGCTGCTTCATCCATGGAAGGCTGGCGACTGTTGTCCGCGACGAACTTGTCGATCTGCTGGTCGATGGCGGTATTCATGAACATCGCCAGGATGGTCGGCGCCGGGCCGTTGATCGTCATCGACACGGACGTGGAAGGGCTGCACAGATCGAAGCCGTCGTACAGCACCTTCATGTCGTCCAGGGTCGCGATCGACACGCCCGAGTTGCCAACCTTGCCGTAGATGTCAGGGCGCAGCGCTGGATCGGCGCCGTACAGGGTGACCGAGTCGAATGCAGTCGACAGGCGCTTGGCGTCCATGCCGGTCGAGACCAGCTTGAAGCGGCGGTTGGTGCGGAAGGCATCGCCTTCACCGGCGAACATGCGGGTCGGGTCTTCGCCTTCGCGCTTGAAGGCGAACACACCGGCGGTGTAGGGGAAGGATCCCGGCACGTTTTCCAGCATCAGGAAGCGCAGCACTTCGCCGTGATCCTCGAAGCGCGGCAGCGCCACCTTGCGGATCGGGTTGCCAGACAGGGTGCGCGAGACCAGGCGGGTGCGAATTTCCTTGTCGCGGATCTTGACCACGTAGTCGTCGCCAGCATAGGCGGCCTGCATGTCGGGCCACATGGCCAGCAGCTTTTTCGCGCCGCCTTCCATGGCGTGGTCGCGCTCAAGGATCAGATCATCGAGCACCAGGTCGGAATTGACATCTGAGCGCTTGGCGGCGGCCAGCATGCGCCGGGTCTCGCTGAGCTGCTGGCGCTCGCGTGCCAGCGTGACCTGCTTCTTCACGTTGCGGTGATAGCCGCGCACGGTGTCGGCGATTTCTGCCAGGTAGCGCGCGCGCGCTGGTGGAACGATCACATTCTTGCCGCTCGAGTACTTCGAGGTCGGCGGTGCCAGGCGGCTGGCGTCGACCGGCAGGCCAAGTTCTGCCAGTTTTGGCAGCAAGCCGTGGTACAGGGCCGTAACGCCGTCGTCGTTGAAGCGCGACGCCTGGGTGCCGTAGACTGGCATCTGGTCCGGACTCTGGCTCCATTGTTCACGGTTGCGCTGGTACTGCTTGGCGACGTCGCGCAGCGCGTCCTGCGCACCCTTGCGGTCGAACTTGTTGATCGCGATGAAATCGGCAAAATCGAGCATGTCGATTTTTTCCAGTTGCGAGGCGGCGCCGAATTCGGGAGTCATTACGTACATCGAGGTGTCGACGTGCGGCACGATGGCGGCGTCGCCCTGGCCAATGCCCGAGGTCTCGACGATGACCAGATCGAACCCTGCCACCTTGCAGGCGGCGATTACGTCCGGCAGTGCTTGCGAGATCTCGGAACCGGCTTCGCGCGTGGCGAGCGAGCGCATGAACACGCGCGCCCGCAGTTCTCCATTCGCATTCCACGGATTGATCGCATTCATGCGGATCCTGTCGCCCAGCAGGGCGCCGCCCGATTTGCGGCGCGATGGGTCGATCGAGATCACGGCAATGTTCAGGCGGTCGCCCTGGTCGAGGCGGATGCGGCGGATCAGTTCATCGGTCAGCGAGGATTTACCCGCGCCGCCAGTGCCGGTGATGCCAAGGGTCGGCACCTTCAGGGTCTCGGCGGTGTCGATGACCTGCTTGCGCAGTTCGGGATCGACCTTGCCGCTTTCCAGCGCAGTAATCAGCTGGGCCAGCGGACGGTGGCGCTGGCCGATATCGCCTTCGCGCAGCGCGCCGATGCTGGTGGGCGCGTAGGGAGACAAATCGACATCGCAGGTCTCGAGCATAGAACGGATCATGCCCACCAAACCCATGCGCTGACCATCTTCCGGGCTGAAGATGCGGGTCACGCCATAGGCGTGCAGTTCTTCGATCTCGCTTGCGACGATCACGCCGCCGCCGCCGCCGAACACCTTGATGTGGGCACCGCCGCGCTGGCGCAGCAGGTCGATCATGTATTTGAAATATTCGACGTGGCCGCCCTGGTAACTCGAGATGGCGATGCCTTGCACGTCTTCGTTCAGGGCCGCGGTGACGACTTCGTCGACCGAGCGGTTGTGGCCGAGGTGAATCACTTCGGCGCCGTTCGACTGCAGGATGCGACGCATGATGTTGATCGAGGCGTCATGGCCGTCGAACAGCGAAGCGGCGGTGACGAAACGCACCTTGTTGGCCAGTTTCGGCTGTTCCGGCAGGTCGAGTTTGGCGGCGGGAGTGATGTCGTTCATTGGTTGTGGTCCTTGGTATCGGGAGGACAGGGGGGATCTTGGTACGGTATATGACGTTAACGTTAACGTCAAGCAGGGAGCGAGGTAGAAGCCTTAGTGCCCGCGATGCGGCGCTGTGGATCGTCCGGTCGTTGGTGCAGTTGGTTCAATCTATTAACAGTCTGTATCTTATAGGCAACAATAGGTGATTATTGGTAACAGGCTTGCTATACTGCAGCTGGGCGACTTGCGCCGAGATCACCATAGAGCAGAGACTAGATATGTTAAAGAAGGTGGATGCATCGCAGCTGAAGATTGGGATGTATATCCATGACCTCGATTGCGGCTGGATGGATCATCCATTCGTGCGCGCGCGCTTCGTGCTGACGACGGACGACGAGATCTACAAGATCCGCAATGCCAAGATCCGCGGTGTGGTCATCGATTGCGGCAAGGGCCTCGACATCGACGACGCACCGACGCTGGCGCAGGCCGAAGCCATTACCGAAGCCGAAGTGACAGCCATCGCGACCAAGCCGCTGATCGTTACCCGTGTCTCGCTGGGCGAAGAGCTGCAGCGCGCCGCCATGATCCGCAAGCAGGCCGCTGGCCTGGTCCGCACCGTGATGGCCGATGCACGCCTGGGCAAGGCTGTCGAAATGGATAAGGTCGGGGCGGTGGTCGAGAGCATCACCGACTCGGTCCTGCGTAATGCGGGCGCGCTCATTGGCCTGCTGCGCATCAAGAACAAAGACGACTACACCTTCCTGCACTCGGTGAGCGTGTGCGCGCTACTGGTGGCTTTCTGCCGCTCGCGCAATATGGATGTGGAGACGATCTACCAGGCAGGTGTGGGTGGCCTGCTGCATGACACAGGCAAGGCGCTGGTGCCGGATGCCATTTTGAACAAGGCTGGTCGTCTGACCGAAGAGGAATTTGACATCATCAAGCGCCATCCGCGCGATGGTTACGACATCCTGATCAAGACGCCGGAAATCGGCCACATTCCGCTCGATATCACGCTGCACCACCACGAACGCCGCGACGGCAGCGGTTACCCGGACAAGCAGGACGAAGGCAGCATCAGCGAGTTGGCGCAGATGGCGGCGATCGTCGACGTGTACGACGCCATTACCTCGGATCGCTGCTATCACAAAGGCATGCCGGCGGCTGAAGCGCTGCGCAAGATCTACGAGTGGAGCAAGTTCCACTTCAATCCGACCTTGGCGCAGGAATTCATGCGCTGCGTCGGCATCTACCCGGTCGGCACGCTCGTGCTGCTTGAGTCCGGACGCCTGGGCGTGGTGATCGAGCCGCACGAATCGAGCCTGCTTACGCCAAAGGTGAACGTGTTCTTCAGCACGAAAACGCCGGGTTATATCAAGCCACAAACCGTCGACCTGTCCAAGCCGCTGGGCTTCGGCGGCGGCGACAAGATTGTGCGCCATGAGGCGGCCGAAAAGTGGAACGTCAACCCGCTGCAGTTCATGAACATCGCCTAGCCAGCTGGCAGGCCTTAGAAGAATTCGGCAGTGTCGTTGGTGGCGATGGTCTGCAGTAGCCCGCTCGCCAGCAGCTCTTCGTAGAAACAGGCACGGTTACGGCCGTTGGCCTTGGCGAAATACAGCGCCTGGTCGGCGTGGCCCAGCGTGACCACCGGCGAATCGGCGGCGCGGATGCTGGTGAAGCCGACGCTCACCGTGACCCTTCCCACCTGCGGAAATTCATGCGTTCCCACGTTGATGCGGAAACGCTCGATGATCTTGCGCGCATTGTCCAGCGTCGTCGAACGCAGCAGCACCACAAACTCCTCGCCCCCGAAACGGAACACCCGATCCTGCGCCCGGAACGATGACTGCAGCAGGTTCGCGATCAGGATCAACACCTCGTCGCCATACAGGTGGCCAAAGCGGTCGTTCACACTCTTGAAATGATCGACGTCGACCACGGCCAGCCATTGCTTTTCCTCGGCGCAGTGCTGGCGCCGCTCGGGCTGGCCTGGTAGCTGCGGTTCGGCGTCGGCCCCCATCAGCATGCGCGCCAGCTGGTCATCGAAGGTCTTGCGGTTGAGCAAACCAGTGAGCGAGTCGCGCTCGCTGTAGTCGAGCAGGTTCTGGAAATTGCGGTAAACGCTGACTATCCCGCTGATCATATGAATAGTGTCGCCACTGAATCCGCCCTCGTGGGTGATCTCGAGGCAGGTTGCGGCTTGGTCGCCGCACCAGATCGGCAGCCATAGGCGGAGCAGGCCATCCGGCCCCAGGCCTTGCGCGCGCGAATCGTGGTGGTCGAGGCAGTGCGCCAGTTCGGGGAAGTCCGTGATCGGTTCGCCAGCGCTGGCGCTGTCCTGGATTTCTTCCGGACAGGCGACGCCGCCGGCGCGGATGCAGGCGCGCGACCGCACGAATCTGTGGCCGCTTACGGTGGCAATCGTGAGCACCCGGGTTTGTACTGCGCCAGACAGTTCCTGCACTGCTGAAATCACGGAGATGTCCAGCATCGTGTGGTCGCGGTGGCCGGTCATGTCCACCATGTGTCTCAGCAAGGAATCCATGTCGTTCACAGAAACAAAAAGTCACGAAAAGCCACAGCTCGTCGATACCACGAGGGTATCGCTTATCGAGAGCACAAGAGAGATAGCATAAGGCTTTTTTGTATTCCAGGCAACTATTCTTGATAATTTTTATCGCCCCGATTGACCCATTGATCGATGCCTGGAGTACCTGTTCGGTTATCAAAAAGACTCGGTTAAAAACGATTTCCATATGGAAAACTTGCCCAACATCAACTTGCCTCATGGAACGTTTAGATACAGTGAACTCACTGACAGACGTAGCAGCAAACAGCAAGCTGTCGTAGTACGCAGTAAGCAGCAACACGGACGGGGCCCCGTCTGCTGTCAGTAATCCCTTCAACCACACAAGGAGTTTTTCATGAACACCATTACCTCCGCCATCAAAGCCTTTGTTGCTGATGAAAACGGTGTGACGGCCATTGAATATGGCCTGATCGCTGCCCTGATCGGCGTCGTGATGGCAGGCGTTGCAGGCGAAGTTGGCACCAAGATCGAGGACGCTTTCACTTACATCCGTGATCAGTTCGACACCGTTGGCGCCGGCGGTACACCTGCTGCCTAATTGCTGACACCCCCCCAGGTGCCATCCGGCGCCTGGGGGGCTTTTGGAGCGCACCATGGTTGTTGCACCTTACCTCGACACGCTGCTGCTGCTGCTGGTGGCTGCCGCCGCCATCAATGACCTTGCCAGCCGGCGCATCCCGAATCTCTTGTTGCTGTCCGGCTTGATCGCCGCGCTCATCCTGCACGCCATATCGCCGACGCCCGGCGCGGGTCTGTTGTCCTGCCTTGGCGGCGCCGCCGTCGGACTGTTGATCTTCATGCCGTTTTATCTGGTTCGCGGCATGGCTGCCGGTGATGTCAAGTTGATGGCCACGGTCGGTGCGTTCTCCGGCCCGGCTGCAGCCCTGCACATCGCCATCCTTGCCTGGTGCGCCGGCGGCGTGATGGCCCTCGTCATCATCATCGCCCGAGGCCGGGTGCGGGTGGCGCTGGCGAACCTGTGGGGCATCTTGCGTCCAGCCCTGCTGCGCCTTCCCGCAGCGCCCCAGGCGACCCGGCAAAGTGCCGGTTCCATGCCCTATGGCGTAGCGATTGCGGCGGGCACTATTTACGTACTCATAGGCCGTTACGCTTGACTATTTCGCTGAGCCCGCTTCCTTGCCGGAGCTCAAAGGGGTAGGGGACGCGATGGCTAGAATCAATTTAACAAATGTAAGAAATATCCGTACCCAGCAGGAGGTTTCCCCATGGAAGTTTTGACACCAGCGACATCGGCGTTCGCACCTGATGCCCAGCCTGGACGGTTGGCGTCCGGATCCGGAGACGTGTCCGAGGCCGACCATGTGGCGGTCCTGCCGCGCCAGCCGCGTACCCTGCGCGATACCGGGCTGGAGCCACGTTTCGTCACCTCGCTGGTGGTTAAGGCCATGTATGGCAGCGGCAAGACTGCTTTGTCGCAACTCACCGGACGCTTGCGGCTGTCGATCAGCGTGGTGCGCGAGGTACTGCAAGGGCTGGTGACCGAGCAACAGGTCGAGGTCGCCTGGTGCGCCGACTCCGACATCGACATGCACTACCAATTGACCGCATTCGGCCAGCGCGCCGCCGTCGAGTATCTGGCCGAGTCGCGCTACGTTGGCCCAGCTCCGGTGCCGCTCGATGCCTATCGCGCCCTGGTCGAGCAGCAGTCACTGCGCCAGCCCGAGGCCGCCCGCGTTCTGCCCGCCGAGCTGAAGGCCGTGCTGGCCGAGGACGGCCTCGCGCCAGCGGTGCGCGACCTGATCGGCGCAGCGCTGCACTCGAACCGTCCGCTGCTGCTGTACGGCCCCTCCGGCAGCGGCAAGACCACACTGGCGCGCAAGTTCGCTCGATTGCGCCAGGCGCCGATTGCGGTGCCCTACGCGGTACTCGTCAATCACGAGATCGTACAGGTGTACGACCCGGCGCTGCATCCGGCGGTGCTGCAGCCACGCGCCATGGAAGACCGGCGCAACTGCGACGCGCGCTGGGCCTTGTGCCAACGTCCTCTCGTACATATCGGCGCCGAGCTGGCACGCGACATGCTGGAGCTGCGCCACGACGTCGCCAGCGGCGTGCTGCGCGCGCCGTGTCATCTGCTGGCCAACAACGGCCTGCTGGTCCTCGACGACATCGGCCGCCAGCGCGTCCCGGCCGGTGAAGTGCTGCACCGCTGGCTCGGTGCGCTCGAGTGCGGCGTGGACCATGTGGCCGTGCCTGGCGGGGTAACTCATGCGCTGCCGTTCGACGTCTCGCTGGTACTGGCCACCAGTCTGGCACCCGAGTCGGTGCTGGACGAATCCTGCCTGCGCCGCATTGGCTATCTGATTCCGGTCGGCCCGCTGTCCGATGGCAGCTACCGGGCGCTGCTGCGGCGCCAGTGCCGGCTGCGCGGCATTGGCGCCGACGAAGACGCGTTCGATTACCTGATCAACGAACTGCACCGCCGCACCCGGCGCCCGCTACTCGCGGCATGGCCACATGAGCTGCTGGGCCGGATCGCCGACTTTGCCGGGTTTGCCGGCCACGCCCCGCGTTTCGACACGGACAGCGTGACCCAGGCCTGGAGCAGCCTGTTTGGCGCCGAGGTGGCGCAGGACACCAACCCCCAGGGAGACGCCCGATGAAAAACAAGCGTGCCGTGATCGTGATGGCGCTCGCGATCCTGTTCGGCCTGGCCGCCGTGGTGATGGCGTCTCGCTGGCTCCTGACGCAGCCGGCAGCCAACGCCGGTCGCATCGTGGTGGCTGCGGTAGACATCGATATCGGCCAGCGCCTGACACCCGAAATGTTCAAGCTGGTCGAATGGCCTGCCCACAGCGTGCCGAAAGGCGCGTTCGACGACCCCAAGAAAATCAACGGGCGAGTACTCAGGACCAGCATCTTGCTCGGCGAGCCGCTGAGCGAAGCCAAGTTGGCGCCCGCCGGCACGCTCGGTGGCTTGTCGGCGCTGATCACCGAAGGCAAGCGCGCCATTACCGTGCGTGTTAACGACGTCATCGGCGTCGCAGGCTTCGCCCTGCCAGGCAACTATGTGGACATTATCGTCAGTACCGAGACGGTTGCGCCGGCACAGCCGGAACCAGGCGCGCCGCGTCAGCAGAGCATCTCCAAGATCGTACTCGAACGAATCCTGGTTCTGGCCGTGGCACAGGAAGTCAACCGCGACGAAACCAAGCCGCGGGTGGTGAATGCCGTCACGCTCGAAGTCACGCCTGAACAGGCAGAAATGCTCGACCTGGCGCGCAGTGTTGGCAAGCTGTCGCTGGCGCTGCGTAACCAGGTCGACCCTGCGGCGGGCCAGACCCTGGGCGCCACCAAGCAGAACCTGCTGCCGGCAGCGACGCCGACCCTGCGGCCGGTAGCGATGCCGGTGCCTGCGCCCCGGCCCAGGGTGCAGGCACCTCGTCCGGCGCCGCAACGCGACTGCGTCAAGGTCATCAACGGCCTGCACGCTTCCCAGGAATGCTTCTGACCTTACCGATCCGGGATGGATGCCATGAACAGACGCTTTTACCTTGCACCGTTCGCAGCGAGCCTGGCGCTGGCCGCCGCGCCCGTCCACGCGGCTCCTGCAGCCGCCAGTCCGGCAGCGACCAGCACCGCCAAACAGGCCCCGGCGGCAGCCGGCAAGCGGCACGAAGCGCGCGCGCAGCCCGCTGCCGGTTGCAGTGGCCAAGCGGCGCGGCCGGCCGTGCTGTCACTGAATATGGGCAAGTCGACCATGCTGCGCCTGCCCGAACCGGTGCGGCACCGCAGTGTCGGCAACCCTGCCGTGGTGCAGGCCATGCTGGTGGCGCCGGACACGCTGTATATCGCCGGCGTCGACGTCGGTACCACCAACATGATCGTGCAGGGTAAAAGTGGTTTGTGCACCGTGGTCGACATTGTCGTTGCGATGGATCCAGCCGCGCTACAGGCAATGCTGACGCTTGCCATGCCAGACGAGAAGGATGTAAGGGTAATGGCGGCAGCCGATTCGCTGGTGCTCAGCGGCAGCGTCAGCGATGCCGGCGCCATCGCCCGCGTGCTGGAACTGGCCAACGCCTATGTGCGACGGCCGCTGCGCCAGCTGCCGGCGGCCGCCAGGGACAACGATAGCGATGGCGTGGTGCCCGTAGCCGGCAACGGCGCCGGCGGACAATCGTCTAGTGGCCCGCGCGTCGTCAATTTACTCAGCGTCAGCGCACCGCAACAGGTGCAGCTCGAAGTAAAGATCGCCGAGGTGTCGAAGACGCTGCTCGAGCGGCTCGAGACCGGTTCTACATTCAGCTTCGGTTCCGGCAGCTGGACCACGACCCTGGTCTCGAATTTCCTGACCGGCCAGGCGCGCGGCGGCCTGCGCGCCACCAAGACCAACGGCAACCGGTTCACTGGCGACGCCGACAAGCAAGATGGCCTGGTGCGGGTGCTGGCCGAGCCGAACGTCCTTGCCATCAGTGGCCAGGAGGGCACCTTCCTCGCCGGCGGCAAGTTCTTCATTCCGGTGGCCCAGGACAACAACAAGATCACCCTCGAGGAAAAGGAATTCGGCGTCGGCCTGCGCTTTACCCCGACCGTCCTCGCGGGCGGACGCATCAACCTGAAGGTGGCGCCGGAAGTATCGGAGCTCTCGCGCGAAGGCGTGGGGCTGTCGGCCGCCGGCATCAGCGGCGGCTCGATCCTGCCGCTGGTAACCACGCGCCGCGCCAGCACCACGGTGCAGTTGTACGACGGCCAGAGTTTCGCCATCGGTGGCTTGGTCAAGAATAATCTGGTAGCCAACCTGAAGGGTTTGCCGATGCTGGGCGAGGTGCCGATCCTCGGTGCGCTGTTTCGCAGTACCGATTACCAACAGGACCGTACCGAACTGGTTTTCGTGATTACGGCGCGGCTGGTCAAGCCGATGCCAGGCGCGACCTACTCGCTGCCCACCGACAAGGTCGGCATCCCGACGCGCGCTGAAGTGCTGCTCGGCGGACGGCTCGAGGGTGCGGCCCCGGCCACCACCACTGCCGTCGCCTCGACGCCGCCGGTGACAGCACCCGCCGCGCAGACCGCCAGCGGCTTCGAACTCAAATAGGAGCCTGACGTGACCACGATAACCCGCCTGATACCTCTGGCGCTGCTGGGCGCCTGCCTGCAGGGCTGCATACACACCACCCCGGAATGGGACAAGCAATTCGGCAGTGCCACGCGCAACAACCTGGCCGCCCAGGTGATTGACCCGGCCGCGCCGGCCAATACCCATCCAGCCACCGGCATCGATGGCCGCGCTGCCAAGGGGGCGTACGACCGCTACCAGCGCAGCTACGAACACCGGGAACCGCAGGCGCCGACGCTGATCATCAATGCCGGCGGCGCGCGATGAGCGCATCCGGTCTAATTTAATACGCGTCAGCACGGGGCCCGCCATGAAAGCGCTACTCATCAGCCGCGACAGTCAGCTTTACGCGGAAATCGCCTCCCAGGGCGCGGCGCGCGTGCCACCACTGAACCTCGGGGCTGTCCGTGCCAGCCTGCGCGAGGCGCTCGACCGGCCCGAATCCGATAGCCCCCAGCTGGTCATCGTCGATGCCACCGACACCGAGCCATCCGAAGTGGCCCTGCTCGAGCGGCTAGGCCGCCAGTATCCCGAAGCGCACCTGATGCTGCTGACCGACCATCATCAGCCAGAACTGCTGATTCGCGCCATGCGCGCCGGCGTGCGCGAGGTACTCCAACTACCGCTGGTGCACCGGGCCTTCCATGAGTCGATGGACCGGATTTCCACCGCCGCGGGCGTCTCGTCGCTGCGCAACGGCAAGGTACTGGCTTTTATCTCCTGCAAGGGCGGCAGCGGTGCAACCTTCATCTCGACCAATTTCGGCTATGCGCTGGCTTCGCTGGCAGCCAAGAAGGTCCTGCTGATCGACCTGCACGGCCAGTTCGGCGATGCCGCCCTGTACGTGTCCGACCAGAAGCCGACCATGACCTTGTCTGACGTCTGCGCGCAGATCGCACGCATCGATGGGCCGTTCCTGGAAAACTGCGTGGTGCACGTCACTCCTGGCTTCGGCGTGCTGGCAGCGGCGGACGACCCGGCCCACGCCCGGGAAGCCAAGCCGGAGCACATCGATACGATCCTGCGCGTGGCACGCCAGCACTACGACTATGTGCTGCTCGACGTCGGACGGCAGATCGACGCCGTGTCGCTGCGCGCGCTCGACATCACCGACATCATCTATCCGGTGCTGCAGCTGGCACTGCCCGACATCCGCGATGCGCGCCGGCTGCTGGATATCTTCCGCTCGCTCGGCTACGTGCTCGATCATATCCGCCTGATCGTCAACCGCTACGAAAAAGGCGGCAAGCTGCGCCTTCAGGACCTGCACGCGGCGCTCGGCTGCGAGGTAGTGCATACCTTTCCCAATGATTATGTCGCCGTTACCGATTCAGTCAACCAGGGTGTGCCCGTGCTGCAGTTGTCGCGCTCGAGCGCTGCGGCGCGCAGCCTGTCCGACATGGTCGAACTGGTGACCACGCGCCGTGTCCAGGAGAACAAGGGTCTGTTCGACCGCCTGTTCGGGCGCGGCGATTCCGACGACTGAACGCAACCACGGACAACCTGGAGCATCCCATGTCCCTACGCGAACGTCTTGCAACCACCATTCCTGAACGCCAGCCCGGCGTTATCTTGCCCGACACATCGAACCAGGCCTACCAGGAACTCAAAAAACTGATGCACCAGATGATCCTGGACCGCATCGACCTGGAGCGCCTCAAGCGGCTCACCGCCGAACAGTTCAAGCACGAACTGGCGCTGCTCATCCAGCGCATCATCGAGGAAGAACGCATTGTGCTGAACCAGCACGAGCGTCATCACCTGGTGCTCGACATCCAGCACGAAATGCTTGGCTTCGGCCCACTCGAACCGCTGCTCAACGACCCGACCGTCTCGGATATCCTGGTCAATACCGCCAACAAGGTGTATGTCGAGCGACGCGGCCGGCTCGAACTGACCGACATCACCTTCCACGACAATGCCCACCTGATGAAGATCATCGAGAAGATCGTGTCGCGGGTTGGGCGGCGCGTGGACGAGTCAAGCCCGATGGTCGATGCGCGCCTGCCGGATGGCTCGCGCGTCAACGCGATCATTCCGCCGCTCGCGGTGGATGGGCCGCTGCTGTCGATCCGGCGCTTCGGCAGCACCCCGCTGTCAGTGCAGAACCTGCTCGACTACAAAAGCCTGACCCAGCCGATGATCAAGGTGCTCGAATGCCTGGGCGCGGCCAAGGTCAATATTCTGATTTCGGGCGGCACCGGCAGCGGCAAGACCACGCTGCTGAACCTGATTTCCGGCTTCATCCCGGCTACCGAGCGCGTGGTAACGATCGAAGACGCCGCCGAATTGCAGCTGCGCCAGCCGCACGTGGTACGACTGGAGACGCGGCCGCCAAACATCGAAGGCAAGGGCGAGGTAACCCAGCGCGCCCTGGTGCGCAATGCGCTGCGAATGCGGCCCGACCGCATCATCCTGGGCGAGGTGCGCGGGGCCGAGGCGCTCGACATGCTGCAGGCCATGAACACCGGCCACGAAGGATCGCTGGCAACGATTCACTCGAACACCCCGCGCGACGCCCTGTCGCGTCTGGAAAACATGGTCAGCATGGCCGGGGTCAACCTGACGGCGCGTGCGATCCGCCAGCAGATCGTGTCGGCGGTGACGGTGGTAGTGCAGGTCTCGCGCCTGACCGACGGCACCCGCAAGGTGGTCAGCCTGCAGGAAATCACTGGCATGGAAGGGGAGATCATCTCGATGCAGGAGGTCTTCCGTTTCGAGCAAAGCGGGGTCGATACCGACGGCAAGGTACTGGGCCGCTTCAGCGCCACCGGGGTGCGCCCGCGCTTCGCCGACCGCTTGAAGATGTACGGCGTACCGGTACCGGACAACGCCTTCGATCCAGACCGGACGTTCGACTGAGGGAGGGCGCATGGACGCGGTGTTCTACGCTTTTGTGGTGTTCCTGTTCGCGGCGGTGATCCTCGCGATCGAAGGCACCTATCTGTGGTGGATGGGCACGCACGGCGCCGCAGCGCGCCGGATCGCCCGCCGGCTGCAGCTCATGTCAGGCTCGTCGGGGCGCAGCGGCGAGCGGATATCGATCCTCAAGCAGCGCCCTTACAGCCGCAACGCGACACTCGACCGGATACTGCACCGGGTTGCACTGGCACATCGGCTCGATGCGCTGCTGGTGCAGGCCGGCTCGCGCACGACGGTGGGACGGTTTCTGGCCTGGTCGCTCGGCTGCATGGCCGCGGCTGGGCTGGTGTCGTTCTGGTGGCCACTTCCGGGGCCGGCGCGCGTGCTCCTTGCCGCGCTGGGAGGCGGCGTTCCATGGTTCCTGGTGCGCCGCGCGCGCCAGCGCAGGCTGATCCGGATCGAGCGGCAATTGCCGGAAGCGGCGGACTTCATCGCCCGCGCCCTGCGCGCCGGCCACTCGTTCAGCAATGTGCTGCAAATCGTCGGCAACGAACTGCCGGAGCCGCTCAGCGGAGAATTCCGCATTGCCCGCGAAGAGATCAACTACGGTGTGTCGATGGACGAGGCCTTGCACGGCATGGCCGCCCGCATTCCGCTGACCGACCTGCGCTACTTGATCATTGCGGTGCTGATCCAGCGCGAGTCCGGCGGCAACCTGGCGGAAATCCTCGGCAATATCAGCAACATCATCCGCGACCGCCTGAAGCTGGTAGCGCACGTGCGGGTGCTATCGGCAGAAGGGCGGATGTCCGCCTGGATCCTCGGGCTGCTGCCCTTCGCCGTGCTGGGATTCATGACCGTCTCGAGCCCCCACTACGTCAGCGTGCTCTGGACCGATCCGCAAGGCGTGCGCATGCTCTGGTACAGCATGGGCATGATCGCTGTCGGAGTCATCTGGCTGCGCAAGATCATCCGAATCCGTATCTGAGTCCCGAGGCAACCATGACGTCTTCCCAGCTGATCTTCCTGCTTCTCGTCCTGTGCGTCGTCTGTGGCCTCGGCTGGCTTGGCCTGGTGCTGTTCGCACCCCTGGCCCTGCGCGAGCGCCTGCGCCGCTTCCTCGGCAGCACCGCGGCGGCGCCTCTCGATGCAGGCGGCGGCTGGATCGAACGCGTGGCCAGCGTGGCCAAGCCACTGACCAAACTGTCGATTCCCGACGAAGGGTGGGAGAAATCCACCCTGCGCACCCGCTTCATGAACGCGGGCTGGCGCAACCCATCGGCACCGACGCTGTACTTCGCCTCGAAGACCGGCCTCGCGCTACTGCTTCCGGCACTGGCGGCGCCGTTTGCCGTTATTTATAGCAGCGCACTGGGTGGCGGACGACTGCTCGCTTTGCTGCTGGTGGCGGCATCGCTCGGCTACTATTTGCCGAACATCCTGCTGGCGCGAATCGTGGCGCGCCGCAGCCGCGAGATCTTCGAGACCGTGCCCGATGCGCTCGACCTGCTGACGGTCTGTGTCGAAGCCGGCTTGAGCCTGGAGCGCGCCATGGTGAAGGTCGCCGCCGAAATCCATATCAAGAGCGTCGTGCTGGCGCAGGAACTGCAGATCGTGCTGATGGAAATGCGGGCCGGCTTCAGCAAGGAGAAAGCATTGCGCAACTTCGCGCTGCGCTCGGGTGTCGAAGACGTCGACACGCTAGTCGCGATGCTGATCCAGTCCGAGCGTTTCGGCACCAGCGTGGGCGACTCGCTGCGCGTGCATTCCGACAACCTGCGCCACAAGCGCCGTGTGCTGGCCGAAGAATGCGCCGCCAAGATCGGCCTGAAGCTGCTCTTCCCACTGATCTTCTGTATTTTCCCGACGCTGCTGGTAGTGCTGCTCGGACCCGCCGCAATGCAGATTGGGCGGACCCTGGGTGCGCTTCCGGGCGCGCGTTGACCACGAAGGAGCCTGTCATGCGTATCACCGCCTTGTTCTCCCGCCTGTCGCTGTTGTGCGCCGGCGCCAGCCTGCTGGCCTGCGCACCATTCTCGGGGCGCGCCAACCTCGATGGCGCGGCGCCTGCCGCCGCCGACGCCTATATGGCAGGACGCAACCACCACCTCGCGCGCCGCTACGACGAAGCGCGCGCGGCCTACCTGGCAGCACTGCAGGCGGCGCCGCAGCATGTCGATGCCCGCAACGGGCTGGCGACCCTGCACGCCGAGCAGCGCGATTTTGCAACGGCAATCGCGCTGTGGCGCGCGCTGACCGAATCCCTGACGATGGCATCCGGTCCCGGCCAGGCCTACCTGTTGAGCAATCTGGGCCACGCCTATTTCTTGAACGCGGAATATGACAACGCCTTGGTCGCCCTCGAAAAGGCCTGCCTGCTCGACCCCCTCAACCACCGCTCGTGGGAGTTGCTGGGCGAAACCTTGCGCAAGCTCGGTCTCGAGGAGCGCGCGCAACAGATGCTGAGCCAGGCGAATGCCTTGCGTGCCCACGATTTTCGCGCGGATTATGCCGTCGCCAAGACCCAGACCCAGACCAAGATCGCGGCGATCGACCGTGCCGTCAAGGCACCTGCGCGCGCAGAGCAGGATTGGAGCCAGACCGAGCTACTTGTGGGGATCGACGGCATGCTCGAATTGCGGCGCGGCCCGGCTCCGGTGCCGATGCCAGGACCGGCGCCGGCGCTGCCAGCGCCCGGCGGCCGTGCCCCCGCCGCGGTCGAAATACGCAACGGCAATGGCGTGCCAGGGATGGCACGTTCGCTGGCACGTCAGCTCGGCACGGCACAATGGAAGGTCACGCGCCTGTCGAACCAGCAGGGATTCGGTGTACAGCGCACCCGCGTCGAATACGAAGCGCTCCACCGCGCGCTGGCCGAGCAGCTGGCGGCCCGCTTCGGCGACGTTACCCTGCAAGAGGTGGCAGACTGCGGGCCTGCAGGCCTGCGGGTGGTGATCGGGCACGATATTGCGCGCCGCAACTTTGCGCTGACGCCGCCGGCACCGGTGCAACAGGGCACACCTGCCGTCATGGTAGCGACCAAGCCAGGCTAAAAAGTCTCCACTTGCTCGTTTGCTCAGCATCAAACGTCGCCAAGCGGCGACCGAGACAATGGCTTGGTCTGCAACCTCTCGGGAGCCCCTCATGAACCTTTCTTACCGTCTTTATCTCATTCTCGCCGGCCTGTTGTTTGCGGCGCTCACCGCATGCGCGCCGACCAGCACGCGCCAGGGCACCGGAGAATACATCGACGACGCCGTCATTACTGGCCGGGTCAAAGCCGCCTTGGCCGCCGATCGCGAGGTCAAGGCCACCGAAGTGCAGGTCGATACCTTTAAAGGAACGGTGCAGCTCAGCGGCTTTGTCGAGTCGTCGGAAAGCGCAGCACGGGCAGCGCAAATTGCGCGTGAAGTGCCCGGAGTCAAAGAGGTCCACAGCGCCATGGTAAGCAAGGAAGCACGTCGTCAGTAGTGCAGCGCAACGCAAGCCCGGGCCACCAACGGCCGGGCCGGAAACCGTCCTGTTTTGCATCCTTGCTCAGCGTTTAGGCTCGTTGCCCAGCGATCAGCAGATCGCTAGCCTTCAGTTACTTCCCCTGTACCGAACGCGACTGCGTTCGCGCCCCTCCTTCGGTGTTGCAAATCCGCCGCAGTCGATCCCATCCCCGGCAGGAACATTTCGTTGACAATTTTTTTACCTAACCCTACTATTCAGAGCATTAACATGGAAACGTTTCCATGAAACCGCAAGAATTGCTGGAATCGGGATGGCTTTGTCGATGCAAGCCTGAGCCGTGACCGGTAAGCGAGCAGTGCGCGTCACCCCTGATCCGCCAGGCAGGCACTAGCCGGCGAGTTGAGAAGGCGATGCAGGGAACCAGGGACGACAGCATGAGGCCGGTAGTGCAGCCATGGTGAGCCGGCAACTGGACGTGGAGATACCGTTGGATCGGGTGACGGTTAAATTTAAAAAAACAGGAGAGCACCATGCATTACCCCAAGGCGAAACAAACTTTAATGAGCCTGGCAGTAGCCGGCGCGTGCGCAGCATTCATGCCGGCCATGGCCCAGGAAGTCGCCGCTAACCCAGGCACGGCTGAGACCACCGTCCCGGCAACGGCGTCCACTGCCCAGGAAGCCACCACCCCCTCCTCGCCGGCTGGCGTCCAGACCGTTGTCGTCACTGGCCTGCGCGCCAGCCTGGCTTCGTCGCTCAATCTCAAGCGCAACGCGACCGGTTTCGTCGACGGTATCGTTGCTGAAGACATCGGCAAATTCCCGGATACTAACCTGGCCGAATCGCTGCAGCGCATCAGCGGCGTGTCGATCGACCGCTCCATTGGCGAAGGCTCGAAAGTCACCGTGCGCGGCGTCGGCCCCGACTTCAACCTGGTGCTGCTCAATGGCCGCCAGATGCCGGCCTCGAACCTGGGCGACCGCCCAGGTCGCAGCTACGACTTTGCCAACATCGCCTCGGAAGGCGTATCGCAGCTGCAGGTGTACAAGTCGTCGCGTGCCGAAACCCCAACCGGCGGCATTGGTGCGACCATCAACGTGATCACGGCGCGTCCATTGTCGCGTCCGGGCCTGCAGGCCACCGTTGGCGTCAAGGGCGTATACGACAAGTCGGCCCAGAACCTGCCGGCAGATGTCCAGCGCGGCGACAAGATCACTCCTGAAATTTCTGGCCTCTACAGCAACACCTCGGCCGACGGCCGGTTCGGTATCGCCCTGACCGGCAGCTACCAGGAGCGCAACCTCGGCTACAACCAGGCGGCCGTATCGAATGGCTGGCGCGGCCCGTTCCGCGGCGACGAAAACAACTGGGGCACGATCCCGCAGACCGGCGCTACCAACCGTCCGATGGGCAGCGACCTGTACCAGGTGCCGCAAAACCTGAACTACAACATGAGTGGCGTGCAGCGCCAGCGTACCAACGGCCAGCTGGTGTTTCAGTTTGCGCCGGTCAAGGAGCTGACCACGACCCTTGATTACACGTATTCGGAAAACAAGATCCAGACCCGTCGCAACGACATCTCGGCCTGGTTCAATTTCGGACCGTCGACCAGCAGCTGGACCGACGGTCCGATCGCTGGCCCGCTGACGTACAAGGAACTTATCCCTGCCGGCAACAGCGACATCGCGATGGGTGCCGCCGATTTCGCCACCAAGACCCAGAACAAATCGCTCGGCTTCAATACTGCCTGGCGCGTCAATAGCGACATCCGCCTCGAGCTCGATGTCCACACATCGAGCGCCGAATCGCTGCCGGACAGCCCGTTCGGCTCGAACAACACCATCGGTACCGCCAGCTTCAGCCGCGGCGACACCGGCGTCGATTTTACGAAAGACTTCCCGGTACTGAGCATCGCCGGCGCGGACTTCGCCCGGGCACCGCAGCAAGTTACCGGTTCGGTGTTCGAAAACGGTTATGTCAAGAGCGAAATCGACCAGGTGCAGACGCACGCTAGCTGGAAAGTGCTGGAAGCGTCCGAGCTCAAGTTCGGCCTGGCAGCGACCGACGTGAAGAACCGTTCGGCCTTCTCGGTGCAGCAGCGCGATACCTGGGGTGGCGCCACCGTGCCGTCGGATTACCCGGCAAGCCTGTTCCACCAGGAGAGCCTGCGCCAGTACTTCAACAACATCGATGGCAGCAGCAATCCGGCCCTGTTCAATACCTTCAACACCTTCGACTTCGACCAGGTGCGCCAGGCTGCCGCCAAGGCATCCGGACGCCCAGACCTGTACCTGCCGAAAACCACCTACGACACCGACCAGCGCACCACCGAGAAATCGAAGAGCCTGTACGTGCAGTTCAACACCGACTGGGATACGGCGCTGCCGATCCACACCTCGATTGGCGTACGCTACGAGAAGACCGACGTGACCTCGACCGCGCTGGTGCCGACCGCCACCGCGATCACCTGGGTGTCGCAGAATGAATTCCCGGTGGTCTTCGGTGCACCGAACTTCACCACCCTGACCGGCAAGTACCACCACGTGCTGCCGAGTTTCGACGCCGACATCGAGCTGCGCGACGACATGAAGGGTCGCTTCAGCTACGGCGAAACGATTGGCCGTCCACGTTACGACCAGCTCACCGGCGGCCAGGTGCTCGATACCCTGGCACGGGTCCAGGGCGGCACCGGACGCCAGGGCAATCCGGGCCTGCTGCCGGTCAAGTCGAAGAACTTCGACCTGGCCTATGAGTGGTATTACGCGAAGTCGAGCTTTGTCTCGCTCGGCCACTTCCGCAAGAGCCTCGAGAACTACGCTGGCCAGTCGCAAGTCATCGCCCAGCCCTTCGGTCTGCGCACCCCGGTGGGCGGCGCCTACTGGAATGCAGCGCTGGCCAATGGCTGCCCGACGGCCGACACGACCTGCATCCGCAATTACATCTTCCGTAATTTCAGCGGCCAGCCTGGCGTGGTGCGTGGTACCGATGATGCGAGCGGCAATGCCACCGGCGTGATTACCGGCCAGGGCAACGATCCGATCGCGAATTTCCAGATCACGAGCTATTCGAACCAGAAGCAGGCGCGCCTGCGTGGTCTCGAGTTCAACGTCCAGCACATGTTCGGCGGCAGCGGCTTCGGTGTCTCGGCCAACTACACCAAGGTGGATTCGGACCTGGCATTTGACAATGGCAGCATCGGTGAACAGTTCGCGCTGGTGGGCTTGAGCGATTCGGCCAACCTGGTCGGTATCTTCGAGAACGATACCTGGAATGTGCGCGCGGCCTACAACTGGCGCGACAAGTTCCTGGCATCGACCTTCGACGGATCGGGCCCGAACCCGAACTATGTCGAAGCGTATGGCCAGCTCGATTTGAGCATCGGCTATAACATCAACAAGAACCTGAGCATCCAGTTCGAAGGCATCAACCTGACCGACGAGATCAAGCGCATCCACGGCCGTACCGACCGCAACGTGCTGTACGTTGAGCAGTCCGGTCCGCGCTACATGCTGGCCGCACGCTACAAGTTCTAACCCGGCCGTTTCCGCACCAGCGGAACCTGACGCACCCAAAGACCGCGGCCCTGCCGCGGTCTTTTCAGGTTAGACTTGCCTCGCATCTTTTCTGGAATTACTCATGGTGACCACCACCATTCGGCATGTCGTGATCGTTGGCGGGGGCTCGGCCGGCTGGCTGACGGCCGCCGTGCTGGCGTCCAGCTTCAAAGCGGCAGAGCAGGGCGGCGTGCGTGTCTCCCTGATCGAATCGCCCGACGTGCCGACGATCGGCGTTGGCGAAGGTACCTGGCCCACCATGCGCGACACGCTGCGCTCGGCCGGACTGTCCGAAACTGATTTTTTCCGCGAATGCGACGCCGCCTTCAAGCAGGGCTCGCGCTTCAACCGCTGGGTAACCGGCGCGCCTGACGACTATTACTTTCACCCTTTTGTACTACCCCAGGGGTATGGCGACGCCGACCTGGCCGGGCGCTGGCTCGAGCACCACCGCAGTGTGCCGTTCGCCGACCTGACCAGCTACCAGCCGCACCTGTGCGTGCATGGCCGCGCGCCCAAGCAGGCAAGCACGCCCGAATTCGCCGCAGTGGCCAACTACGGCTACCACCTCGATGCTGGCAAGTTCGGTCTTTTCCTGAAGCGGCACTGTGTCGAAAAACTCGGCGTGCATTACGTGCCGGACCACGTGACCGGCATCCGCTCCAAAGACAATGGCGACATCGCCGCCCTGCACACGAAAGCGCAAGGCGATCTGGCGGGCGATTTGTTCGTCGATTGCACCGGCATGCAGTCGCTGCTGCTCGGAAAGCACTACGGTATTCCGTTCCTGTCGCAGCGCGGCATTCTGTTCAACGACAGCGCGCTGGCAGTACAGGTGCCCTATGCGCGCGAAGACGACGCGATTGCATCGCAGACCAGTTCCACCGCTCAGGCCGCCGGCTGGATCTGGGACATCGGCCTGCCGACCCGGCGCGGCATTGGCCATGTCTACTCGAGCGCGCACATGGATGACCAGCAGGCCGACACCGCGCTGCGCGCCTATATCCGCGCCACTGGCGGACCCGAAGACATTCCTGCGCCGCGCAAGCTCGCCTTTCAACCCGGCTACCGCGAAAAATTCTGGCACCGCAACTGCGTCGCCATCGGGCTATCGGCCGGCTTCATCGAGCCGCTCGAAGCCTCGGCGCTGGCACTGGTCGAGCTCTCGGCCGCCATGCTGGCCGACGAGATGCCGGTCACGCGGGCGCAGATGGACACTTGCGCGGCGCGCTTTAACGCTACCTTCACCTATCGCTGGGAGCGGGTAATCGATTTCCTCAAGCTGCACTATGTACTGAGTTGTCGCGACGGCGGCGAAGACCCGGCCGGCTACTGGCGCGACAACCGTCGCGCCGGGACCATTCCCGACCGCCTGCAAGACCTGCTGGCCCTATGGAGGCACCGTCCGCCATCGCGCTACGACTTCGATCGCATCCAGGAAGTATTCCCGGCAGCGAGTTACCAGTATATTTTGTATGGGATGGGCTACCAATCCGAGTCTGGATTGGCCCGGCGCCAGCGCGTTGGCGAAGACAATGGCGAACTGGCGGACGGCTTCTTCCGCCAGGCTGCCGACCTTACCCGCAAGATGCTGCCGGCATTGCCCGACAACCGCGCGCTCATCGCGCACATCGTGCGCCATGGATTGCACCGGCATGACCGATAAACGATAAACGATAAACGACAAACGATAAAGAGACACCGAAATGGCCAAGCCTGTACTGCTCAATAACATCGAACACAAAGACCTGCGCGTGATCACCCGCCATGGCCAGGGCCTGGGCGACAGCCATCCCTATGTGCCGACCTTTGCGGGCGAATTTCGCTTGCTGCAAGCGCATTACCCGATCGTCTTCAGCAAGGTCGCCGAAGACCAGCCGTTCGAGCCGGTGGCGCTGTTCGGCTTCGAGAACGACGAAAACCTGTTTCTGACCGATAGCGGCTGGGATGCCACCACGATCCCGCTGCTGGTCGAGCGCCTGCCTTTCCTGATCGGCACGCACGGCGAAGAACTGATGATTCACATCGACCTCGACAGCCCGCGCATCAGCAAGACCGAAGGCGAGCCGCTGTTCCTCGAGCACGGTGGCATGACGCCTTATCTGGAGCACGTCAATTCGATGCTGCTGACCGTGCATCAGGGAATGGCGTCGAATGCTGGCTTCATCGAGGCGCTGGTCAAGCACGAGCTGCTCGAATCGTTCGCACTCGACGTGCAGCTCGACGACGGCTCGCAACACCGCATGACAGGCTTTTATACGATCCACGAAGAAAACCTGAACAAGCTCGACGCCGCCGCATTGGATGGCTTGCACCAGCAGGGCTACCTGGCGGCGATTTTCTTCCAGCTGGCCTCGCTGTCGAACTTCCGGGCGCTGATCGAGCGCAAGAACGCACGCAATGCTGCCCACGGCTAGATTGCCGCCCGCCCGGCCCATTCGCGAGATCGCCGGGCTCGACCCGCGCGAGCTCGGGCCCGGCATCCTGGAGTCGAACGAACCGCTGGTATTGCGCGGC
The DNA here is from genome assembly GCF_024802625.1 of Massilia sp. H6. Lineage (NCBI taxonomy): Bacteria > Pseudomonadati > Pseudomonadota > Betaproteobacteria > Burkholderiales > Oxalobacteraceae > Massilia > Massilia sp. H6. The sequence continues at coordinate 437,388 of NZ_CP103371.1, forward strand.
CTGGTTGCGGCGTGGCCGATGGTGGCGGCGGCGCGCGACTCGGCCGGCGCGGCCGACGCTTACCTGCGCCGCTTCTACCGCGACGCGACCGTCACGGCCATGCACGGTACCCCCGAAATCGGCGGACGTTTTTTCTATAACGACGATCTGAGTGGCTTCAATTTTGCGCTGGCGCGGTTGCGGCTGGACCAGGTACTCGACGAGCTGGCACGCCATCGCGATAACGCCCAGGCGCCTGCCATCTATGTCGGCTCGACCACGATCGATACGGCATTGCCGGGCTTTCGTTCCGAGAACGACGTTGACCTGGCAGGGCGCGACGCCCTGGCCAGCATCTGGATCGGCAACCGCACCCGCATTGCCGCCCATTTCGACCTGCCCGACAACCTGGCCTGCATCGCCGCCGGACGCCGCCGCTTTACCTTGTTTCCACCGCAGCAGCTCGAGAACCTCTACGTTGGTCCGCTCGACTTCACGCCGGCCGGGCAGGCCATCAGCCTGGTCGACTTTCTCGCGCCCGACCTGGTGCGCTTCCCGCGCTTCGCGCAGGCGATGGAGCAAGCGCTCAGCGCCGATCTCGAACCGGGCGATGCCTTGTTCATTCCCAGCATGTGGTGGCACCACGTGCAGGCCCTGGACAGCTTCAATGTGCTGGTCAACTACTGGTGGCGTCGTTCCCCCGCTTACATGGACACCCCGCTCAACGCCCTGATGCACGCGCTCATGACGGTACGCGACTTGCCGCCTGCGCAGCGCGGGGCCTGGCAGGAGCTGTTCCGCCACTACGTCTTCGAGGCGGACGAGTCGACCTCGGCCCACATTCCCGAAGGCGCCCGTCATATCCTGGGCCCGCTCGACGCGGATGCCGTGCGCGGCATCCGCGCCCAACTATTAAAACGCATGAACCGCTGAGGAGTCACCACGTGGACAAGGGCTTGAACGACATGAAAAAACCGGTACGCCGGGTGGTCATTGCGGGCGGCGGCACCGCCGGCTGGATGGCTGCGGCCTGCATTTCCAAGGTGCTGGGCAAACAACTCGACATCCGGCTGGTCGAATCCGACGAGATCGGGACCGTGGGTGTCGGCGAAGCCACCATCCCGACCCTGCTGAACTTCCATAACCTGCTCGAGATTAACGAGCAGGAGTTCATGGCCGAGACCAAAGCCACCTTCAAGCTTGGCATCAGCTTCGAAAACTGGCGCGACGTTAACCAGGACTACATTCACTCGTTCGGCCTGACCGGCACCGATCACTGGACTGCCGGGTTCCAGCACTTCTGGCACAAGGGCCGCGAACGCGGCCTGGCCAGTGACTATGGCGACTACTGCCTGGAACTGCGCGCCTCGCAGCAAAACAAGTTCGCCCACTTGCCGCACAACGGCATGAACTATGCCTACCATCTCGACGCCAGCGCCTATGCGCGCTACCTGCGCAAGTTCAGCGAACGCTTTGGCGTGCAGCGCATCGAAGGCAAGATCGTCGACGTCACCACCAGCGCGCTCACTGGCCAGATTCGCTCGATCACGCTCGATTCCGGGGTCGACATCGAAGGCGACCTGTTCATCGACTGCACCGGTTTTCGCGCACTGCTGATCGGCCAGGCGCTGAAGGTAGCTTACCAGGACTGGTCGCAATGGTTGTTCAACGACAGCGCCGCCGCACTGCAAACCGCTTCGGTGGGTGATGCGGTGCCGCTGACCCGTTCAATCGCGCATCCCTTCGGCTGGCAGTGGCGCATCCCGTTGCAGCACCGTGTCGGCAACGGCATCGTGTTCTCGAGCCGCCATGTCGAGCAAGACCAGGCGCTTGCGGCGCTGATGGGAAATATCGCCGGCGAGCCGCTCATGAAGCCGCGCGTGATCAAGTTCACGCCGGGCCAGCGCACCCAGGTCTGGAAGGGCAACTGCGTGGCAGTGGGCCTGTCGAGCGGCTTCCTCGAGCCGATCGAATCGACCAGCATCCACCTGATCCAGCGCAGCATCATCCGCCTGATGCAGATGTTCCCGACCGACGGCATCGTGCAAGCCGATGTCGACGAATTCAACGCGCAGTCGTCGCACGAGGTCGAGCATATCCGCGACTTCATCATCCTGCACTACAAGGTCAACAACCGGGTCGAACCCTATTGGCAGGCAGCGCGCGACATGCAGGTGCCAGCTTCGCTGCAGCACCGCATCGATTTGTTCCGAGAGACCGGCCGCGTGTTCCGCGTCCCCAACGAACTGTTCGCCGAGAACTCGTGGATCCAGGTGATGCTGGGGCAGGGCATCATGCCGCTGCGCCACCACCAGACGGCCGACCTGATGGGCGACGCCGAGTTGTCGCATTTCCTGGGTGCGATCAAGGGACAAATCGACAAGACGGTGGCGGGGCTGCCCGCGCACCAGGCGTATGTCGAGCGCTATTGCGGCGTGCCGAAATAAACCTCCCGACCAAAAAAATGCCCACGCGATCGTGGGCATTTTTTTTTACAACTGGCAAAAAATCACGCGCTTGCCACTGGCTCCCGATGCAGGTTCACGTACTTCACGCCGAAGTACAGGATGAACAGGTAGCACGCCGCCGGCACCAGGAAGGACGTTTGCAGGCCGATGGTATCGGCGAACATGCCCTGCACGAACGGGACGATGGCGCCGCCGACGATTGCCATGCACAGGATGCCCGAGCCCTGGCCGGTGAATTTTCCAAGGCCATGCAGCGCCATGCTGAAGATGGTCGGGAACATGATCGAATTGCACAGGCCGACCGCCAGCAGCGCCCACATCGCCAGCATGCCGTCACCGAAGGTCGCCACCAGCACCAACAGGATCGAGCCGAGCGCATTCAGGGCCAGGATCTTGCCCGGGCTGACATAGCGCATGACGGCAAAGCCGATGAAGCGGCCGACCAGCGCGCCGCCCCAGTACAGGCTGACATATTGCGCCGCGTCGGCATGACTCAGGCCTGCGATATTCCCCTCGCCCAGGAAGTTGATCAAGAAGCTGCCGATGCTTACCTCCGCGCCTACATACAGGAAGATCGCCACGGCGCCCAGCACCAGGTGGCGATACGCCATCGCGCCGCCCTTGCCGTCGACGGCCGGCTGGCCATCGTCCGCGTGGCTGACCTTGGGCAGCTTGGCCAGCGCGAACAGCACCGCCAGGATTGCCAGCGCCGCCGCCAGACCGAGGTAAGGACCTTGCACGGTCGCCGCTTCCTGCGCCTTGTAGGCCGCCTGTTCGGTTGCCGACATGGCCGCCAGCTGGTCGGCGCCGAGCGCCACCGTCGACAGGATCAGGATGCCGCCCAGCGCCGGCGCCACCGTGGTGCCGAGCGAATTGAAGGCCTGGGTCAGCGTCAGGCGGCTCGATGCCGTGCTCGGCGGTCCCAGCACGGTGACGAAGGGATTGGCCGCCACCTGCAGGATCGTGATGCCGCTGGCAAGCACGAATAAGGCGAACAGGAATAATCCGTAGCCGCCTTGCGAGGCCGGGTAGAACAGCGCGCAGCCGATCGCCGCGATACTCAGGCCGGTAACCGCGCCGTTCTGGTAGCCGATCTTCCTGATCAGGGCGCCGGCCGGGAGCGATACGACGAAATAGGCGCCAAAGAAGCAGAACTGCACCAGCATCGCCTCCAGGTAGGTGAGGGTGTAGATCGACTTCAGGTGGGGAATCAAGACATCGTTGAGCGAGGTCAGCAGGCCCCACATGAAGAACAGGATGGTGACGATCACGAGCGCGCCCGTGTGCGGGTTGTGTTCGTTGTGGCCGGCCATGGCCGGCGCCTCGGGTAACTTGGGTGCTGCGTTTTGCATGGTGTCTCCGTTGTTATGGCAGGGTCGCGGCACGCTCCGGCAGCATGGCGGACACGCCGCGCAAGGCCGGATACTGCTCGGTAATGAGGTAAGTCGGGATGCGCGCAAGGTAAGGGCTCAGGCGTCCCTTGTCTTCGAAGCGCGCGCGGAAGCTGGAGCCGGTAAACAGCGCTCCCAGGCGCGGCACGATGCCGCCACCGATGTACATGCCACCGGTCGCGCCCAGCGTCAGCGCCACGTTGCCGGCCACGCTGCCCAGAATGGCGCAGAACGTATCGACCGTGCGGCGGCAGTCGGCGCAGCTGCCATCGAGCGCCGCGCCGGTAATGGCGGCGGCCTCGCGCCGCTGGCCGGCGAGCACCCGATGGATCAGCTCCAGTCCCATGCCCGAGAGCAGGCGCTCGGCCGAGACGTGGCCAAATTCGCTCCACAGCGCTTCCAGGATCCTGACTTCTTCTTTATTGGCCGGGGCAAAGCTGACATGGCCGCCTTCGCTCGCCAGCGCGATCCAGCGCTTGCCGCCGGCCGGTATCACGCCCGAGACGCCAAGGCCGGTTCCCGGGCCGATCAGCCCGATCGGACGCTCGGTCAGCTCGACCCCGCCGCCGATGCGTTCGCGGCCATCTGCCGCCAGGTGCGGCAGCGACATCGCCAGCGCCGCGAAGTCGTTCACCACCAGCAGCGTGGTCAAGCCCTGCTGCTGGCGCAAGGCCTCGATCGAGAAGCTCCAGTGGTGATTGGTCATGCTCACGCGGTCTTCCTCGACCGGATTGGCAATCGCGATCGCGGCGTGACGCAGGCTGGCCGTGGCCAGCCCACGCTGCGCCGCCTGGCCAAGGTAGGTGCGCATTGCTTCGTCCAGCGTTGCAAAGTCGGCGCAGGCCAGCACCTCGATGTCGGCAAACGTGCCGTCCGGCGCTTCTAGCGCAAAGCGCGCATTGGTGCCGCCGATATCGGCCAGCAGGCGCAGTTCGCCGTTCATCGCAATTCCTTGCAACGCACCGCATCGGCGTCGGCTGCCGCCCCACCGGCGATCTCGATGCCGGTAAACGCGGCGGCAAAGCCGGCCTGGCTGGTGATGCTGAACGGCGTGTCGACTTTTTTCAGGTCGGTTCCCTTGGCCTGGAAGCAGATCAGGGGAATCTTGACGGTCTGCTTGCCCTTGCCGGCCAGGCGCTTGAACAGCGCAGTGGTGTCGAGCGTGCCGGCGCCCATGCTCATCGAAACCTTGCCGGCCGGGGCTTGCGAGACGATGGTGTCGAAGCGCAGTGCGGCGCGCTTGGCGGCCGCTGGCGGCAGTACCATGGGGCGCGCACCGCGGGTTTCGACGGTGGCGGGCGCCGACCAGGTAATGAGCTTGGCATCCTGCTGGGTGTTCACCTGCGAAGTTTGCACCGTCACGCCTGGCAGGCTGAAGCTCGTGTTGAGGTCGGCGCCCAGTACCAGTTGCTGCTCACCGCTGCGGATCGCCATCGGGAAGCTGGCGCGGTCGGCCTGGCTGAACACGGGGAAGGTATTGCTCACACCGCAGCCGCCGGCCGGATAGCTGGCATCGAGCTGGCCGACCGTCGAACGGGTCGCCGCGCTCAATCCGTAGCCCCAGGCGAACAGCGGCGCATAGTGCTTGTCGCCGACGTTCAGGTTGGTCTGGCACGCCGACTTTGGCCACGAGAACGGCAGCTTGCCGGTGAAATCGACGGGCTGCGAACCGGCGACGAGCAGGTCGGAGACGCCCTTGCCCTCGGTGCCCGGCAGCCAGGCCGCCACGAAGACATCCGACAGGTTGAGCAAATCATTGACGTACAGCGGACGGCCCGCCACGAACACCGTCACGACTGGCTTGCCCTTGCCGGCGACCGCCTGCAGGGTGGCCAGGTCTTCCGGGTGGCGGCCGCTGTGGCGCAGGGTACCGTTGGGCCCGATGTCGCCGTCGCCTTCGGCGTAGGGACGCTCGCCGATCACGGCCACGACCACGTCGAACTTCGACACGTCGACATCCTTGGCGTCGATGCTGAAGTGGACGTTGTCCTTGCCGGCTGCCTCGCGCAGGCCGGCCAGCACCGTGTCGCCATTGGGGAAGTCGGCATTGGTGTTGGCAGTGCCTTGCCAGGTGATCGACCAGCCGCCGCTCTGGTTCGACAGGTCGTCCGCGCTCTTGCCGACCACCAGGATTTTCTTGCCGCGCGAGATGGGCAGTACCGGGCTGTCGTTCTTGAGCAGCACCAGCGATTCGCGCACCGCGCGCCGGGCCAGCGCGCGCGGCTGCATGGCTTCGTCCTTACCGGCGTAGGCGTTCTGGGCCGGGCTCTTGTCGAACAGGCCGGCGCGCAGCTTGACGCGGATGATGCGGCTGACCGCGTCGTCGATGCGTGCCATCGGAATGGCGCCGCTTTCCACCTGTTTGATGGTGTTGGCGATGAAGGCCTTCCAGTCGTCCGGCACCATGATCATGTCATTGCCGGCATTGATCGCTGCCGGGCAGCTGTCGTTGCTGCAGCCCGGCACTTCGCCATGGCCGTTCCAGTCGGTGACGACAAACCCGTCGAAGCCCATTTTCGTTTTCAGCACGTCGGTGAGCATGGTGCGGTTGCCGTGCATCTTGCCGTAGTTGGTGCCGCCGGCGACATCGTTCCACGAATTGAACGACGACATGACCGTCTGCGCGCCGGCGGCAAGCGCCGGGTAATAGCCAGCGCCATGGATGTTGATCATCTGCGACTTGCTCGACTTGTTCACGCCGCGGTCCTTGCCGAACTCGGTGCCGCCGTCGCCGATGAAATGCTTGGCGGTGGCGATGGTATTGGCGTCATCCTTGAGCATGCCCTGCATGCCGCGCACATAGGCGCCGGCGTAGCTCTTGACTATTTCAGGGTTTTCCGAATAGCTCTCGTAGGTGCGTCCCCAGCGGTCGTCGCGCACCACTGCCAGCGTCGGGCCGAATACCCAGGCGATGCCGCTGGCACGCGTGGCCTTGGCGGTGGCTGCGCCGATTTCCTCGAGCAACTGGGGATTGCGCGCCGCGCCCAAGCCGATGTTATGCGGGAACAGGGTGGCGCCGAACACGTTGTTGTGACCATGGACCGCATCGGTGCCCCAGATGACCGGCACCTTGATGGCCATGTCGGTGGCCATCGAGGCCTCGTGGTAGCGCTGCGCCAATGCCAGCCACTCGGCTGCCTTGGCATGCTTGTTTCCGTTCGGCCAGCTGCCGCCGCCATTGAGCACCGAGCCGAGGTAGTAGCGCTTCACGTCTTCCGGCGAGGCGCTCTTGATCTCGGGCTGGGTCATCTGCCCGACTTTCTGCGCCAGCGTCATCTGGCTGACGATTTCCCGGACGCGCTGTTCCAGCGCAGCATCCTTGCCAATGGCGCTGGTGACCCGTGGCCAGTCGGCCAGGGGAGCGGCGCTGGCGGCGGCAGGCAGGGCCAGGGCGATGGCAAGCGCCATGGCTGGATTGCGAAGCATGGGTGTCATAAGCTGTCTCGTTGTTGTTGGATGGAAGAGGGTTACTCGCCGCGCAAGAAGCCGCGGTACCACTTGCCGCTGCTTTTCAGGCGCCGTTGCTGGGTGGCGTAGTCGATATGCGTGAGCCCGAAGCGCTTCAGATAGCCTTCGGCCCATTCGAAGTTGTCGAGCAGGCTCCAGGCAAAATAGCCCTTCACCGGCGCGCCTGCGCGGATCGCGGTTGCCAGCGCCTGCAGGTGGCGCATCAGGTAGCGGCGGCGCTCGACATCGTCGACTTCGCCATCGGCATTGATTTGGTCGGCATAGCAGGAGCCGTTTTCCGTGATGTACATCGGGCCTGGATGGTAATCCTGTTCGATACGCAGCAGCAGTTCGGTCAGGCCCTGCGGCGCCACTTCCCAGCCCATGAAGGTGGTGTCGGTGCCAGGGGCGGGCGGCAGCACGCGCGCCGACAGCGGCGCGTGGCCAGGATCGTCCTGGACCGTCTCGGGAAAGTAGTAATTCACACCGAGAAAATCAGTGGGCGCGGCGATGGCATCGAGGTCACCCGGCAACACCACCGGTGCGGCATCCCCGATCGCCTCGAGCGTTGCCTGCGGATAGCCGCGGCCATACAGCGGATCGAGGAACCAGCGGTAGCGCAGGCCGTCGTGGCGCGCGGCTGCGGCGAGGTCTTCCGGCATTGCGCTGGCAGCGTGCACCGGATGCAGGCTCAGCGCAATGCCGACCTGGGCATCGGCGACGTTCGCGCGGATCAGCGGCACCGCCTTGCCGTGCGAGAGCAGCACGTGGTGGGCTACCTGGAGCGCAGTCTTGAAGTCGGTCAGGCCCGGCGCATGCCAGCCTTCGAAATTACCGATAATCGCGGTACACCAGGGTTCGTTGTGGGTGATCCAATGCTGCACCCGGTCGCCCAGGCAGCGCGTCATGGCGTCGACGAAGGCCAGGTAGGCATCGACCGTGGCACGGTTGTTCCAGCCCCCCTGGTCCTGCAGCGATTGCGGCAAGTCCCAGTGATACAGGGTCGCCCAGGGCTGCAGGCCGCGTTCGAGCATGCCATCGACCAGGCGCGAATAGAAATCCAGCCCTTTCTGGTTTGGCTGGCCGCCGGGGCCTGTAAAGATGCGCGGCCAGGCGATCGAGAAGCGATAGGCATTGAGTCCCATGTCGCGTCCGATATCGAGGTCTTGCGGCCAGCGGTGATAGTGGTCGCAGGCGATGGCGCCAGACGAGCCATCCTTGACCTTGCCCGGGGTCGCGGCAAAGCGGTCCCAGATCGATTCGACCCGGCCGTCTTCGCGCGCGGCGCCTTCGATCTGGTAAGACGACGTGGCACAGCCCCACAAGAAGTCGGAAGCAAAATCGCTGCGCACTGGGGCGCTCGGCTCGGGACTGGCGGCTGTTGTCATGATCGGGTTATAAGATTGAGTCGTCATGCCAAGGATATTTGGAAAGCTTTCCAATTGCAATCGAAAAAAAGGACCGACTGGCGGCCCAGGAGCGAAACACGCTATTTTTTCTTTGTTTTGGCGCCCGCCAGCGTGGCCAGCGAGGCACGCTCGGTGACGCTGACCGGGAAGCTGCGCGCGACCGGGCGCTGCAGGTCATAGCAGCGGTTGAGCAGGGCATTGACGCCGTTGAGCGTCATTTCGCGCCACGGCATGTGCACCGACGTCAGGCGCGGCGCGGCAAATTCGGCGCTTGGCGTGTCGTCGTAGCCGATCACGGACAGGTCGCGCGGCACACTGATGCCGGCCTCCTGGAAATATGACAGCGCGCCCACCGCCATCTCGTCGTTGGCGCAGAACAGGGCGGTGCAGTTGCGGCCGGATTCGACCAGCTCTTTGGCCGCGGCCCAGCCCCCCGCGGGGGAAAAGTCGCTTTCAGCCACCCACAGCTTGCCGGTGTCGACGCCTTCGCGTGCGAGTTCATCCATGAAGCCTTTGATGCGGGCCAGGTTATCGGCCAGCGCGGCCGGGCCGCCAATCACGGCGATGTCGCGGTGCCGGTGCTCGAGCAGGGCGCGCGCCGCCATCCGCCCGCCCAGCACGTGGTCGACCGTGAAGCACTGCTCGGGGATACTCTCGAACGCATGGTTCAGTGCTACCAGCAGGCGCTGCCTGGCGCCGAGCGTGGCCAGGTCGGCATCGGTCAGGGCGCTGGTCATCATGATCAAGCCATCACAGCCCCGTTCGATCAAGAATTCGATGCCTTCCATCGCCTGGCGGCGCGCGTCGCCCAGGCCCACGCCGAAGGCGACCACCATGTGCAGGCCGGCGGCGCGCAGCTCGGTATCGATGATCTGCAGGATCGGGGTATAAAAGGTGCCGCTCAAGACCGGGATGTACACGCCAATCATGCGGCTGGTGCCCGAGAGCAGGGCGCGCGCCGCATGCGACGGGCGAAACCCGAGTTCGTCGATCGCCTTGCGCACGCGCTCGAGCGTGGCCGGGGAAACCGAGCCCTTGCCGCTGACCACGCGCGAGGCGGTGCCCAGGCCTACTCCGGCCAGACGCGCTACGTCCTTGATGGTTGCCACTGACGATCCTTGCTCACTGGGTTATTCGAAAAACACTGAAGCATACTGTATTCAGCCTGGACTGGCAGCGGTCTTCACAGGCGCGTTCCGGTGCGCGGGTCGAACAGCGACACGCGGGCGGCGTCGATCGAAAATCGCACCGCTTGCCCGCTTGCCAGCGGGCGTGGATCGTGCACGATGGCCGACAAGGCTTGTCCACTGCAGTCGAGCCACACCACCTGATGGTTTCCCATCGGTTCGACCAGCGTTACCGATGCCTGCAAGGGGCCGTCGTCGGCAATCTGGATGTCTTCGGGGCGCACCGCCAGCGTCACCGCGCCGTCCGGCGCAGCGTGGTGGAAGGGCAGTGCGAGCGCCAGCGTAGCAGCCTGGAAGCGTCCGGCGCCGAGCTGGCCGTCGACGAAATTCATCGATGGCGAACCGAGGAAGCCGGCCACGAAGCGGTTGGCCGGGCGCTGGTACACTTCGCACGGCGTGCCGATCTGCTGGATCTGGCCGCCCTGCATGACCACGATGCGGGTCGCCAGCGTCATCGCCTCGGCCTGGTCATGGGTCACGTAGATCATGGTCGAGCCCAGCGCCGCGTGCAGGAGCTTGAGCTCGCGGCGCAGCTCGGCACGCAGCTTGGCATCGAGGTTCGACAGCGGCTCGTCGAACAGATAGACCCCCGCTTCGCGCACCAGCGCGCGCCCGATCGCCACGCGCTGGCGCTGGCCCCCGGACAGTTGCGCCGGCTTGCGCTCGAGCAAGGACTCGAGCTGCAGCAATTCGGCAGTGCGCTGGACGCGGCGCCTGATCTCGGCCTTAGGCACGCCAGAGATGCGCAGGCCGAATGACATGTTCTTTTCGACCGTCATGGTCGGGTAGAGCGCATACGACTGGAACACCATGCCGATCCCGCGCTCGCTCGGGTCGGCATGGCTCATATCGACTCCGCCGATCTCGATGGAGCCGGCGGCCAGCTCGATCAGGCCGGCGATGCTGTGCAACAAGGTAGACTTGCCGCAGCCGGACGGCCCGAGCAGCACCAAAAATTCACCCGGCTCGACCTGCAGGTTGAGGTCGCGAATGATTGCGTTGCTGCCCCGGGTGACGCACAGTTTGCGCAGGTGGACGTTCGACATGCGGTTAGCCTTTTACTGCGCCGGCGGCGATACCGCGCACGAACCAGCGTCCCGAGATGAAATAGATCGCCAGCGGCACCGCGGCCGTGAGCATGGTCGCGGCCATGTTGACGTTGTACAGGCGCGTGCCGGTGGTGGTATTGATCACGTTATTGAGTTGCACCGTCATCGGCGCATTGTCGCGGCCCGCGAACACCAGGCCGAGGATGTAATCGTTCCATACGCCGGTAACTTGCATGATGGCGGCAACCACGATGATCGGCAGCGACATCGGCAGCATCACCTGCAGAAAGATGCGCCAGAAGCCGCCGCCGTCGATGCGCGCCGCCTGGAACAGCTCCTGCGGCACCGACGCATAGTAGTTCCGGAACAGCAGCGTCATGATCGGCATGCCAAAGATCACGTGGACCAGCACGATCGCCGGCAAGGTGCCGAACACCCCGGCGCGCGCCATCATCCACACCAGCGGATACATCATCACCTGCACCGGTATGAAGGCGCCAGCCAGCAGCACGCCGAACAGCACGTTGGCGCCGCGCGGACGCCAGAACGACAGCGCATAGCCGTTGATTGCGCCCAGCAGGATCGGAATGATCGTGCTCGGCACCGTGATCGCGACCGAATTCCAGAAGCCGCCGCTGACCCTGGTCCATGCCGTCTGCCACGGCGCGGTAGTTGCCAGCAGCGGCAGCGAAAACACGCTGCCGCTGCGGATTTCGTCCATCGACTTGAACGAGGTGACGACCATGACATAAAGCGGCAGCAAGAAGTACAACGCGGCGGTAAACAAGAAGGCGTAGACGCCGATGCGCGCCGGCGAAAGCCGCCGGCGGCGGGCGGCCGGAACGGCGTCGTGGCGCACGGCCGGGGCCTGCAGGCTGGTGCTCAAGACCGCTTCCTTCGGCTGCGCGCGTAGGCATAAGGCGCCAGCAGCGCCAGCACCGGAACCAGGAGTGTCACGGCGCCGGCCGAGGCCAGGCCGATGTTCGAGCGCAGGAACAGGTGGTCCATGATGAACTTGGCCGGCACTTCGCTGGCCGTGCCAGGTCCGCCGCCGGTCATTGCCACCACCGCGTCGTAGAGCTTGACGACGGCGGTGCTCAGCAGCAGGAATACGGTGGCGATGGTCGGCCCCAGCATCGGCAGCACGATCGACAGGTAGACGCGCCAGGCGGGAATGCCGTCCAGCCGCGCCGCCTTGTAGATTTCTGGATCGACTCCACGCAGGCCGGCCAGCATCAGCGCCATCACCAGGCCCGAGGCCTGCCAGACGGCGGCGATCACGACCGTATAGATGACCATCTCCTGGTCGACCAGCCAGTCGAAGGTAAAGCCGGGAAACCCCATCTGGCGCACAGCGCTTTCGATTCCGGCGCCGGGCGCCAGCATCCATTGCCACACCAATCCCGTGGCGATGAAGGACATCGCGTACGGATACAGGAACACGGTGCGAAGAAAACCTTCGCCCGTAATGTTCTGGTCGATGAACGCGGCCAGCAAAAAGCCCAGCACCATGCAGGCAACGATGAACAGCCCGCCATACACGGCCAGGTTGTTCAGCGAGAGCATCCAGCGTTCGTTGTCGAACAGGCGCACGTACTGGGCAAAGCCGATGAAGTTATCGGACGGGAAGGTGCGCGAACTGGTGAGCGAGGTGCGGAACGTCCACAGCGCCGCCCCGATATAGGCGACCAGCACCGTCAGCGCCATTGGCAGCAAGGCGATGTGGGGAGCGAGCTTGATGGCTGGGCGGGAGAACATGTCAGTACTTGAGCGCGTTGGCGATGCTCTTCTGGGCCTTCGCGGCCGGCATATTGGTGTTCCAGTAGGTGGTCAGCACGTCTTGCATCGCGCCATTCTGGTCAGGGGTCAGGTACACCTCGGTGACGCCGGCATGGCGCGAGCGGTCTTTCATGATCTCAACGCCTTTTTGCGCGCACAGGTCCAGCTCGGCCGTGCTGACGTCGGGGCGGATCGGGATCGAGCCTTTCAGCTTGCTGAAACTGAGCTGCAGCTCCGGCTGCGACACGACGTCGGCCAACAGCTGCTGCGCCTTGACGGCGTGAGGGTCGTCGGTGCGCGGAAATACGAAGACGTCGCCCTGGAGCAGGTAGGGCGTATTCGGGCCCAGGCCCGCCATGCAGCCATAGTGCTGGCCTGCGACCTGACGCGCGTTGGCAAATTCGCCCTTGGCCCAGTCGCCCATGACCTGCACGCCCGCCTTGCCACTGATGACCATGGCAGTGGCATCGTTCCAGTTGCGGCCCGGTGCGCCGGCATCCACGTAGGCCTTCATGCGCTTGAAGGTCAGCAGCACCTGGCGAAAGGCGGGCGAGAGCAACGTTGCCTGGTCGCGGTCGCGCATCGCCTTCAGGTACAGCTCCTTGCCGCCCACGTTGGCGAGAACGGCGGAGAACAGCACCGTCTCTTGCCATGACTGGCCGCCATGGGCGAGGGGGATGATACCGGCCGCCTTGAGCTTGTCGAAGGCGGCGAAGAGTTCTGCCATGCTGCTCGGCTCCGTGGCGATGCCGGCCTTCTTGAACGCGGCCTTCGAATACCAGAACCAGGTCTGCATGTGGATGTTCAGCGGCGCCGCGTAGTAGTGGCCGTCGACCTTGATGACATCGATGATCGGCGCGGGCATCAGCTGGTCCCAGTTCTGCGCGCGCGCGACGCGGTCGACGTTATTGAGCATGCCCGCTTCGATCACGTCGAGAAACTGCTTGGACGTGTTGAACTGGGCAGCGGTCGGCGGATTGCCGCCGACGATGCGGTTGATGGTCACGGAGCGCGCCTGGTCGCCGCCGGCGATGGCGGTATCGATCCAGATGCCGCCGGCGTCGCGGTAGGCTTGCGCCACCAGCTTGACGGCGGCGGCCTCGCCACCCGACGTCCACCAGTGAATGACCTCGGCCTTGGGCGCAACAGGCATCGACGCCGCGCGTGCCGGAGCAGCGAGCGCAGCTGGCGTCAGGGCGCAAGCGCACAACCATGCGCAGGCTGGCGCCAGGATGCGTACTAAGGACATCGTGTCTCCGTTCTTCGCCATTATTTTCGGTATTTTGGAAACGTTACCATCGGCGTTGGCCGACTATAGCATCGGGTGAAATCAGGGTCAAAACAAATCGTGGAGCCTTGAATTTTGGCACAGTTCTCACCGGTTGACATGCAAGTATTTCCTGAGAGCTGCATTGCTCGGCCGCATGCGGTTTGTGTTATCTCCACGATGCGCGTGGTTTGGCCTGCGGCTTTGTAATTGCGCAAGTGTTTGCAGATAGCACCTTCTAAGATGGGCCCAGGAGCGGCATTTCGGCGACAGTTTTACCAAGCAAGCACTGCGCTCCCTCACTGTCTCGAAGGAGGAACCATGTCGGTCGAACAAACCAGCAATCTGGAAGACCAGTCCACCCGCTTGTGCCAGGAGCGCGTCGATCGCAACGCCGAAGATCTATTGCATCCCAACGTAGCCGCATTTCTCCAGGCGATTGCTGCAGCCGAAGGAGGCGGCTATGACTTCAAATACGGCGCCGTTAAGGGACGCCGCAATGACCGATGGCGTTTTACCGACATGTCGACGCATCCCGGACCCGGGATCGACGGCAAGAGCACCGCTGCCGGTATGTACCAGATCACGCGCCCGACCTGGGAGCATCATGGAGGCAAGCTGGGGCTGTGCGATTTTTCGCCGAGGACACAGGATTTGATCGCGGTGGAAATCCTGCACAGCCTTGGTGTCATCGCAGCGATCAAGGAAGGGGAGATTGCGGCGGCCATGCCCAAAGCCGCGCGAACCTGGGCCGCACTGCCAAAAGGGCCGGGACAGAAAAATCACTATCCCTCGCAACGGTATATGAAATTTACCAGTTTTTTAGCAGCCTACCTGGGCGCCGGCGGTCAGGTAAAGAAACAACAGCTCACTGCTGCGCGACACGGGAAGCCGGCTGCAACGGTGAGCGCGGTGACGAAGGCTGGCAGGGGGCGCTCGTCTGTCAGGTCAGCCGGATGACAGTCGCGAGCAATGCTGCCATCGACGGTGGGAAAACTGGAACGCGTCGCTCAATCGTATTTCTGCTAGATTTTACTGCTGCCGGCCGATTGCAGGGGAAAGCTACCGGCTGAAGCACCAGCGACAGGCCGGAATAATGAGGGGGAGCGCGGTGTATCAGTTTTAAATCGCTGGGAAGACGAAATCTGTATCAGCTTTCAATCGCCGTTGACAACCGAGAAGGCGACCTGATCAAGGGCGAAGGCAACCGCTCCCCGGTCGGTACTCTGGTCGAACGTACGACCCGATTCGTGGCGCTGGCTAAGATCGACAATGCCGGCACGCGCTCGGTTGTCGACAGCTTTTCTGCCGTTCTCAACCGGCAGTCGGCGGCGCTGCGCAAATCAATGACGTACGACCAGGGCCGCGAGATGAACGGCTACAAAATCCTCACCAAGCGTACTGGCGTACAGATATCTAATTTTCCGACCCGCACAGTCCGTGGCAGCGCGGCTCCAACGAAAACACCAACGGCTTGCTGCGGCAACACATGCCCAAGGGCTCGGACTTGTCGATCTACTGCCAGGATGAGCTCGACGCCATTGCTCCCTCGCTCAACACCCGGCCACACGAAACGCTTGGCTTGAAAACGCCGCTCGATGTCTACCGAGCATATGGCGCGCTTGCAATTACAGCTCGACGCTTTCCATTAACCCTGGTGATGCAGTTGATTCTTGAGACCGCCAAGGTTGAGCTATTTCCGCGCGTTGCACGGCTTTTCAATCACAGAGTAAAAATAATCCAACACCGCATCGCGCATGGCATTGTCGCTCTTCTTGAAGGTGCCAACCGCAGTGTCCCAGCGATGTACTGATTGGTATTGGTGGCAGCCCTTACCCCGATTGCGTTTCCCTTCGTCAGGATATCCCGCATACAGCCCCAAAACAAAGGGCGCGCCGTGCTGCTTCGGAAACACTAGACGGATATCGGTCAGATCGACGCGGAATCTCGGCCAAGTCTCGTGCTCATACCCTTTTTCCTCTAGCTCCCAGCCCTTTTTTCCGTTGAAAACTGGCTTCCAGCCGCTGGCCTGTCCGAGCGCCATCAATTGGTTCAGGTCATAAAAATTCATCTTGGAATTGATGGGGTAAGGGACGCCCAATGCGTAATCGCACCACCCATCGCCGTTGAAATCAGCATAGATCACTGTCGGTATGTCGTACGCGAAATCAACGCCGAGCTTGGGCAGTTTTGCTTTTGGCATCCTGCAATGAGGAGTGTCGGGGCGCAGCTCAATGACTGGCAGTTGCTCCGCATGCAGGTACGCGAACCTCGGCATCGTCAAAACAACGACGACGACGAGCAGCAAAGAATGGCTCATAAAGGTTGAGCTACTTCCGCGCGTTGCACGGCTTTTCAATCACAGAGTAAAAATAATCCAACACCGCATCGCGCGTGGAATTGTCGCTTTTCTTGAAGGCGCCAATCGTAGCATCCCAGCGGTACACGGAGCTGTACTGGTAGCAGTCATTGCCCATGTTACGTTTCCCGTCGTTAGAGCCTCCCGCGTACAGCCCCAGGACAAACGGTGGGCCCTGCCGCTTCGAAAATACTAATCGAATATCGGTCAGGTCGACTTGAAATCCCGGCCACGTGTTTTCTTCCAGTCCCATTTTCCACAATTCCCAACCTTTCTTTCTGTTTAAAACAGGCTTCCATCCGTGGGCCTGTCCCAAGGCCATCAGTTCGTTAAGGTAGTATCCCTTCATATTGGAGTTAAGCGGATAGGGTACTCCCAGTGCATAATCGCACCAGCTATCGCCATTGAAATCGGCCTTGATCTCAGTTGGTATGTCGTTCTCGAAATCGGCGCCTAGTTTTGGCAGTTTTGCTTTTGGCATTCTGCATGTTGGCGCATCGGGCCGCAGGTCGATTTTCTGCGATGCGGCGGCATTCACGCGGGCGGGCGTCGATATCGCCAGTCCAATGGCTACAATCAGCGCTGGGATATGCTTCATCGTGGTCACCTCAGACTTAGTGTTCGTATTTGGAGGCCTCTTGTATCCCCCAAATCGACGGAACAGCGCAGCGAACGCCAGTCCCCGCGACCAGCCGTGCTGATGAATTCGCATACGTAGTCCCGCACATATGGGGGTTACGCTGATGTTTGCCGAAGTGCCGCCTCCACCGCGATTGTGAATAATGGCTATTCGCCGCGCCAGTTCTTTCTCGATGACCAGTTGGCATGTCTTATGTGCCTCGGTTCCTGGTGGTTCAGGGGCGAGTATTTTCATTTTGAAACTTCCCCGGGAGGCCAGTGATGATTGGTATCAATTACTTTCCAAATGGAATTTTCCAGGCGTTTTTTGTGAAAAGTGCCCGTCGGGCTACTGGCACCACGATGCGCCTCAACGCAACCTGTCACCGCGCTGTGCCCGCGTCCAGCGCGGCGACGTGCTGAACGTCGACATCGAGCGGGTCTGGTAGGCGAACCTGCAGGTCTACGGGGCCGACATGGTTTGGCGCCAACTGCAGCGTGAGGGAACTGACGTGGCCCGCCGCACAGTGGTGCGCCTGATGCGCAAATCCGGGCTGCGTGGCCTTATGCGAGGCAAGGTCGCGCGTACAACTGTGGCCGATCCGAAGGCGCCATGCCGACTCGACTGCATCAACCGCCAGCTTAAGGCCCAGCGACTGAACTAGTTGCGGGTCTCCGACTTCACGTACGTCTCGACTAGGCAGGGTATTGTCTACGTCGCCTTCGTCATCAACGTCTCCGCCCGGCAATCGTCGGCTGGCAACTCAGCGGCTTGATGCGGATTGACTACGTACTCAACGCACTGGCACAGGCGCTGTACGCGCGTCAGCCGGAACGCAATGGGCTGGTCCACATAGAGACAGGGGCTCCCTGGCAGCCTCTACAAGGCTGAGCTGAGCATAGAAAGCAAAAAAGCCCAGCTATCGTGGCTGGGCTTTTTGCTTGATTACTGGTGCCGGCTGCCGGTTTCGAACTGGCCACCTGATGATTACAAATCAACTGCTCTACCAAATGAGCTAAGCCGGCGTGATCTTTACGGCAAGGATTATACCTTATTTGATCCGTGTTAAGGTCGGACGTCCGCCCTTCTTGGGTGGTTCGTCGTTGTCGTTTGGCGACGCCGCCGAGTCGGCAGGGGCTTGCGCCTGCTGACTGTCCGGCACCGCCGACAGTCCTGGTGCGGCAGGCGCTGCATCAGCTGCGGCTGCGGCTGGTGCCTCGGAGGCCGTCGTGTCCACCTCGAAGGCCATGCCCTGGCCGTTTTCGTTGGCATAGATTGCCAGCACGTTTTGCACCGGAATGTAGAGCTCGCGCGACACGCCGCCGAAACGGGCGCGGAAGTGGATCGCGTCGTTGTCCATCTTCAGGCCCGAGGTGGCGCCGTAGCTGATGTTCAGGACGATCTCGCCCTTGCGCACGAATTCCATCGGCACCGTTGTGGCGGCATCGACCTTGACTGCGAGATAGGGGGTGAAGCCGCTGTCCGTGCACCATTCGTAGATGGCGCGCAGCAGGTAGGGCTTGGTGGAGATGTCTGACATTGGCTCTGGTGGATAGCAATACTGTTAGTCCACGCCAGTCTACTGGATTGGCTCGACGAGCGTCCGAAACTGGCGTGTACCGGATCGGCGATGCAGGTGACGGAGATGGACCGCGTCACCTGCATCAACGCGTCGATTTAACGGCGCATGACTTTCTCGGACGGGGTCAGCGCTTCGATATAGGCTGGACGCGAGAAAATGCGTTCGGCGTATTTCATCAGCGGGGCCGCGGTCTTCGACAGCTCGATGCCGTAATGGTCCAGGCGCCACAGCAGCGGGGCGATCGCCACGTCCAGCATCGAGAACTCGTCGCCGAGCATGTACTTGTTCTTCAGGAACAGTGGCGCCAGCGTGGTCAGGCGGTCGCGGATTTCGGTGCGGGCCTTGTCGTGGCTCTTGTCGTTCGTCTTGTTGCGCTCGCTTTCCAGCACGTGCACGTGGACGAACAGTTCTTTTTCAAAATTGAACAGCATCAGGCGGGCACGGGCGCGCATGAGCGGGTCGGCCGGCATCAGTTGCGGATGCGGGAAGCGCTCGTCGATGTACTCGTTGATGATGTTCGATTCGTACAGGATCAGTTCGCGCTCGACCAGGATCGGCACCTGGCCATACGGATTCATGGTCGAGATGTCTTCAGGCTTGTTGAACAGGTCGACGTCGCGCACCTCGAAGTCCATGCCCTTTTCGAACAGGACCAGGCGGCAGCGTTGGGAGAACGGGCACGTGGTGCCGGAGTAGAGAACCATCATGGTTTATAGTTCCTTAAGAAACAAAGGGGTGAAGCGCCTAGCGACTCACCCCGAAAAATGATTGCCCGTATTATAGCCAACCGGGCAATGAAAGCGAATTTACTTGACGTCTTTCCAGTACGATTCGTTCAGGCGCCAGGCCAGGAATGCGAAAACGGACAGGAATAACAACACAATAACGCCCAACTTCTTGCGTGTGTCTTGCGCTGGCTCAGCCATCCAGCTGAGATAGGCAACCAGGTCGGCCGTCGCGGTGTCGAATTCCTGCTGGTTCATCGTGCCTGGCGTGACCTGCTCGAAGCCCACGAACTTGTGGATCTTCTTGCCCGGCTCGTGCGGGTCGTTGACGTCCTCGAACTTGGCGCTGCGAATGCCCTGCAACTGCCACATGGCATGCGGCATCGCCACGTTCGGCAAGACCATGTTATTCCAGCCGGTCGGGCGCTCGCTGTCGGCGTAGAAAGTGCGCAGGTAGGTGTACAGGTAGTCGGCGCCGGTACCGGCC
This sequence comes from Massilia sp. H6, assembly GCF_024802625.1. Taxonomy (NCBI): domain Bacteria; kingdom Pseudomonadati; phylum Pseudomonadota; class Betaproteobacteria; order Burkholderiales; family Oxalobacteraceae; genus Massilia; species Massilia sp. H6. Next base: position 457,136 of record NZ_CP103371.1, read on the forward strand.
GGCGACGACTTGGCGCGTGCAATCACCGACAAGTCGGGCGGCACCGCGCCGAACCACGCCTTGGCGTCGTCCGGGCGCATGGCCGTCGTCATCATGCCGCCGACCTTGTCTTGTGTGAACAACAGGTTGGTCTTGATCTGCTCTTCGGTCAGACCAATGTCGCGCAGGCGGTTATAGCGCATGCTCGATGCCGAGTGGCAGTTCAGGCAGTAGTTGACGAACAGCTTGGCGCCGTTTTGCAGCGACGACATGTCGGCCCGCTCGGGCGCCGACTCGAGCGGGAAGCCGCCTGCGGCGGCGAATGCCAGTCCTGGCACCAGCGCCAGGACTGCGATAAGTTTCTTCGCAAACAATTTCATGTGATGTCCTTGGGCTCTCGTTCTTCGGTCAGTGGGGCGTGAAGGTCACGCGCGTTGGCACCGGCTTGAACCGGCCCATCGTGCTCCACCACGGCATCAACAGGAAGAACGCAAAGTACAGCAGGGTCGCCACTTGCGAGATCAGCGTGTAGGCGGTGGTCGGCAGCTGGGTACCGAGGTAGCCAAGGATCACGAAGCACAGCCCGAAGACGATGTACACGTACTTGTGCCAGTCAGGACGGTAGCGGATCGAGCGCACCGGCGAATGGTCGAGCCATGGCAGCAGGGCAATAATCATCACCGACGAACCGAACAGCACCACGCCCCAGAATTTCGCATCCAGCACCTGTGGCAGCATGCCGATCACCAGCACCAGGCCGATCGCAGCGACGATCAGCTTGGTGCGGAAGGCCAGGCGCGACTTGAGCCAGATAAACACGACGTAGGCGGCGACGGCGGCCATCATCACGTACATGAAGTCGGCGGTGGTGGCGCGCAGTACCGAGTAGAACGGCGTGAAGTACCAGGTCGGCGCGATGTGCGCCGGGGTTTTCATCGAATCGGCCGGCAGGAAGTTGTTGTATTCCAGGAAGTAGCCGCCCATCTCGGGCGCAAAGAACACGATTGCCGAGAAAATCAGCAGGAATACCGACACGCCGAAGAAGTCCTTGGTCGAATAGTACGGGTGCGACGGGATCGCATCGACCGGATGGCCATCCGGACCGATGTTGTCCTTGATGTCGATGCCGTCCGGGTTGTTCGAACCGACTTCGTGCAGCGCGATCAGGTGGGCGGCGACCAGGCCCAGGATCACCAGCGGCAGCGCGATGACGTGGAAGGCGAAGAAGCGGTTCAGGGTGGCGTCGGAGACGACATAGTCGCCGCGGATCCAGAGCGACAGGTCAGGGCCGATCAGCGGGATCGCGCCGAACAGGTTGACGATCACTTGTGCGCCCCAGTACGACATCTGGCCCCATGGCAGCAGGTAGCCAAAGAAGGCCTCGGCCATCAGGCACAAGAAGATCGCAAAGCCAAAAATCCAGATCAGTTCGCGCGGCTTGCGGTAAGAGCCATACATCAGGCCGCGTGCCATGTGCAGGTAGACCACGATGAAGAACATCGAGGCGCCGGTCGAGTGCATGTAGCGCACCAGCCAGCCCCACGGCACTTCGCGCATGATGTATTCGACCGAACCGAAGGCCAGGTTGGCGTCCGGCTTGTAGTGCATGGTCAGGAAGATGCCGGTAACGATCTGCAGCACCAGCACCAGCATCGCCAGCGAGCCGAAGATGTACCAGAAGTTGAAATTTTTCGGAGCGTAGTACTTGCCCCACTGGTCGTTCCACAGCTTCGACAGCGGGAACCGGTCGTCAACCCAGGCCAGGGCCTTCTGGCCGGCCGGTGCGGTGTCCGGGAGCTTCGTTTCTTTGAATGCGCCTGCCATGTTACGCCTCGCCTTTCTCGTCTTTGCCGATCACCATGCGCGTATCGGACAGGTACATGTACGGTGGGACGTCCATATTGGTCGGCGCCGGCTTGTTCTTGAACACGCGCGCGGACAGGTCGAAGGTCGAGCCGTGGCAAGGGCACAGGAAGCCGCCCGGCCAGTCGTCGGGCAGGTTCGGCTGGGGGCCGGAGGCCAGGCGCGACGACGGCGAGCAGCCAAGGTGGGAGCAGATCCCAACCGTGACCAGCACTTCCTTGTGTTCGGTACGCGCGCGGAAAGGGTTCTTGGCGTATTCCGGCGTCGGCAGCTGGTACTCCTTCTCGGAGTGCGGGTCGGCCAGCTCGCCCGTATCTTTCTCGAGGGTGGCCATCATTTCGGGCGTGCGGCGCAGGATCCATACCGGCTTGCCGCGCCATTCGACGACCTTCATTTCCCCCGGCTTGACGTCCGCGATATCGACCTCGACCGGAGCACCGGCGGCTTTCGCACGCTCGGACGGCTGGAAGGTACTGACGAGGACGCCCGCCGTGGATACTCCAACGACGCCGCCTGCCGCGCATGTAGCGACGAGCAGCCCGCGTCGGCCTGAATCGACCTGTTTTTCGTTACTCATACCAACCCCACTCCGTGAAAATACGAACTTTAAGAATCAAGTAAAGAGCTTTCAGCAACACAAAATTATATGTGAACGGCAATAACGATTGGAAAATAATTATCAACCGGACACAACAAGCTTGAAATCTGAAGCGGTTTTGCTGTCGTGCGAGGGCGTGCGTAGCTGCCCCAAGGCTTGCGGTATGATGAACACCATTGCCTCAATAGTAACGAAAGGGCTGGCATGAGCATGGTGGAAGAGTTTAAAAAGTTCGTAACGCGAGGCAACGTCGTCGATCTTGCCGTCGGCGTGATCATTGGCGGCGCGTTCGGGCGGATTGTCGATTCTCTGGTCAAGGACATCATTATGCCGCCGATCGGAGCGTTGTTGGGTGGCCTCGATTTCGCCAATTATTATGTGCCCCTGAACGGCCAGGGCACAAGTTTGCCACTGCTCGAGGCGCAGAAAGCCGGCGCCGTGCTCGCTTACGGCAATTTCTTGACCATCCTCCTGAACTTTATCCTGCTGGCGTTTGTCATCTTTCAGATGGTGCGCATGGTGAACCGCCTGCGCAAGCCGGTCGTCCCCCCCACCGTGGCCGAGGCTGAAGAAATCCGGCTCCTGCGCGAAATTCGTGACGCGTTGACAAAGTGAAAGACGGCAACCTCACTCCCATCCAGCCAGTCCGCCCCGTCAGGCGGCTGTGGCTGCTATTTGCCCAGACAGTCACGGTCGCGCTGGCCATTTATGTCGTGGTGGCCGCGATGCGTCCCGAATGGCTCGAACGCGCCCCCACGCAAGTGACAATCGGCACCGCGGGCAAGGCCGTGCCAGTCCTGCAGGGGCCGCCCCTGCCGGCCAGCGGCAGCTACCGCGATGCCGCCGGACGCGCCATGCCGGCGGTCGTCAATATCCTCACCAGCAAGGCGTCGCGCGAGACCCATCCGCTGATGAAAGACCCGTTATTCCGGCGTTTCTTCGGCGACCGCCTGCCGCCCGAGGAGCAGCTGGCCAGTCTCGGCTCGGGCGTGATCGTCAGTGGCGATGGCTATATCCTGACCAATAACCACGTGGTCGAAGGCGCCGATGCCATCGAAGTCGGACTGGCCGATGGGCGCAAGATCGCGGCGCGCATCGTCGGCACCGACCCTGAGACCGACCTGGCCGTGATCCGCATCTCGGCGCGCGACCTGCCGGTGATGGTGCTGGGCGACCCCGAGCGGGCGCGCGTTGGCGACGTGGTGCTGGCCATCGGCAACCCGTTCGGGGTTGGCCAGACGGTCACGCTGGGCATCATTTCTGCGCTCGGGCGCAACAACCTGCACATCAACCACTTTGAAAACTTCATCCAGACCGATGCCGCGATCAATTTCGGCAACTCCGGCGGGGCGCTGGTCGATACCAATGGCCAGCTGCTCGGGATTAATTCGGCGATTTATTCGCAGACCGGCGGCTCGGTTGGCATCGGGTTTGCCATTCCTGTCAACACGGCAAAGACCGTGCTTGACTCGATCGTCCAGCACGGCACGGTGGTGCGCGGCTGGATCGGCGTCGAATCCCAGGACATCACGCCCGAACTGGCCCGCAGTTTCAGCCTGGGCCGCGAGAGCGGCACCATCATCGCCGGGGTGGTGCGCGGCGGCCCGGCCCACCGCGCCGGGGTGCAGCCGGGCGACATCCTGGTTGCCGTCGGCGCAAAGCCGGTGGCCAATACCCGCGAGATGCTCAACCTGATCGCTCAGCTCGAGCCGGGAGAACAGGCGCAACTCCGTATCCTGCGCAAGAACCGCGAGGCCACGCTCGACGTTACCGTCGGCACGCGCCCACGCCCGCCCCAGTAACTTTATTTTTTGGAACCCGCATGCACCTGCGCGACCTGACGCAATTTTTAAGCGAGCTCAGCGAAAACAACAACCGCCCCTGGTTCATCATGAACAAGCCGCGCTACGACATCCTGCGCGCGGAATTCCTCGACGTCGTCACCGAGCTGATCCGCGAACTGGGCAGCTTCGACAAGCAGGTGGCCGGCTGCGACCCCAAGAAGGCGATGTTCCGCATTCACCGCGACGTGCGCTTTGCCAAGGACAAGCGGCCCTATAAAACCCATTTCTCGGCTGGCATCGCACCGCTCGACAAGCGCCGCCCGAGCGCGGCCGGTGGTCCGACCTATTATTTCCACATCGAGCCCAATGGCAATTTGCTGTTTGGGGCCGGCGAATACCTGCCGCCGGCGCCACGCTTGAAGGCGATCCGCGAGCATCTCGTCAACGATGCGCCAGGCTTCACCAAAATGTTGAAGAATAAGCATCTACGGACGACCTATGGCGACTTGCAGCAAGAAGACAAGCTGCAGCGTCCTCCAAAAGGTGTCGATCCGAATCATCCCCTGGTCGAATACCTGAAGCTCAAGAGCTTTTTCGTCTGGGTCGAGGTGCCGCTGCTGCTGAACGCACCCGAGCTACTGGTGCCGCAACTGGCCAGCGGCATGAAGGACGCATTCGCGCTGGTCAGCTGGCTGCGCACGGTGCCGCAACAGCACGACGAGCCGCAATAACACCCTGTTCATACATTCATTACGGAGGGCGACTATGGCCTTGCAACATGCAGTTTCGGGCGAACGTATTGCCTTGCAGCGCGACGACACCGACATCGCCCATTTCACCTCGATTGCACTGATCAAGACCGATCACCTGGAATTGATCCGCTTGGTGCTGCCGAAAGAAAAGCCGATGCCTGAGCACCGGTTGGAGGGCGAAATGACGCTGGTCTGCCTCGAGGGCGAAATTGCGGTTGACGCGCATGGCCGCACCACCATCCTGCAGCCCAACGAGATGGTCTACCTGGCGGGCGGAGAGCCGCATGCGATCCGGGCAAACCAGGATGCGGTGGCCTTGATGACCATTTTGCTGGGACAGGGGCGCTCGGGTGGGGCGGCCAGCGAAGCCAGGGCCGCCAGACCCGATTCCACCGGTCCAGCCTAGGTTCCGGCCGGCACCGGCACCGGCACCGGCATTAGCGGGTGTGGCGCTGGCGTGCAATGCGCAGCGCCATCGCTTTACGCTACCTCATCCCTCGGATCGCGTGCCAGCAACTGCTGCGCCATCTCGGTTGCCGCTACCCCTTCGAACAGTACCGCCGCCACGGCGTCGGTGATCGGCATGTCCACGCCCAGCCGCTGCGCCAGCGCGCGCACCGACTTGGCGCAGGGAACGCCTTCCGCGACATGCCCGAGTTCGGCCACGATGGTATCGAGCTGCTTGCCTTGCGCCAGCGCCAGCCCGACGCGCCGGTTGCGCGACAAATCGCCCGTGCAAGTCAGGATCAGGTCACCCATGCCGCTCAAACCCATGAAGGTGCCGGGTTGGGCGCCCAGGGTTACGCCCAGGCGGGTGATCTCGGCCAGTCCACGCGTGATCAAGGCCGCACGCGCGTTCAGGCCCAGCCCCAGTCCGTCGGCCGCGCCGGTGGCGATCGCCATCACGTTTTTCACTGCGCCGCCGACTTCCACGCCGACGATGTCGTCGCAGGCATAGACCCGCAGGTTGTTGCCGTGGGCTGCGGCAACCACGCGCTCGCGCAGCGCGCCCGAGGTCGACGCCACGCTCAGCGCGCAGGGCAGGGCGCGCGCGACTTCTTGGGCAAACGATGGCCCGGACAGCGCCGCGCCGGGTACCGTCTCGCCCAGTATTTCGAGCACGACCTGGTGCGGCAGCAGGCCGGTGCCGGCTTCGAAGCCCTTGCACAGCCACACGACGTTGGGAATCGCGCGGCCCTTCAATTGTTGCAGCAGCGGGCGCAGGCCGGCCACCGGGCAGGCCAGGATCAGCAGCGGCGCTTCGTCTTCGTGGGCATCGATGACATGCGCCAGCGCGGCTTCGAGATCGGCGCCGACGCGCAGGCTGGCAGGCAGCGCAAAGCCCGGCAGGTAATGCAGGTTCTCGCGCGCGGCAGCGGTCTCGGCCATCTGTTCTGGGTTGCGTCCCCACAGCAAAACGTCGTGGCGGTCCGCCAGCGCAATCGCTACGGCGGTGCCCCAGGCGCCAGCGCCGAGGACGGTAATCTTGGAAATGTTTTTTGTTTGTTGCATGTTTTTTAAGCAATCGACATTACAGGCCCCAGACGTCGGACGGGCGCACGAAGCCCATGATGCCATCGCGATGGCGCACGCGCACCCAGGTCGATGCGGTCGGGTCGACCAGTTCGAGTACGACGCCCTTGTCGGCAGTCATGAGCACAGCTGCAGATTCGTCCGGCGCGGCAAATACCCTGGCCCCGGGCGTGCTGACGAGCACGTTGCGGCGGGCCCGCAGGCCGGTCGCTTCGGTCCAGGCCAGTTCGCCACTCACGTCGCGTACCTTGACCCAGTCGCCATAGCTGAGCACTACCTGCAGCGGCATGGCGCGCGGGGCGATGTACAGCTTGACGCCCCTGGTAGTGGGGGTGTCGTACAGGATCACCGGGGCCGGGCCGACGCTGCGAAATTCGGCCGCGAGCGCTGACGGTGCTGCCAGGACGAGCACGCATGCAAGGCGGCAAAATGGGAACATGGCGGGCCTGGGAAAGGAACGGAACCGCAGTGTAACCGGGGACGACCACCGTAGGGGGGCCGGAAGGCAGGCGGGCACCAGACTGCGGCGCCCGCGAAGAGTGGCTTACTGCGCCGGTGCTGCGGCAGCTTCGGTCATTGCCTGCTGGCGCTGCTGGTAAAAGGCTTCGAAGTTGATCTCGGCCAGGTGTACCGGCGGGAAGCCAGCGCGGCTGATCACGTCGGCGATGTTGGCGCGCAGATATGGGTAGACGATGTTCGGGCAACCGATTCCCAGCAGCGGATCCATCTGGTCAGCAGGGATGTTGCGCGCTTCGAAGATGCCAGCCTGCTTGCCTTCGACCAGGAAAGCGACCTTGTCCTTGACCTTGGCGGTGACGGTGATGGTCACGGTCGACTCGTAGATGCCGTCGGCCAGGCTGTCGGCACCGACGTCGAGCGACACTTCGATGGTCGGAGCTTCCTGCTCAAGGAAGATTGCCGGGGAATTCGGTTGCTCCAGCGACATGTCTTTCAGATAGACGCGTTGGATTTGGAAGACTGGTTGCAGGTTTTCGTCGGACATGGAACGCTTTCGTGAATGTTTGAATGGACGGACGCGCCGTCACGGTGCTTTGGTCAAACGCGACGGTAATTGTATCAAAATCAATTTGGAAGCAATACCCCTCGTGCGGCAAGCCGGAAGCCCGTCAATACGGGCTGGGCGCGGCGCGCACGAAGTTCAAGGCAGACTCAGGCGCCCTGGAGCATGGCATCGAGCCGGCCGGCCTGGTCGAGCGCATACAGGTCGTCGAAGCCGCCCACGTGGGTATCGCCCACGTAGATTTGCGGCACGGTGCGGCGGCCGGTGCGCTGCATCATGATCTGGCGTTGCTCCGGGTCCAGGTCAACGCGGATGCGTTCGATCTCGGTCACGCCTTTGCCTTCGAGCAGGCGCTCGGCGCGGACGCAGTATGGGCAGCTGGCGGTGTGGTACAGGACGACGTGTGCAGCCATGGTGATTCCTTCCTAAAGTTGTTTACTTGGTTACCGGCAAACCAGCCGCGGTCCATGCCGCCAGGCCGCCTTCGAGCGCATGCGCTTCTTCGAAGCCGGCAGCCTGGAGCTGGCGCACCGCCTTGTCGGCGCGCGCGCCGTTCTGGCACACGACGATGATGGTGCGGCCCTTGGACTTGTCCAGTTCGCCGATACGATTGCCCAAGTCTGCCAGTGGGATGTTTTTTGCGTCGCGCACATGGCCGGCTGCGAATTCGTCGGCGCTGCGCACGTCCAGCACGACGGTCTTGCCACGGTTGATCATCTGCGTGGCCTGCAGCGGCGAGGCGCGCTTGCCGCGCGGCGCCAGGGCTGGCCAGAGCAGGGCAGCGCCCGAAACGACAGCGATTGCCACAACGAAGATATTATCGATAATGAAATTCACAAGGCTTCCAATGGTTGAACTGAATCGGCGCATTATAAAATAGATGCACGACCGGATATCAATCGCAGTATTTTCTTCATTTAAAGTTGAGCTTATGTACAAAATCGTATTCATGCGCCACGGCGAATCCACCTGGAACCTGGCCAACCGGTTCACCGGCTGGGTCGACGTCGACCTGACCGAAAAAGGCATCCAAGAGGCCAAGAACGCTGGCCGCGCGCTGCGCGACGCTGGCTTCACCTTCGACCTGACCTATACCTCGGTGCTCAAGCGCGCCATCCGTACCCTGTGGCTGGCCATGGACGAGATGGACGCGATGTATTTGCCGGTCAAGAACGACTGGCGCCTGAACGAGCGCCACTATGGCGCCCTGCAGGGTCTGGACAAGGCTGAAACGGCAGCGAAATACGGCGACGAGCAGGTGCTGGTCTGGCGCCGCAGCTACGACACCCCGCCCCCGGCCCTGGCTGCCGACGACGAGCGCACCTCGTTCCACGACCCGCGCTATGCCGGCCTGGACAAGGCGCAGATTCCCTTGACCGAATGCCTGAAAGACACCGTGGCGCGCGTCATGCCTTGCTGGAACGAGGAAATCGCGCCTGCAATCCGTGCTGGCAAGAACATCCTGGTCTCGGCCCACGGCAACAGCCTGCGCGCCATCATCAAGATGCTGGACAACATCAGCGACACCGATATCGTCGGCCTGAACATTCCAAACGGCCAGCCGCTGGTGTACGAACTCGATGCCGATCTCAAGCCGATCAAGAGCTATTACCTGGGCGACCAGGCCGCCATCGCCGCTGCCGTCGCGGCCGTGGCCAACCAAGGGAAGGCCAAGTAAATTTGCGTTTGCCATTCATGAAGTCGGCCGCCGGCGCACTGTTGTGCGCCGCCTTGTGCACATCCATGGCCATCGCGCTGTCCAGCCCTGCCTACGCCCAACGCCAGACCGACCGCAGCCGCCAGAAGGTGACGGCGGAAAAGCAGCGCGCCGGGATCCAGCAGCAGCTCAAGGCGATCAAGCGCGAGATCGCCCGCACCGAAAGCGAGAAAGAAGACGCGGCCGACGAGCTGGCCGAGTCCGAGGCCGCCATTTCCGACGCCAACCGCGCGCTGCGCGATCTGGCCGAAGAGCAAGACCTTACCAGCACCCGCGTCAACGCCCTGGCGCAGGAACAGGCGCAGCTCGGACAAACAATTGTTAATCAAAAGAAACAATTGTCCAGTCTCTTGCGCGAGCACTACGTGGCCGGTAACGAAGACCGGATCAAGCTGCTGCTGTCCGGCGACAATCCGAACCGCATCAACCGCGACCTGCAGCTGATGGCCTATGTCTCGCAAGCCCAGGCCAGGCTGCTCGCTTCGCTGCGCACCAATCTGGCCCAGGTCGAAGCCAACCGCGACAAGGTCGAGAACGCCCAACAAGAGCTGCAAGAAATCGCCGATGAGCAGCGCGACCAGAAAGCGCTGTTGGAAAAGGAAAAAGGGCGGCGCACTGCGCTGCTGCAGAATTTATCGACCAAGCTGTCCGACCAGCGCAAGCAGGCCGACCGCCTGCAGCGCGACGAACAGCGCATGAGCGGCCTGGTCGACCGTTTGACGCGTCTGCTGCGAGAGCAGGCCGAGGCCGAGCAGCGCCGCCAGGTGGCGCTGGCTGCTGCCAGGGCCAAGGCACAAGCCGAGGAAAAAGCCCGCGCGCTGGCACGCGCCAAGCTCGCGGCCGAGCGGGCCGAACGCGAACGTATTGCGCGCCAAAACGCCAAACCGGGCACCAAGCCAGCACCCGAGCCTGAGCCCGAGCCACCGCAAGTGGCCGAGCAAGCCAAGCCGGTCGAGAAACCGGCGGCCGAGATCACGCTGGCCCCGGCAGCGCCAAGCGGCGCCTTTGCCAGCCTGCGCGGACGCCTGAGCGCGCCGGTTAGCGGCAGCATTGCTGCCAGGTTCGGCGCCCGCCGTGGCGAAGGGCCGACCTGGAAAGGCATGTTCATCAAGGCACCCGAAGGAACCGAGATCCGCGCGGTCGGATCGGGGCGCGTGGTGCACGCCGACTGGATGCGCGGCTTCGGCAACCTGATCATCATCGACCACGGCGGCGAGTACCTGTCGATCTACGGAAACAACTCGGCGCTGCTGAAACGCCCGGGCGACATGGTGCGCGCTGGCGAGGCCGTTGCGAGTGCCGGCAACACCGGCGGCAACGCGGAATCGGGGCTATACTTTGAACTCAGGCATCGCGGCAAGGCCTTCGATCCGGCAAGCTGGATCAAATTCTAAGGGCACATTTATGAGCAGCAAAGCAAAGAATTTCAGCCTGATCGGCCTGGGGATGGTGGCTGGCGTGGCCGCGTCGTTCCAGTTCTCGGCCCATGCGCAGAAAGACGTCCAGTCGCCGTTGCCGCTGGACGAGCTGCGCCAGCTGGCCGATGTGTACGGCCTGATCAAGACCGATTATGTCGAACCGGTCGAAGACAAGAAGCTCTTGTCCGAAGCCATCGGCGGCATGGTCGGTTCGCTCGACCCGCACTCCACCTATCTCGACCGCAAAGCCTTCCGCGAGATGCAGGAAGCGGTGCAGGGCAAGTTCGTCGGCGTGGGCATCGAGGTCGCCAGCGAAGACGGCTATGTCAAGGTGATTGCCCCGATCGAGGATACGCCGGCGCACAAGGCCGGCATCAAGTCGGGCGACCTGATCACCCGCATCGATAATGTGCCGGTGCGCAATATGTCGATCGACGATGCGATCAAGCGCATGCGCGGCAAGCCCGGTACCAAGGTCACGCTGACGATTGCCCGCCGCGGTGAAGACCGCCCCTGGGTGCTGCCGCTGGCGCGCGAGCAAATCGTGGTCCAGAGCGTCAAGGCCAAGATGGTCGAGCCGGGCTATGCCTGGCTGCGCGTGAGCCAGTTCCAAGAAAACACCGTCGACGAACTGGCGAAAAAGGCCAAGGCGCTGTATGCCGAGAACCCGGACATCAAGGGTTTGGTACTCGACCTGCGCAACGATCCGGGCGGGCTGCTGCCGGGTGCGATTGGGGTGTCGGCCGCCTTCCTGCCCAACCCAGATCAATTGATCGTCTCGACCAAGGGTCAGTTGCCTGATTCTAACCAGCAGTTCTACGGCCGCCGCGAGCACTACGCGCCGCGCGGCGCCGATCCGCTGGCCGGACTGCCGGCAGGCTTGAAAACGGTGCCGATGGTGGTGCTGGTCAATGGTGGCTCGGCCTCGGCCTCGGAAATCGTCGCCGGCGCGCTGCAAGACTACAAGCGCGCCATCGTCATGGGCAGCCAGACCTTCGGCAAGGGCTCGGTGCAGACCCTGCGCCAGCTCTCGGCCGATACCGCGGTAAAGCTGACCACGGCGCGCTACTACACGCCGCAAGGCCGTCCGATCCAGGCCACCGGCATCGCGCCCGACCTGCGCGTGGACGAGACCCTGGAAGGCGACGCGCTGGCCGTGCTGCGCGTGCGCGAAGCAGACCTGCAAAGGCACCTGGCGAGCGAAGCCGAAGCTGCCGATGAAAAAGCCCGGACGCCGTCGGCCAAGGATGCCCGCGTGGCACTCGAAGCGCAGCAGCGCGCGCTCGCGCAACTGAAAGACCGCAAGCCGCTCGACTACGGCAGCAAGGACGACTTCCAGCTGGCCCAGGCGCTGAATCATTTCAAAGGGCAGAAGGTCGTGCTGGCCAAGGTCGATGCCGATGCCGCCAAGCCGGCGGCCCCGAAGGTGCTGCCGGGGATGGAGACCAAGCCGCCGGAACTGAAGGCGCCGCCGAAAAAATAAGCATCGGCAGTGCGCTGCTGGCTCTTGAAGCAATGAACGACACCCAACTGCTGCGCTACTCGCGCCACATCCTGCTCGACGACATCGGCATCGACGGCCAGCAGTGCCTGCTCGATGCGCATGCGCTGGTCATTGGCGCCGGCGGCCTCGGTTCGCCGGCCGCGCTCTACCTGGCCGCGAGCGGCATCGGTCGTATCACCCTGGTCGACGACGACGAGGTCGACCTGACCAACCTGCAGCGCCAGGTGATGCACACGACCGCCCGCATCGGCCAGCCCAAAGCCGAGTCCGGCCGCGAAGCGCTACTGGCCATCAATCCTGGCATCGAGGTGGTCGCCCTGCGCGAACGGGTGAGCGGTGAGCGCCTGCGCGAACTGGTGCGTGGCGCCACTGTCGTGCTCGATTGCAGCGACAACTTCGCCACCCGCCACGCGGTCAATCGCGCCTGTGTGCTGGAAGCCAAGCCGCTGGTGTCGGGCGCCGTGATCGGCTTCGACGGCCAGCTCTCGGTGTTCGACACCACCAGGGCCGACGCCCCGTGCTACGCCTGCCTGTTCCCTGAAGACAGCCACTACCAGGATGCCGCCTGCAGCAGCATGGGCGTGTTCGCGCCGCTGGCCGGGGTGGTCGGTGCGATGCAGGCAGCCGAGGCGCTCAAGCTGGTCGCGGGCATCGGCCAGCCGCTGGCGGGGCGCCTGCTGCTGCTCGATGGGCGGGCCATGGATTGGACCGCGATCGGCGTCGCCCGCAATCCATCCTGTCCGGTCTGCGAGGACCGGATAGCGCCACACAATTAACAAAGGCGGCGCACGGCAAGCTGGCATACAATTGCTAACCCTTGCCAGCCGCTCCGGTGGCAGTGGCGCCCAACATAGTTCGCACTTAACGTTCCTGCAAAGAGTATCTATGCACATTGATTCGCAACGTAAGCAAGGCCGCGCACGCGGCTTCACCCTGGTCGAGATCATGGTCGTGGTGGTCATCATTGGCATCCTTGGCGCACTGGTCGTGCCAAAGCTGCTGGGCCGCACCGGCGAGTCGCGCGTGACCGCCGCCAAGGTCGATATCGCCACCATGATGCAGGCACTCAAGCTCTACAAGCTCGACAACCAGCGCTACCCGACCACCGAGCAGGGCCTGAACTCGCTGGTGACCAAGCCTACCTCGGGCCCGGCCGCCAATGGCTGGAAGTCGGGCGGCTATCTCGAGAAGCTGCCAAAAGACCCATGGGGTAACAGCTACCAATACCTGTCGCCAGGCATTCATGGCGAAGTGGACATCTTGTCGCTGGGCGCCGACGGCCAGCCCGGCGGAACCGGCGAGGACGCCGACGTCGGCTCCTGGGAGTAAGGTTTTCCATGCGGGCTCGTGGCGCCCTGCTCAGGACCGGCGGCTTTACCCTGGTAGAGCTGCTGGTCGTGATGGTCATTATCGGCATCACGCTGGGGCTGGCGTCGCTCAACGCGATTCCGTCGCCGCGCCAGAACCTGCAACAGGAAGCCCAGCGCATCGCCTTGCTGCTGCAACTGGCGCGTGACGAGGCCATTGTGCGCAACCGCCAGGTGGCGTTCGAGGCCAATCCCGAACGCTACCGCTTCACCGTGCGCAACGATACCGGCTGGGAGCCGGTCACGCGCGACGACCTGCTGCGCGAACGCACGTTCAAGAGCGGCCCGCTGCGCCTGGTGCTCGAACCCAACAACAGTGCCAATCCCGAATCGCTGCGCATCGTCTTCGGCCGCGAGCCGGTCGACAAGCCCTTCGTGCTGACGCTTGCCAACGGTCCCGACGCGGTCGCGATCCGCGCCGACGGCGTCGGGCACTTTACGGTCGAATGAGTAGTCCGATGAGCATGCATGCACCTCGCCATTGCGCCGCATCCGGCTTCACCCTGCTCGAAGTGCTGGTGGCGCTGGTGATCGTCGGCACTGCGCTGGGCGCCGGCCTGCGCGCGGTTGGCAGCCTGACCTCGAACAGCGCCGGCCTGCGCGCCTCCATGATGGCGACCTGGTCGGCCGAAAACCGGCTGGTGCAGATTCGCCTGGGCCGGGAATTCCCGCAAGTGGGCAAGCGCAATTTTCCGTGCGCCCAGGGTGACCTCCAGCTCGTTTGCGAAGAAGAAGTCATCACCAGCCCCAACCCGCAATTGCGCCGGATCGAAGTATCGGTATTCGACGCCGAACGCCCCGAACGCCGGATCGTCAAACTGATACAACTCGTCCTGAGGCCGTCGCGTTCATGAGCCAAGCCGATCGTTCACCGAAGCACTTGCCCATGCCGCGGCGCGGCGGCTTTACGCTGGTTGAGCTACTGGTGGCGATCAGCATCCTCGCCATTCTGGCCGTGCTCGGCTGGCGCGGGCTCGACGGCATCGTGCGTGCCCGCATTGCGCTCACCGAAAACATGGAAGTCACGCGCGGCATGCAGCTCGCGTTCGCCCAGATGCAGAGCGACTGCGAGCACCTGGCCGAGCGCGAACTTATCGGCCGTCGTCTCAACCTGCAATGGGACGACAACCGCCTGACGCTGGTGCGCAAGGTGTACAACGAAAACGAACCTTCGCAGCTGGCGGTCGTGTCCTACCGCGTGGTGAACGGGGCCCTGGTGCGGCGTGAATCGCGCGAGACGCGCGACCTGGCCCAGCTCGAGGCGCTGTGGCAGGCAGCGGCCAGCGACGCGCCGTCCGAATCGGCCCCGCCAGTCATCCTGCAAACCGGGGTGGCCGCGATGCAGGTCCAGTCCTGGCAAAACAATGCGTGGCAACAGCAAGCGCCGGCCCCGGTCGAAGGCGCGCCAGACCAGGAGCCGACCGGCATCCAGGTCGGCCTCACTTCGCTGGGTGTCAACGGACCCATGGTCAAGTCCTTCCTGCTCGGAGGAAGCTGATGGCCCGCGCCCAGCGTCCGGTGCCGCCACCTTCCCTGCGCCAGCGCGGCGTCGCGGTGGTGACCGCCTTGCTGCTCACCACGCTGGCAATCTCGATCGTGGCCAGCCTGTTCTGGCAGCAGCAAGTGCAGGTGCGCTCGATGGAAAACCAGCGCCTGCAACTACAGACGCAGTGGATCCTGCGCGGCGCGCTCGACTGGGCCAGCCTGGTGCTGCGCCAGGATGCCTATACCTCGCAATACACGTCGCTCGACCAGGTCTGGGCCACGCCGCTGGCCGAGACCCGGCTTGACCAGTACATCGAGCGCGAACGGATCGAAGGGGAAACCTTCGATGCCTCGCTGTCGGGTAATATCGTGGACGCCACCTCGCGTTACAATCTCGGCAATTTGGCAAAAGACCGCATCAAGAACCCGGCACAGGTAAGGATCTTCGGCCGGCTGCTGGAGAACCTGCGCCTCGATGCGCGCCTGGCCGAGCGGGTGGCCAATTTCGTCGCGCAAGGGCAGCAGTTGCCGATGGTGTCCGATGGCCAGGGCGCGCCAGGGGGCCAGGCTGGGCAAGGTGAACAGGCTGGGCAAGGGGAGCAAAACGGGCAAGCTGGGCAAAACGGGCAAAACGGGCAAGGCGGGCAAGGCGGCGTCATCATGCAGCCGGTGCCGCCCACGGCCGGCGTGCCGATGCCATTGCTGATGGCAGACGACCTGCTGGCGGTAGAGGGCGTTACGCCGGAGATCATGGCCAAGCTGCGGCCCTTCCTGATCGTGCTGCCGGCATCGCCGACGCCACTGAATGTGAACACCGCGCCGCCAGAACTGTTGTCGGCGCTGGTGCCGAACCTGTCGCTGTCCGAGGCCAACAGCCTGGTGGCGCGCCGCAAGACGGCCGCCTGGCGCGACCCTGAAATGTTCAAGAGCCAGGTGCCGAACGCAAGCACGCTGACCGATGAATTCAGCGTAAAAAGTAACTGGTTCCTGGTGCAGAGTCGAATCCGGCTCGACCGCGCCGCCTTGAACGCCGAGTCGCTGATCCAGCGCAAAGACGGCGTGATCGGCGGTGGCGGCACCGATGTGGTCTGGACCCGCCAAAACTAGAAGAAAGCGAGACAGTTTGACTACTCTTTATATCCGGCACCCGGCCCGGGCCGAGGGCGAGGGCGCGTTGTGCCGGTTCGCGCTGGTGTCCGATACCGGCGCCATCGAGCAGCAGGGAGAAGGCGCCTTGCGCAACCTGGCCGATGTGGTCGCCGCCTGCCGCCGCGTGGTGCTGCTGCTGGCCGGCGCCGACGTCACGCTGCTGGCGGTCAAGGCCCCGCCTTTGAGCCAGGCGCGCCTGCGCACGGCCCTGCCGGCGCTGGTCGAAGAACAGATCCTGGGCGATCCGCTCGATTGCGTGCTGGTCGCCGGTCCGATGCTACCCGACGGCCGCCGAGTGGTGGGCGTGGTGCACCGCAACTGGCTCGAGGCCATGGTGAAGGCCTTGCTCGGGATGGGTGCGCGCGCAGTCGCCGCCATGCCTTCGCAGTTATGCCTGCCACTGCTGCCGGGCAGCGTCAGCGCCGCCATCGGCCACGGCGAACTGCTGCTGCGCCAGGGCCAGTACGAAGGCATCGGCCTGGAGCTCGACGGCAACCCCGCGGCGGCGCTGCAGACGGCGCGCGCGCTGTCGGGCGATGCGCCGATGGTGCTGTACGTGCCGCACGAGCAGCTGGGCGAATACCAGGCGCTGCTGGTCGAGGCCGGACCCGGCGTGACGCTCGAAAGCGACGCGTGGCAACACTGGATTGCCGGATCAAAGACCAGCACCCTGGACCTGGTGCCGGGCCTGGGCACCTCTGGCGTTGCCCAGCGCGACTGGAGCCGCTGGCGCTGGCCGATCCGCCTGGTGCTGGCCGCGGTGGTGGTCAATATCATCGGCATCAACATCGAATGGCTACGCCTGGAGCGCGAGGCCGATGCGGTGCGCCAGGAAATGGCGCAGACCTTCCGCAACGCCTACCCGAACCAGCCGGTAATCGACCCGGTGGCGCAGATGCGCCAGAACATCGCGCGTGCCAAGCTGGCCGGCGGCCAGCTCAGTGCCGACGAGTTCGGTTGGATCGTCGGCGTCTTCGGCGAAGCAGTACGTGGTCTGGGACGTCCACCCGGAATTGCGTCAATGGAGTTCCGGGAACGTGCCCTGACGGTGCGCGTCAAACCAGAAACGGTTGACCCGGGGTTGGTCAGCCAGCTGCGCGCCGCCCTCGGGTCGCGCAACATGAGCCTCGAAGAAACCGCGCCCGCCACCTGGGTGATCCGCAGTGCCGGTCTCAGTACCGGACTCAGCACAGGAGCGACGCAATGACGCCAGCAGCAAACATCGGTGCACGTTTCAGTGCCAGGGTCGGCGCAGTGCGCGAACGCGCTTTGACCTACTGGCTGGCCCGTACCGAGCAAGAGCGCAAGTTCCTGGCAGTTGGCGCCGTCATTGTCCTGGTCGCGCTGGTCTACGCGTTGCTGCTGGCGCCGGCCCTGGAGGGTCGCGACAATCTGCGCCGCTCGCTGCCAGTGCTGCGCCAGCAGGCCGCCCAGTTGCAGACGCTGGCCGCCGAGGCCTCCACCGTGGCCGCCAACCCGGCGCCTGCCGCGCCTCCCATGACGCGTGAGGCGCTGCTCGCCAGCATGGGACAACGTGGCCTGGTGGCCGGTTCGATCACCATGACTGGCGAATACGCCAAGGTCCAGTTCAATGGCGTGTCCTTCGCCAACCTCGCCACCTGGCTAGATGCCCAGCGCCGCGAGAACCGGGTGCAGGTGCAGGATGCCGCCTTTACCGCGCTGGACGCCGCAGGACAGGTCGATGCCACGCTGACACTGCGCCAGAACAATGGCGCAGCCCAATGAAGCGGTTCTTCTTGTGGCTGGTGCCCATTGCGCTGGCAGTCATGGTAACGGTGCTCGCTTTCCTGCCCGCTTCGTGGCTGGGCCCGCTCGTCGAAAAGCAGACCGGCGGTCGTTTGACTCTGGGAGATGCGCAAGGTACGCTCTGGAACGGCTCAGCCTTTATAGGCGGGGCGCCGGGCCAGGGCGGGGCGGTGACGCCGCTGCTGCCGGGACGCTTCGCCTGGCGCCTGTCGCCGCTGGTGCTGTTCGGCCAGGTCAGCATGACGCTGGAAAACCCGCAGGCGCTGGTGCGGCCGGTTGCCATCGAAGGCAGTTGGTCGCAGTGGCAGGTGAGCAGCGGTGAGCTGCTGCTGCCGGCCGAAGGCCTGGCCGGGCTCGGCGCGCCGCTCAATACACTGGCGCCCTCCGGCAGCATCCGTCTGGTCTGGAACACGCTCGACCTGCAGCGCCAGCCGGGTGCGCTCGCCGTGCATGGCCGTACCGTGCTGACCCTGTCGGACATGGGCTCGCGCATGTCGCCGGTCAAGCCGCTGGGCAGTTACGAGATGGCCTTCGACTGGCGCGGCAACGCGGCCGACCTGAACTTGCGTACCGTGCGCGGTGCGCTTTTACTGTCGGGCTCCGGTATGCTGCAACATGGCCGCCTGCGCTTTTCCGGCCAGGCTTCGGCCGCGGAAGGATACGAAGCGACGCTGGGCAATATGCTCAACCTGCTGGGCCAGCGTCGCATGGTGAACGGCAAAAACATAATCGCACTCGAGTTCAGATAATGAAAACAATGATCCGCTCCACGTTCGCCCTTGCCACCCCCACCGGCGCCCGGCGTTTCCCGGCGCTGCGCCGCCTTGCGGCCGGCGCCATGCTGTGCTGCGCCACCGCCGGCGCCATCGCGCCGCTGCCCGCCTCGGCCCAGGACAGTGCGAACGCCGCGGCGCTGAGCTTTGTCAACGCCGACATCGAGTCGGTGATCAAGGCGATCGGCCACTACACCGGCATGACCTTCATCATCGACCCGCGCGTCAAGGGCACGATCACGCTGGTCTCCGAGCGCTCGCTGTCCAAGACCCAGGCCTTCGGCCTGCTGACCTCGACGCTGCGCCTGCAGGGCTATGCCGTGGTCACCAGCGGCGACGGCTACGCCAAGGTGGTGCCGGAAGCCGAGGCCAAATCCCAGTCGTCGCCGACCCAGATCGGCGGCGTGCGCGCCAGCAAGGCTACCGGCGACCAGATCGCCACCCAGGTGTTCTACCTGTCGTACGAGTCGGCTGCCAACCTGACCGCCGTGCTGCGGCCACTGATTTCGCCCAACAATTCGATCATGGCGAACCCGGGCAACAATACGCTCGTCATTACCGATTACGCCGACAACCTGCGCCGCCTGGCCAAGATCATCGGCGCGCTCGATGCCCCGGTCGCGGCCGACCTCGACGTCATCCCGATCCGCAACGCCATCGCTACCGACATCGCCGCGCTGGTCAGCCGCCTGATGGAGCCTGCCGCCGGCGGCGACTCGGGGCGCGTGAGCGTGCTGGCAGACCCGCGCACCAATTCGGTGGTCGTGCGCGCCCCCTCGCAGGCTCGCGCCAACCTGGCCAAGTCGCTGATCGCGCGTCTCGACCAGCAAACTTCGTCGCAGGGCAATATCCACGTTGTCTACCTGAAGAACGCCGAGGCCAGCCGGGTTGCCCAGACCCTGCGCGCCGTGGTGTCGCAGGATTCCTCGGCGGTGCCGGTGCCGCAGCAGGGCACCTCGGGCGGCTCGATCCAGGCCGGCAGCACCACCGGCGGCGGCGGCCAGGGCGGTCTCGGCGGCCAGCAGGGCCAGCAGGGCAGCGTCGGCATGGGCGGCTCCGGCAACTCGTTCGGCCAGCAGGGCCAGCTCGGGGCCGGCGGCGCCGGCGGCGGCCAGGGCTCGGGCTTCATCCAGGCCGATGTCTCGACCAACAGCCTGATCATCACCGCGCCGGACGCCATCTACCGTAACCTGCGCGGCGTCATCGACATGCTCGACGTGCGCCGTGCCCAGGTCTATATCGAAGCGCTGGTGGTCGAGGTCACCTCCAACCGGGCGTCCGAATTCGGCGTGCAATGGATTGGCGCCAGCGGCGATTCGGACAGCAAGTACCGGGTCGGCGGCCTGCAGTCGTTTGCCACCAATGGCAACAGCAATATCGTCAACCTGGCCGCCGCCGCTAGTGCCGGCCTGAGCGGCGGCTCGGTGCCGAGCCTGCCGGGTGGCCTGTCGATCGGCCTGTTCCGCCAGGTGGCCGGCGACCTCGGCCTGGGAGCGGTCGCCCGCTTCCTCGAGAACGACGGCAACGCCAACATCCTGTCGACGCCAAACATGATCACGCTCGACAACGAACTGGCCACCATCAAGGTCGGCCAGAACGTGCCGATCATTACCGGTTCGTTCACCACCGGCACCAGCGGCAGCTCGAACCCGTTCCAGACCATCGACCGCAAGGACGTCGGCCTGCTGCTCAAAGTGCGCCCGCAGATCTCGGAAGGGGGTACCATCAAGATGGCGATCTACCACGAGAATTCGAGCGTCGACACGTCGACCCGCACCTTGTCCTCGGGCGTGACTACCAACGTGCGTGCGATCGAAACCAATGTGCTGGCCGACGATGGCCAGATCGTCGTGCTCGGTGGCCTGATCGAAGACACCGAGGGTGATGGCGAGGAGAAAGTACGCGGCCTGGGCGATATCCCGATCCTGGGCAACCTGTTCAAGTACCGCAGCCGCAACCGGACCAAGACCAACCTGATGGTGTTCCTGCGTCCGGTGGTGGTGCGCAGCAAAGAGGCCTCGGCCTCGCTGGCAATGGACCGTTACGAATACATGCGCGGGGTGGGCGCTGCCGGCCAGACTCAGCAGGAATCGATCCTGATGCGCGACCTGGGCGCGCCGCTGCTGCCACCGCTGACCAACGGCCAGCCGCCGACCGGCGGCGCGATGGCGACCGCGCCGGTGCAGACCACCCCGGCGGCAGGCGCCGCGCCGGGCGCAGCCAGCGGACAGCCAGTGCCGCAAGGACAGCCGCAGGCACGTCCCGGCTCGGAGTTCCGGCCGCTCACGCCTTCGAACCGGAAATAAGCCACCATGAACAACTTGTTGCCTTACGCCTTCGCCCGTGACCACGGCGTGCTGGCGCGCAGCGGTGACGAAGGGGCCCCGGCGATCGAGGTGCTGGTCTCCGGCGCCACGGCGCCTGCCGCGATCGCGGAAGTCTCGCGCCGTTTCGGCCGCATCACCCTGCGCCGCCTGGAGCGCGACGAACTCGACGCCGCCATCGCCAAGGCCTATGCCGGCGCCGGCGGCGATGCCTCGCAGGTGGTAGACGAGTTCGATGCCGACCTCGATCTGACCAAGCTGCTGCAAGACGTTCCCGCCATCGAAGACTTGCTCGAGTCGTCCGACGACGCGCCCGTGATCCGCATGATCAATGCGCTGCTGACGCAGTCGCTGCGCGAAGGCGCCTCGGACATCCATATCGAACCGTTCGAGCAGACCTCGGTCGTGCGCTTTCGGGTCGACGGCGCGCTGCGCGACATTGTGCGGCCGAAAAAAGCCATTCACGCGTCCTTGATTTCGCGCATCAAGATCATGTCGCAGCTCGATATTGCCGAAAAACGCCTGCCGCAAGACGGCCGCATCACCCTGCGCGTGGGCGGTAAGCCCGTGGACGTGCGGGTCTCGACGCTGCCTACCGGCCACGGCGAACGCGCCGTGCTGCGCCTGCTCGACAAAGAGGCCGGGCGTCTCGACCTGAGCCATCTGGGCATGGCGCCCGACATGCTGCCGCAGTTCGACCGCCTGATCAACCAGCCCCATGGCATCGTGCTGGTGACCGGCCCGACCGGTTCCGGCAAGACCACCACGCTGTACGCCGCGCTGTCGCGCCTGAACGCCTCGACCACCAACATCATGACGGTGGAAGACCCGATCGAGTACGACCTTACCGGCGTCGGCCAAACCCAGGTCAATGCCCGCATCGACATGACCTTCGCCAAGGCCCTGCGCGCCATCTTGCGCCAGGACCCGGATGTGATCATGATCGGCGAGATCCGCGACCTGGAAACCGCGCAGATTGCGGTACAGGCCTCGCTCACCGGCCACCTGGTGCTGGCGACCCTGCACACCAACGACGCCGCCTCGGCCGTGACGCGCCTGCTGGACATGGGCATCGAGCCCTTCCTGCTGTCGTCCTCGCTGCTGGGCGTGATGGCGCAGCGCCTGGTGCGCAAGCTCTGCTCGCAGTGCAAGGTCCAGGACGCTTCCGGCTGGCACGCGGTCGGTTGCGAACGCTGCGGCCACACCGGCTACCATGGCCGGGTCGGGGTCTACGAGCTGCTCGAAACCACCGAACTGATTCGTGCCCAGATCCACAACCGCGCTTCTGAAGCCGAGATCCGCGGCGCGGCGCAAGTGACCGGCATGAAGATGATGCGCGAAGACGGCGAGCGCTGGCTGGCGGACGGCACCACGACGCGCGCCGAGCTGGTGCGCGTGACCAAGGATTAACCGGTGATAGTCAACTAATGCCAGCATTTCGCTACGAAGCCGTCGACGCCGCGGGCAGCACCCGCAAGGGCGTGGTCAATGCCGACAATCCGCGCGCGGCGCGCGCCGACCTGCGCACGCAAGGCCTGACGCCGCTCAATGTCGAGCAGATCGCGGCCCAGCTCGATGAAGCCGGCGTGGCCCGCTCGCGCGGCTTCGGCGAGCGCCTGTCGCAGGTCGAGCTGGCACTGTTCACGCGCCAGCTGGCCAGCCTGCTCGAGGCCGGCCTACCGCTGGAACAGGCGTTTACCGCATTGCTGGAACAGGCCGAGCGCCCGTATGTGCGCGACCTGATCGCTTCGATCCGCTCCGAAGTCATCGGCGGGGCGGCGTTCTCGAGCGCGCTCTCGCGCCATCCGCGCGATTTCGCCGAGATCTACCGCGCGCTGGTGTCGTCTGGCGAGCAGATCGGCCAGCTCGCCCGCGTGCTGTCGCGCCTGGCAGACTACATCGAACGTCGCAACGCGCTGGTGCAAAAGGTGCGCCTGGCGTTTACCTATCCGGCCATCGTCACCGTGGTCGCCTTTGCCATCGTTATCTTCCTGCTCACCTACGTGGTGCCGCAGATCGTGTCGGTGTTTGCCAACACCAAGCAAAAGCTGCCGCTGCTGACCACGATGATGCTGGCAGTGTCGGATTTCGTGCGCGACTACGGTATTTATGTGGGCATCTTGCTGGCCGCTGCATTCTGGATGTGGCGGCGCGCGCTGCGCAACCCCGACCTGAAGCGGCGCTGGCATACCTGGCTGCTCACCGCACCGGTCTACGGCAAGTTCGAGCGCAGCCTGAACACCGCGCGCTTTGCCAGCACGCTGGCGATCACCACCGGCTCCGGGGTGCCGATCCTGCGCGCGCTGGAAACCAGCCGCGACACCTTGTCCAACGTGGCGATGGCCGAGCTGGTCGAACAGGCAACGGCCAGCGTGCGCGAAGGCGTGAGCCTGGCGCGCGCGCTGTCGGCACAGAAACTGTTCCCGCCAATGCTGGTGCACATGATCCGTGCTGGCGAAATTACCGGCGAATTGCCGGCCATGCTGGAGCGCGCCGCCAATTCGCAACAAGCCGACCTCGAACGCCGCACCCTGACCATTGCCGGCCTGCTCGAGCCAGTGCTGATCCTGGCGATGGGCCTGGTGGTGCTCTTGATCGTGCTGGCAGTGCTGATGCCGATTATCGAAATTAATCAACTGGTTCAATGATGAACAAGCGTTTGCCCATCCTGTTTACCCTGCTGGCGCTGATCCTGCTGGCGGTTTCGATCGCCTACTGGTTCTTGCAGCTGTACAAGCCCGCGCAGCGACCGCTGGCGCCGCCCCCGATCGTGGCGCAGGCCGAGCCGAGCATGGATGCGGCCGCAACTTTGTTCGGCGGCCAGCCGTCGGCGGTGATGATTTCCAACTACCAGCTGACCGGCGTGGTCTCGGCCGGGCGGGACAGCGCCGTGATCCTGGTGGCCGAGGGCTCGCCGCCGAAAGCGGTCCGGATCGGGCGCGAGATCGTGCCGGGCGTCACGGTAGCTGAGGTGCATGCCAACTACGTGATGCTGTCCGAAGGGGGTGTCATGAAGCGCGTCGACCTGGCCCAGCCCAACGGGGCGCAAAATAGCATGGGCATGCAGCCGTCGGCACCCCAGCCGGTGGGTGCCGAACTCGGGCCGGGCGTCGAGCCGCAAACCGCGCCGGGCGCGGTCGCCGCGCCGCCAGGCATGGTGGCTGGAGACCCGGTCGGCAGGGAACCTGGCCCGCCACCGCCCGAGACCCCCGCGGTGCCCGAGCCGCAAATGGATCCGGGTGTTGCCGACGGCACTGCCCCGCAACCGCCGCCTCCGCCAGAGCAGGTGCAGATGCCGCCACCGACCAGGTCGGTCAACAGCCCGGTGGGACAGCCGGGCCAGGTACAGTAAAAACCGACGCCGCAGCAATGCGGCGTTTTTCAGCCTGCCAGTTACCCCCGGCGCAAGGCCGTGAACGCCGCCAACTCCCACGATCTGAATCCCAGTAGCAGCGTATAGCCGTCGCGCTCGTCCGCCGGCAGGCGCCGGTCATTGCGGTGCAGCCGCGCCAGTTCTCCAGCCAGTTGTCCGATCTTCTGCCCCAGCTCCTGGGCACTTGCCAGGGACAGCCGCGCGGGCAGGCACATCAGGCTTTCGCCGGGTCCGTCGAACCCGCCGGCAAAATAGTCTTCCACCACGTGGTTACGGAAATGACGCTGCACCGGCCCGTCCGGTAGCCAGCGGAAGGCGTTCGACACACGCAGGCGGTAACGGTTCAGCGGTTTCAGTTCGATCAGCCCGAGCCGGTCCAGCTCGGCCAACAGCGTGATGCATTCAGGTTCAGTGAGGCGATAGGTTTCAATCACTTGCTCCAGGCTCCAGTGGCCGAGGCAGCAGATCGCCATCAAGAGCAGGCGCGGATTGGCCACCAGCGAGGTTTCCTGTGGCAGGGTCAGGGTAGCCGCCTGCGGCCTTGCATCGGCTGCGCGCCGCAGTATGTCTTCGAGTGCGATACCGGTCACCTGGCAGATCTGCGCCAGCCGCGACAGCGCCATGTCTTTTTGCCCGAACATGCGCTTGACGCTCGATTCGCTCACACCGATGCGGGTCGCCAGCTCCTTGTAGGTGATGCTGGCGGCGCGCAGTTCGGCGCGCAGCACGTCGAGTATCAGGTCGGGTGAGCTCATGACAATTCCTGGAGGTGGTGGTGACGGCCGACTGTAATCCTGAACGGTGCGCTGTGCCCAGCGCCCCGACCCAGGACGAGGGCGCTTCAGTCGTCGTCCGACACCAGCTTGGCCTGCTTGAGTGCACGCTTGGCCTGCTGGCGCTCGCTCGACAGCGGCTTGGCGTGCGCGCCCGCGGCCCTGGCCTTGGCCAGCGCCGCGATCGGGTTGCGCGGCTTGCCGGCTTGCTGGGACGGCTCGATCCGCAGCCGCAATTTCTGCCGCGTCGCCAGTGCCTTGTTCGCCATCGGGCCCTCCTTTCGTGCAATTACAGCACGTACCTCGACAGGTCCTCGTTTTCCGCGAGCTTGTCGAGCCGTTCGTTGACAAAGGCCGCGTCGATCGTGACGACCTGCTCTTTTTCGGCGCCGGCGCTGAACGAGATTTCTTCGAGCAGCTTTTCCATCACCGTGTACAGGCGGCGCGCGCCGATGTTCTCGGTGAGCTCGTTGACCGAGAACGCGATCTCGGCCAGCCGGTGGATGCCCTCGCCGGTGAAATCGACGGTCACGCCTTCGGTGGCCAGCAACGCTTCGTACTGCTTGGTCAGGCTGGCATCGGTCGAGGTCAGGATGCTCTTGAAGTCTTCGATCGACAGCGATTCGAGCTCGACCCGGATCGGGAAGCGTCCCTGCAGCTCGGGGATCAGGTCGGACGGCTTGGCCAGGTGGAAGGCGCCCGAGGCGATGAACAGGATATGGTCGGTCTTGATCATGCCGTACTTGGTATTGACCGTGGTGCCCTCGACCAGCGGCAGCAGGTCGCGCTGCACGCCGGCGCGCGAGACGTCGGCGCCGCCATGTTCGGAGCGGGTGGCGATCTTGTCGATTTCATCGAGAAACACGATGCCGTTCTGCTCGACGTTATTGATCGCCTTTTGCTTGAGCTCATCTTCGTTGACGAGCTTGGCGGCTTCCTCGTCGACCAGCAGCTTCATGGCGTCCTTGATCTTCAGCTTGCGCGGCTTCTTGCGGGCACTGCCGACGCCGGCGAACATCGACTTGATCTGCTCAGTCATTTCTTCCATGCCGGGCGGCGCCATGATTTCCATCTGCGGCGCCACGTCGGCGACGTCGATCTCGATCTCGCGCTCGTCGAGCGCACCTTCGCGCAGGCGCTTGCGGAAGGTCTGGCGCGTGGTGTCGCCTTCCTTGAGGTCGCCGCCGGCGCTGGCATTGAAACCGAAGTCGCGCGCCGGCGGCACCAGGATGTCGATCACGCGGTCTTCGGCGGCATCTTCGGCGCGCTGGCGCACTTTCTTTTGCTCGCTGGCGCGGGTCTGCTTGATACCGATGTCGATCAGGTCGCGGATGATGGTGTCGACGTCGCGGCCGACATAACCCACTTCGGTGAACTTGGTCGCCTCGATCTTGATGAACGGCGCGTCGGCCAGCTTGGCCAGGCGGCGCGCGATCTCGGTCTTGCCGACGCCGGTCGGACCGATCATCAGGATGTTCTTCGGCGTGATCTCGTGGCGCAGCGGTTCATCCACCTGCTGGCGGCGCCAGCGGTTACGCAGCGCGATCGCGACTGCGCGCTTGGCCTTGCCCTGGCCAACCACGTGCTTGTCCAGTTCCGAGACGATCTCGGGCGGCGTCATGTTCATGATGGGGGACGGGTTCATTCCAGGGTCTCGATGATGTGGGACAGATTGGTATAGATGCACAGCTCGCCCGCGATGGTGAGCGCCTTCTTGACGACCTCGGCTGGCGACATATCGGTGTTCTCGTACAGCGCTTTCGCCGCCGACTGGGCGTACACGCCGCCTGAGCCGATCGCGCCGATGCCGTCTTCGGGTTCGAGCACGTCACCATTGCCGGTGATGATCAGGGTCGATTCGCGGTCGGCCACGAGCAGCATCGCCTCGAGCTTGCGCAGCATGCGGTCGGTGCGCCAGTCCTTGGCCAGCTCGACCGAGGCACGCAGCAGGTTGCCCTGGTGCTTTTCCAGCTTGCTTTCAAAGCGGTCGAGCAAAGTAAAAGCGTCGGCGGTGGCGCCGGCGAAGCCGCACAATACCTTGCCCTGGTATAGCGTCCGCACCTTGCGCGCCGAGCCCTTCATGACAATGCTGCCCAGCGTGACCTGGCCATCGCCGCCCAGCGCAACCTGGCTGCCGCGCCGTACACTGACGATGGTAGTGCCGTGAAATTGTTCCATTTTTAGCCTCGTGATTGTCTAGCACTCCGCAGATGGGGTGGGTGCATAAAATTGCAAGATAAGCTCAGCGTTAATTAACGGCAGTCTCGCGGCGTTGGCATCGACTCGAAGCAGGTAGTCGCCAGCTTGCGCGTTTCCGGGCTGTGGCGGCTGGCGGCCGGCGCGGCTAATACCGGTGCGGATACAGCCCGATGCCGCCGCCATCGCCCCCGCCCAGCAACCGCAGCAGGGCAGCGGCCAGGTGGTTCAGTTCGCGCAGTTCGACGCGCCGGCCCTGCAGGGTATGCACACGTAGCCGTGCCAGCAGAGCGCTCGCGCAGGCGTAGTCGATGCGCGCCAGCCGCGAGCAGTCCAGCACCAGCAGCGTGCGCCCATCGGCATAGGCATCGATCGCGTCCAGTAGTGGCCCGCAACTGCCGGTGGCGAGCGGCGGCAACAGGAAGCGGTCGCCGCCCACTGGCGCTGGCGCCGCGGTGCTCACGTGACGCGGGCTTTCGAACGAGGGTGGCGATACCTCGAAGGTGACGCAGTAATCCATTGCCGCTTCTTCGAAATCCTTCTCGCGGCCGGTCAGGAGCAGCAGCTCGAGCAGCAGCAGCCAGGGCGCCTGGCCAGCGCCGCGCTCGCCGATGACCAGCATCGGCCGCAGGGTCGTTAGCAAAGTGTCGGCGCCGGCCAGGACCAGGTCGCGTCCCTGCTTGCGCAGCGCCTGCAAGGCTGCCAGCAATTGCGCGCAGCCGCCGGCGTCGGCGCTGCGCACTGCGCCGACATCGACCCGTACCAGCGGCGAGTTCGCCGCGAGCAGGCGTTCCAGGCGCGGTGCAATGCCGGCGTCGAGCATGGGGCCGAACGATTCGGCGGCCGCGATGCCTGCCTGCGGCAAGCTATCGGCTATCGGCTGCAACGGCTGCCAGGTCGGCGGCGAGGTTTCGAACTGGCTGGCGTAGTCGATCGCGATGCTGTCGAAATCGGACTCGCGCCCGCTGGCCTGGTAGAGGTCGAACAACATCCACCATGGCAGGCGTTCGGCCTGGCCGAAGCCGGCCAGGCTCTCGCGCAACAGGGTTTCGGCGGCCGCGGCCTGGCCGTTGGCGTACAAGATGGCGCTTTCCTCCACCGCTGGCGCACTTGCCGGCAAGGCGGCGGCCTCGGGCAGCTCGTCGGCACCTGGCTGCGGCGGCTGATCCGCAAGCGGGGCGGCTGGCCGGTGACGCACTGGGCTGCCCCAGGCCGGCTCATCGTCGAAGATGTCGGCGCTCATCGCCAGTTCGATTTCATCGATCTTGGCGGCCGTGGCGCGCGCGATGTCGCGTTGGCGTTCGCGCTCGGCCTCGCTGTGCAGGCGTGAAGGTTCGCCGGCGCGCATGT
Source organism: Massilia sp. H6 (assembly GCF_024802625.1). Classification (NCBI taxonomy): domain Bacteria; kingdom Pseudomonadati; phylum Pseudomonadota; class Betaproteobacteria; order Burkholderiales; family Oxalobacteraceae; genus Massilia; species Massilia sp. H6. The sequence continues at coordinate 485,862 of NZ_CP103371.1, forward strand.
GCGTGTCGGCCGGAGCCAGGACAGCTTCGCCAGGTGCATCGCTCTTTTTCTTCAGGAAGGAGAACAGCCCCATCGGATCGCCAGTGGATAAATGAACAAGTTCCAGAACGTGCATGACGGTAGCACGGCCGCGCTCGGCGTGTGCTGCGCGCACGCGTTCACCCGACGCCATTCATGCAACGCGCTGGTCAGCCGATAGTGTATCCCATGAGAAACGAAACAAGGGCAAACGCGCCAAACCGGCGCGCACAAGAAAAAAGCATGCCCGTTGCGGAGCATGCTTTTCGTGGCAGGCGCTCAGGCGAATTAGTCGCCGTAGAGCTTTTGCTTGAGTTCGCGGCGCTGCTGGGCTTCCAGCGACAGGGTCGCGGTCGGACGCGCGATCAGGCGCGGGATGCCGATCGGCTCGCCCGTTTCCTCGCACCAGCCGTATTCGCCGCTGTCGATAGACTGCAGCGACTGCTGGACTTTCTTGAGCAGCTTGCGTTCGCGATCGCGGGTGCGCAGTTCGAGCGCATGCTCTTCTTCGATGGTGGCACGGTCGGCCGGGTCTGGGACCAGGACGGTTTCGCGCAGGTGCTCGGTGGTTTCACCGGCGTTTTTCAACAATTCCTTTTCCAGCTCCTGGAGCCGGTTGCGGAAGAATGCCAGCTGGGCCGGATTCATGTAGTCGTCGTCACCCATGGCCCGAATTTCATCTTCCGTCAGAAGGCGTTCTTCGAGCTGCGCGGCGGTATTCGGTTTCGTTGTTTTAGTCATGATGCCTTCGATACGACAGAGGTTTTCATTTTAGCAGCAAACTCAGCAAGATCACCCATGCCACAAGGTGAGCGTGATGCTGCTGCCCGTACGGCGACCGCCGTCCTTTTCACTGCCTGTTCCGGCCCGCTGCGACACGATGCTGCGATAGAAACAGATGCCAGGATGCACGTGGCGCCGGTATTGCCGGCACCTCAGTCCGGCCTGCCAGAGACGTTCGTGGCAGGTCGTCAAACGGGCCCTGGCCGGCCCGCAAAACTGATGTAGTTTATACCAAACACTGTTCGAGTCCGCGGATAAATACGTCTTTCGGTAAATTTTTACCAATAAACACCATTTTGCTGCCACGCGTTTCTTCATCGCCCCACTTTGCCCCGAGGTCGCTGCCCATGATTTGATGCACGCCTTGGAATACCACCTTGCGCTCGGCGCCAGCCATCGACAGCACGCCCTTGTAACGCAGCATCTGCGGACCAAAAACCTGGACCATACTGCCCAAAAATTGATCAAGTCGCTCGGGGTCGAAGGCGCGCTCGTTCTTGAACACGAAGGCAGCGATGTCGTCGCTGTGGTGGCCATGATGGTGGTCGTGGGTGGTACAGGCGTCGCTGTGGACATGGTCGTGGCCGCATCCTTCGCCATGAGCGTGTTCGTGCTCCGGAGCGTGCGCCTCACTGGCGCCCAGGAATTCCGGATCGAGTTCGAGCTTGTCGTTCAGGTTGAAGCCGCGTAGGTCGAGCACGTCAGAGATCGGCGCGCGGCCGAAGTCGCTGTGGGCAATTGGTGCGCGCGGGTTGATGCGGCGCAGGCGGCTCTTGAGCGCATCGACCGCGGCGGCATCGACCAGGTCGGTTTTCGAGAGCAGGATCTTGTCGGCAAAACCGACCTGGCGCTGGGCTTCTTCGTGCTGGTCCAGTTGCATCATGGCGTGGCGCGCATCGACGACGGTGACCACCGCATCGAGCATGTAGTTAGCGCCCACTTCTTCGTCGACGAAGAAAGTCTGCGCCACCGGGCCGGGATTGGCCAGGCCGGTGGTTTCAATGACGACGCGATCGAAACTGATCTCGCCAGCGGCGCGCTTCTGGGCCAGGCTGTTGAGCGCCACGATCAGGTCGCCGCGCACGGTGCAGCAGATGCAGCCGTTGTTCATCTCCACGATTTGCTCGCCGGTATCGCGCACCAGGATCTCGTTGTCGATGTTCTCTTGCCCGAATTCGTTCTCGATGACCGCGATGCGCAGGCCGTGATCCTCGTGCAGGATGCGGTTGAGGAGGGTGGTCTTGCCGGCACCGAGGAAGCCGGTGAGGATGGTGCTGGGAATGGGTTCCATGTTCGCCGTGTATCTGGTTGGGCCCATAGCGGGGCCGAGAATCGGGCGATTATGCCGTATTTCGTGTCGCATCACTATCAACCCGTGTGGCGTCATGATGCAGATCACATCGCTGCCACACTCCCGCACTACTTGGACCGTCTATTTGCTTTTGGCACGCGGATGGGCCCGATCATAGACGGCTGCCAGGTGCTGGAAGTCGAGCGACGTATAGACCTGGGTCGAGGTGATGCTGGCATGGCCGAGCAATTCTTGCACCGCGCGCAGGTCGCCCGACGATTGCAACAGGTGCGACGCGAACGAGTGGCGCAGCACATGCGGATGCACGTGCACCGGCGTGCCGGCCCGCAGCGCGTGCTTGTTCAGGCGGGTTTGCACCACGCGCGGGGTAATGCGGGTGGCGCGCGCCGACAGGAACAGCGCCGCGCCGCCATCGCGCGCAGCCGGACGCACCGCCAGCCAGGCGGCGAGCGCCGCCCGCGCCTGGGCGCCGACTGGCACGCGCCGCATGCGCCGGCCCTTGCCGGTTACCACGACCTCGCCGGCCTGCGCATCGAACCAGCCGAGCGAGGCGTCAATGCCATTGCCGCCTTCGGTATAGGCCATGTCGAGGCTGGCAAGTTCCGACACCCGTAGGCCGCTCGAGTACAGCAATTCGAACATCGCACGGTCGCACAGCTCGGCCGGCTCGGGATGACCGTGGGCATTGGCCTCCATCAACTGCACGGCGGCGTCTACCGACAGCGCCTTGGGCAGGGTCTTGGGGCGGCGCGGCGCGCGCACGCCGTCGACCGGATTGGCCGCCAGCGCGACCTGGCCCGACAGCCATGCATAGAAGCCGCGCCAGCCGGACAGCTTGCGCGCGATGGTGCGCGCCGACTGGCCGCCGGCATGCAGTTTGGCGGCGAAGCGGCGGATGTCGTGGTGGGTCAGGCGCGCCCAGTCGTCATGGCCGGCCAGGGTGGCCAGTTCGAGCAGGTCGCGGCGGTAGGCGGCGACCGTGTGCGGCGAGAGCTGGCGCTGGGTGGCCAGCTGGCCCAGGTAGCGTGCCGGCGTATCGTTGTGCGACAGCTGCGGCGCCGCAGTCATGGGTTCAAGCGCGCAGCGGCGCCAGCGCCGTGCTGGCGGTGGCGGCAATGTGGGCCAGGAAATCGGTTGCCATTGTCGCGGTGAAGCGGTCGGCGTCGGGCGCGCCCAGCACCAGCAGGCCGAAGGTCTTGCCATGTGCCTGCAGCGGCATCAGCACGGTCGAACGCACCGCGGCCGGATCGTCGAGCCAGCGCACGGCTTCGAAATCATTGTTCAGTCCGCAGTACGGGGCGCGCAGCCCAGCCGCGAACAAGCGGGCGTCGCTTGACACGCCAGCGGCGAACCAGGCATCTGCATGCTCGGGTGCCAGGTTCCACAGGCGCAGCGTGACTTGCGGCACCATGAATTCGGTGCGCAGCGCGTCGACCAGGTCGCGCGCCATCGCGGCGCCGCCTTCGGAGCCGAGCAGGGCCTGGTTCCAGGCATGGAACCGGTTGGCGATCGCGTGGTTTTCCTCGGCGCGCCGGGTCAGGTCGGACAGGCGCAGTTCCAGCACGCGGTACTTGTCTCGCATGACCTCCATCTGACGCTCTTGCAGCGACACCGCGCGCCCGGTCAGCGGGCTCGACAGCTTAACTTCACCCAGCAGGCCGGCGTGCTCCTCGAAGAATTGCGGATGGTCCAGGAGGTATTGGGCGACGGCGTTGGCGTCAAGCGTGTCAGTGGTCATGAATGTGGTCGAAGGTGAGGGAATCCGGCGCTCATTTTACCTGAGAGCTAGCCGTGCGGCCGGCGTGGCTTAGCGACAAAAAGAAAAGACGCCCGCGGGCGTCTTTTTTGCCAAGAGTAAAAACTCTTAGAAGCGGTGGCGGATGCCGACCTGCAGGGCGCGGCCGTCTTCGCCCGGACGCTTGGTGAAGCCGCCTGGATTGCCGGCGGTGCCCGGTGCATACTGGCCGTCGTTCTGGTTCTTGATGATGGCGGCGACGGTGTAGATGTCGGTGCGCTTCGACAGGAAGTGATCGTAGCCCAGTGCGAACAGGTCCGCATCGCTGTTCGACGAGGTGCGGTCGTTCTGGTGTGCGTACGAGGTCATGATGCGGCCGCTGCCCAGGTTGTAGTGCAGGCCGACCTGGTAGCTGTTGGCGTCTTGCTGGGTGTTGGCGGTGATCGCACGCACGAAGATGCCGCGCAGTGCAGCCTGGTTAGCCGCAGGCACGCCCTGCTGGGCCAGGACCGGCGCCACGCCAGCGTCCCAACCGCCGATGTAATCGGCCAGCAGTGCCGAGTTGGTGTTGCGCTGGCTGTGGAAACCGGCGAAGAACTTGAACTGGTTCATCGTGTACGAACCACCGACGGTGGTGGTGCGCAGGCTCGGACGGTCTTGCTGGTCGTAGCCGTGGTTGTAGCCCACGCCAACGTCGAAGCCATTGGCCTTGTAGGTGATCGCGCCGGCGCGGAACTTGTTGTAACGGCCGAGGTAGCCCGAACCCTTCGGACCGTACATCACCGAGCCGCCGATGCCGTTTGGCAGTGCGATGCGGTACTGGATGGCTTCCTGCGAGCGAATGTCGGCGCCCAGCGCGGTGAAACCGGCGGTACCGCCGGTGATGTGGCCCCACTGGCCGGCAGTGCCGGACTCGAAGGTGTCGGCCATGTTGAAGACTTCATAACCCGGGGTGTACATGCGGCCGAGCAAGACGGCGCCGACCGGGGTAATCAGGCCAACCATCGCGGTACGGTCGAACAGTGCGCGTTCCTGGTTGACGGCCGGGCCGCCTGGCGGCTGGAGCAGGTTCTGCAGGCGCGACAGGATCGTCGGCGGAATGCCATTCATGCCACGCAGCAGGTAAGTGCCTGGGTTGTCGTTCATCAGGGTCGGCTGCTGGGTGCCGGTGTCGAGTTCGATGCGTGCTTCGAGGTTGAAGATCGCCTTGTAGCCGTTACCGATGTCTTCGGTGCCCTTGAAGCCGAGGCGCGATCCGTCGGCGCCGCCGCTGAAGATTTTGGTCGGGCCGCCCTTTTGGAACATCACGCCTGCGTCGGCGATGCCGTAGATTTGCACGCTCGACTGTGCGACGGCGGAAGTTGCGAAACAGGTGCCGAGCAGCGCGGCCAGAATACTCTTCTTCATTGTATCTCCAATGTAATTTTGCGAACGAGCGTTTGATTACTCGACTGCCAATATGCCACTGGTTTGGCGAGCTGTACAGGCAATGAACACAGCGCAGACCGCCCAAGCCATTGTCGTTGCTTAAATACTACAGAATTTGATGCCGGTAGGGTAGTGCTCGACATAACAAGGGCGGCCATGGTTGCCCATGTCCGCCCCCTCTTGCCGGGCCGAGGCCCGCGCCGGTTCGCTGAAACTTAGAACGAGTGGTTCACGCCGACATCGTAATGGTTGACGCTCGATTGCAGGGCGTTGATGCCCTTTTTGCGCGACGCGTCGATATACAGGTAGGTACGCTTCGACAGGCTGTACTCATAGCCCAACGACAGTTGCTTGACCTTTTGCAGACCGTCGACATCTTTCTGGCCATAACCGGCCAGTACCTTGCCCGGACCCATCGTGTAGTTCGCGCCCAGCACCCATGCCTTGGTGGTGGCATTGGCGATGCGGCTGTGTTCCTGGTCTTGCTCGGAGTAGGTGCCCATCAGCTTCAGTTCCGGGGTGGCGGCGAACGACGCGCCGACCGACCAGACCTTCGATTCGATGGCATTGCGCTCGTAGGCTGCCATGAAGGCGGCCGGGCCATTGTTGTAGGTGCCGCTGATCGAGAACGGATTGGCCGATGCCTCGGCCGCTGCCGGGTACTGCGGGTTGGCCAGGCTGCCGCGGCCAATCACGGCGGGGCCGCCGCCGCCTTCCTTGGTCGCGATCGCGGTATTGAGCTGGACACCGCTGATGATCGGCGAGTTGTACCAGGCGGCGTTCGAGAAGCGGTTGTTCGAGTAGCCGGCCACGTCGAGCGGCTGCGAGGTGTAGCCGGCGACGCTCAGGTCGGTCCAGAAGCCAGCCGGGCTCGGCGAAGCGTGGAATGGGTCGAAGGCGCCGATGGTTTCGTGGTAGGGGGTCAGGCCGCGACCGATGCGGACGATGCCGAAATCGCCCTGCAGGCCGACGCGCGACTGGCCCTGGAACAGCGGACGCTGGCGGCCGTTGCTGCCAATCTCATTGGTGCCGGTGTCTGGCTCGTAACGCATTTCTAACTGGAACAGTGCCTTGAGGCCATTGCCCAGGTCTTCGGTCCCTTTGAATCCGAGGGTGTTCGAAGCACGCTTGCCGATGTTCAGGGACTCGCCACTACGCTTGATGATGCCAGCGTCGATGGTGCCATAGATCTGGACGGCGGTTTGTGCTTGCGCCACGCCGGCGAATGCGCCTAGCAGTGCCACGGCCATGAGGGAGTGTTTCATTGTTTCTAATCCTTTTTTTCTTTGCTTGACGATTCCCGATCGTCCTGGCATCGAGACGCAATTGCGGGTGCCAAGACCATCTTCACCATAATTTACTTGAGTTATCAAGATTAACGGTTCCATCAATTATGACGTTCGCACTTGGTTGAAAGCCAATAATTCGATTCGTGCTGTTGTATTTTTGAAACGTACCTGACACAGGAATTAACAATTTTTTCTAAGCAAAAGACCGCGTTGCGCAGGAAAGCGTTTGCGCCGTCTCAAGGAAGAAGAGGATTGAATCGGAATGGCCAGGCAGGCGGCTTAGACTCTGCTCTCATCCAGTGCACGGCGGTGCAACAGCATGCTTTTATCCGTGCCAGTTTCGCCGTGCTGGCCGACATCCATCCATGAAACCTCACCATGGCTAACCGCGAAGAACTGGCGATCATCCGCAATGCACGCGCCGGGCAGGCTGCCGCCCAGCTCGAGCTGGGCAAGCTCTACCTGTTCGGCAGTGCCGGTCTGCCGCAGAGCCTGCCGACGGCGCTGCACTGGCTCGAGCGCGCCGCCCGGCAAGATTGTCGCCAGGCCTGGCAACTGATCGGCAATCACATTCCCCTCGAACTGGCGCAACCCGGCGCGCAAGCACTCGCGCCCTGGTACGAGCGCGCCTATGACGACGGCAGCGTGTACGCCGGACTGGTATTCGCCCAACTGGTATTGAGCAGGCCAGTGCCGGGCGCGCCAGACAGCGCCAAGGCGCTGCGCGCGCTCGAAGATGCGGCGCGCGCCGGCTTTCCCGAGGCGCAGCAGCTGCTGGCGCGCCAGCATGCCAAGCCGGTGCCCGTAGTCGCTGAGGTCAGGGGACTCGCCGCGGCGCAGCCGCCGACGCGGGACGGGCGCCAGCGCGCGGCCGACGCCGATCGGCCTGAAGCCCAGCATGCAATGCTCGAGCAGGCCTGGACGAGCGGACAGCGGGCCGATTTCCTGGCGCGCGCGCTGCCGCTGGCGCGCGCTCTCGTACAGGCCGCCGCGGCCCAGGACGGGTTGCAGCGGCTGGCGCCGGGCGACATCGCGCTGCTCTCACGCGTCGCGCGCCTGCTCGACGGTAGCAAATGCAGTAGCGAATTCAGCGGCGAGCCCGGCGGCGTCCCCGGCGGCGAACGCGCCCTTGCACCGGCGCCCGGCGAGCCCCTGTGCTTCTTCGAGCTTGCTGCGGCCGAGCATGACCGCCATGCCCAGCTGGCGCTGGGGCTGCGCTGCGCCCGCATGGACCTCGACGGTCGTCGCATCGCCAACGACAGCGGCGGTGGCGCCGCCAATTTCAAGAAAGCGATCCGGTGGCTGACGCTGGCGGGCGAGCAGGGACTGGCCCAGGCCTGGTATGCGCTGTCGCGTATCTATATCAAGCCCGAATTTTCGCAGCGTAACGTCGGTGACGCCCAGCGCTACCTCGAGCGCGCGGCCGACATGGGTTACCGCGACGCCCAGCTCGAATGTGGCCATCACGCCTGGCGCGCGCGCCGCGAGAACGAAAGCAACGATGTGCGCGCCGCGTACTGGCTGCAAAAGGCGGCCGCCCAGGGCTGCGCCGAGGCGGCCGCACTGCTGCGCAAGATCGCGCCGCGGCTGTCCGCCCCGGCCTATGTCGACACCGGCCTGCTGCTGGCCCGTCACCCCCACCTCGCCCGCGCGCATCCGCTGCTGGCGGCGCGCCTGGAGCTGGCCACGCAGTTCAGGCTCTCACGCGCCGAGGCCCTGCTGCTCGACGTCGTGGCGGCAGACCACGGGCATTGCCTGGTGATCGACATCCGCGCCAGCTATGGCCGCAGCAAGCGCCGCCTGGTGCTGGTCGAGACGCAAGCCGAACGAGAATTGCTCGACCGCATTACGCGCCTGTTCGGCGGGATCGATGCTGGCCCGTCCGGCCCCGAAGGCAACTACCGGCAGCGCCTGTATCGGCTGCGCACGCTAGTGGGCGCGTCGCCTGGCGACGGCAAGCAAGGCCACGAGGCGCAGGCCGATTTCGATCTGGCCGCCTAAATATTCCGGACGTCGCAGCAGCTGGTAGCCCCGGTCGAGCCGATGCTCAGATATCGACTTCGCCTTCGAAGACAGTGACCGCAGGTCCGCTCAGATATACCGGCTGGCCGTCACCGGCCCAGGCAACACCGAGCTCTCCGCCGCGGGCCGATACCTGAACCGGGGAATCGAGCAAGCCGCGGCGGATGCCGGCCACGACCGCGGCGCAGGCGCCGGTGCCGCAAGCGAGCGTTTCGCCGGCGCCGCGCTCGTAGACGCGCAGGCGGATATGGTGGCGATCGACCACTTGCATGTAGCCGGCGTTGACCCGCTGCGGAAAGCGCGGATGCGCCTCGATCGCCGGGCCGGTCTGCTCTACCGGCGCGCTGTCGACGTCGGCGACCACCTGCACTGCGTGCGGGTTGCCCATCGAAACCACCGATACGAAGACCGTCTTGCCGTTCACCGGCAGCGGCCAGGTCGTGTCCTCGCCTTCGGCCCAGCCGCCCAAGCCAGCGCTGTCGAAAGGAACCGCCGCCGGTTCCAGCAGCGGGGCGCCCATGTCGACCGTGACGCTGCCATCGTCTTCGAGCCGAGGTGCGATGATGCCTTTCATGGTTTCGACGCGGATGCTGCGCTCGCTCGACAATCCCTTGTCGCTGACGAAACGCGCAAAAGCGCGCGCGCCATTGCCGCATTGTTCGACTTCGCCGCCGTCGCTGTTGAAGATGCGGTAGCGGAAGTCGCAGCCGTTGCCGCTGGGCCGTTCGACCACCAGGATCTGATCGGCGCCGATGCCGAAGCGGCGGTCGGCCAGGCGCCGCCATTGCTCCGTGCTCAGCGACACTTGCTGGTGGATCGCGTCGACGACGATAAAGTCGTTGCCGGCGCCGTGCATCTTGGTAAATTTCAATTTCATGGCGATGCTCAGTTCAAATGCTAAAAGAAGACGGGCTGCAGGATAGTCCAGCGGCCCCTGGCTCACTCGTAGAACGAGGCTTCTCCTGGCGGGCGGGTCTTGAAGCGCTTGTGGGTCCAGAAGTATTCAGCTGGCGCTTCGCGCGCGCGTTCCTCGATAAAGGCGTTCATGCGGCGGGTCGCCTCGACCATGTCGTCGCCCGGATAATTTTCCCACGCCGGGTAAAAGCGCACGCGCCAGCCCTGGTAATTGGGCAGATAGGTGGCGACCACCGGGATCACCTTGGCGCCGGTAGTCGCCGCGATGCGCCCCAGTGCGGTGAGCGTTGCTGCCGGAATGCCAAAGAAGGGCACGAACTCGGCATCCTTCGCGCCAAAATCCATGTCTGGCAGCATGAAATACGGCAGGCCGTCGCGCAGCGCGCGCAGGATCGGCTTGATGCCTTCCTTGCGCGTCACCAGCCGCACCGGTCCGTAACGTTCGCGCCCGTGGCGCAGCAGCGCATCGAATGCGGCATTCTTTTGCGGCACATACATGCTGCACACCGGAATGACCCGCGCAGCCACGCCTGCCACGTCGAGGCAGACGAAGTGTGGGCACAGCAGGATGGTCGGGCCGTCTTCCATCGCCGCCTGCGGCACTGCCGGCTCCACATGGATGAGTTTCCGCACGCGCGCTTTCGGCGCCCACCACAGGATCGCGCGCTCGAAGATGCTGCGCGCATAGGCGCGGAAATGCTGTTTCGCAAGCACATGGCGCTCGGACTCGGACTTCTCGGGGAAGCACAGGCGCAAGTTGGTCAGCGCGATGCGGCGGCGCTTGCCCAGCACCACGAACATCAGGCTGCCGACGGCTTCGCCCAAGCGACTCAGGATGGGTAGCGGCAAGAAATGCAGCAGCCACATAAAACCAAGCAAGACCCTCATGCCGCGGCTCCGCTTTCTGGCGCGGCCACGCCGTCCGGCTGCTTATAGCGGTTATAGCTCCAGAAATACTGCGCCGGGCAGCGTGCAATCAACTGCTCCATGGCGCGATTGATTTCGGCTGCCTGTTGGGCCGCCGGGCCTGACAGGTCACCCTCGAACGGAACGAAGCGCACGACATAGCCGGCGCCGCGCGGCAGGCGCTCGGCATACACCAGCACAATATCCGCCTTGCCCAGCTGGGCCAGCTTGCTGGGGAGCGTCATGGTGTAGGCGCTGCGCCCGAACCAGGGCGCCCAGACGCCTTCGCCTTCCTGTGGCACCTGGTCCGGAAGCAAGCCGATTGGCTGGCCGCCCTTCAGGGTCTTGGCCAGAATGCGCACGCCGCTGAGCGTGGCCGGCGCCAGATGCAGGTTGTGGCGCGCACGGGCGCCTTCGACCAGGGGTTTGAGCGCGCTCTTGCGCGGGGGGCGGTACATGACGGTCAGCGCGGTCTTGAGCGCAATCTGCTGCGCCGTCATTTCGAAGCAGCCCAGGTGCGGAGTCAGGAACACAATGCCGCGCCCGGCATCGAGGCCTTGCTGCACCAGTTGCCAGTTTTCGACGCTGGCATGGCGCGCCACGCGCTCGGGCCGCGCGCACCAGACAAAGGCCAGTTCGATGATCGCCTTGCCCGATTCCGCCACGGCCGCACGCAAGTGGCCTTCGTAGCCGGCTTGTGCCAGGTTGGCGCGCAGGCGCCGCCGATACGAAGAAGAAAGCAGGTAGACCAGCCAGCCGAGGCCAGACCCAAGGACGTGCAAAACCGGTAATGGAAATACCGATAGTGCACGGAATAAAATAACTAACATGCGATTGACCAGATTTGAAAGGAACGAGGCTTGCACCAGCAAAATTCTCGAAGGAAGCGTAAAATACCACCGAATGCAGGATCCGCCGAGTTAATAGACAACTTGCGAAGCGGAATATAAATGTCGCTAAAGCGTCGCAGGCACCCGTTGCTGCGGCATGTATACACCTATACAAAGTAACCGGAGCCTTCATGTCCAACGACTATCTCTTCACTTCCGAATCCGTCTCGGAAGGCCATCCCGACAAGGTCGCCGACCAGATTTCCGACGCCATCCTCGATGCCGTCCTGGAACAGGACCCGCGCGCGCGCGTCGCCGCCGAAACCCTGTGCAATACCGGCCTGGTGGTGCTGGCAGGTGAAATCACCACCCATGCCAACGTCGACTACATCACCGTGGCGCGTAACACCATCAAGCGCATCGGCTACGACAACACCGATTTCGGCATCGACTATAAAGGTTGCGCGGTGATGGTCTGCTACGACAAGCAGTCGCCCGACATCGCCCAGGGCGTGAACGAAGGCGCGGGCCTCGACCTCGACCAGGGAGCGGGCGACCAGGGCCTGATGTTCGGCTATGCCTGCGACGAAACCCCAGAACTGATGCCGGCTGCAATTTATTACGCGCACCGCCTGGTCGAGCGCCAGTCGCAGCTGCGCAAGGACGGCCGCCTGGCCTGGCTGCGCCCGGATGCCAAGTCGCAGGTCACCCTGCGCTACGTCAATGGCCGTCCGGTCGCGGTCGACACCGTTGTGTTGTCGACCCAGCACCATCCGGACGTGACGCATTCGCAGATCGAAGAAGCGGTGATCGAGGAAATCATCAAGCCGATCCTGCCGCGCGAGTGGCTCGAGGGCACCAAATACCTGGTTAACCCGACCGGCCGCTTCGTCATCGGCGGTCCGCAGGGCGATTGCGGCCTGACCGGACGCAAGATCATTGTCGATACCTATGGTGGCGCAGCTCCCCATGGCGGTGGCGCGTTCTCCGGCAAGGATCCTACCAAGGTCGACCGTTCGGCAGCCTACGCGGCGCGCTATGTCGCCAAGAACGTCGTGGCCGCCGGCCTGGCGCGCCAGTGCCAGGTGCAGGTCAGCTACGCGATCGGCGTGGCGCGTCCGATCAACATCACCGTCTACACCGAAGGCACCGGCGTGATTCCAGACGACAAGATCGCCCAGCTGGTCATGGAACATTTCGACCTGCGCCCGAAAGGCATCGTCCAGATGCTCGACCTGCTGCGCCCGATCTACGCCAAGACCGCTGCCTATGGTCACTTTGGCCGTGAAGAGCCAGAATTCACCTGGGAGCGCACCGACAAGGCAGCGCTGCTGCGGGCCGAGGCAGGCCTGGCCTAAGCCGGCGTCGAGCTTGGCGGATGCCGTCATCCGCCAAGCAGTTATCGTATTTCTGTATCCTTCCCCGCAGCCGGCTACCGGCGGCGCGCACGACGGTCCCCCCCCAGGCACCCTAGCCCGGGACCACGGCAGCGTTGTTCTAAAGTTACATTTCGGAACAAACTATGCTGTATTCCTCCGAACACTGTTGCATAATCCGATTTTTCATTGCGTCTGAGCATTGATCGATACGCGCAGCTGTGCCGCGCGATCCATCGCTGGCCCGCCTGGTTACCCGAAAGGCACATGCAACACCCTATCTTCAGCTCCAGTATTGCGTGCGAACTGGACGTCATCGCCTCACGGCAACGGGCGCGCCAGATCGCGACCGCTTGCGGTTTCAGCTCGCACGACCAGGCGCGCATCGCCACGGCAGTGTCCGAGCTGGCACGCAACGTGTTCAGCTATGCGCTCGAGGGCAAGGTGGGCTTTTCCCTGGCCGGCATGGCGGGAGCGCAGACGCTGGTGGTCGTGATCGAAGATGCGGGGCCGGGCATCGAAGGCTTGGACCGCCTGCTCGCGCGCGGCGATTCGGTGGACCAGCTCGCCGGCAGCGGGTTGCTGGCGGCGCGCCGTTTCATGGATACCTGCGACATCACGACCGGCAATTGCGGCACCCGCATCGTGCTGACCAAGCGGCTGCCGGCCAATGCCCGCATGGTATCGGCCGTCGAAGTCGCGCAGGGCATGGCCGGGGTTTCCCTGCCGAGCAATGTAGCGCTGTCCGAAGCCCATCACCAGAATCGCGAACTGACCGATGCACTGGCCGCCCTGCAAGAGCGCCAGGACGAGCTGGTCGAGGTGTCGCGCCGGCTGGAACAGACCAATGAGCGGGTCGAGCAACTCAATCACCAGCTCAATGAAAAAGCGGCATCGCTGATGTCCGCGGACCGCCAGAAAAACGAATTCCTGTCGATGCTGAGCCACGAGCTGCGCGGTCCGCTGTCGGCGGCGTCGATGGCGGCTCAACTGCTCAAGCAGCATCCCGAGGCTGCGCCCCAGACCATCAGCCTGAGCGACCTTATTAGCCGGCAAGTGAGCCACATGAGCCGCCTGGTGGAAGACTTGCTCGACGTCTCGCGTGTCAGCCGCGGGCTCATTTCGATAGTCCAGGCCGAAGTCGACATGCGCGACGTGGTACACGCCGCCATCGAGCAGATCATGCCGGCAGCCCAGCGCAAGGACCAGCGGGTCGACCTGACGTTGCCTGCTACCGCGTGCATGGTCGACGGCGATGCGACGCGCCTGGTCCAGGTCATTGGCAATTTGCTCGGCAATGCCATCCGCTACACCGGGCCGGGCGGCCAGATTGCATTGACGCTGGAAGAGCAGGGCGGACGCTGCGCGCTGCGTGTTGCCGACAATGGCCAGGGGATCGCCCCTGAGCTGCTGCCCCATCTGTTCGACCTGTACGTGCAGGCCGAAACGTCGTCGGATCGCCAGCATGGCGGCCTCGGGCTGGGGCTGGCACTCGTCAAGAGCCTGCTTGAACTACACGGCGGGACCGTGCTGGCGGCAAGCGAGGGCATCGGCCGCGGCAGTACCTTCGACATCAGCCTGCCACTGGCGCAGGCAGGTGCCATGGCGCGCGAACAGGAAGCACTGACCTCGGCTTGACCCGGACTGCAAGGGCCAGCACCTCTCGCATCGCGCCCACAGTCGTGTTAAACTTGCGCATTCCGAGGAGCGTTGCGACGAAGACATTGTTCTTCGCCAGGCTCGGATATCAACACCGCGCTCACGTATCTTTTTTCAACCCATTGAAAGGAGCGCGTGATGAGCGCCGTACTTAAAGATCTCAAAGACTTCCATATCGCCGACATCTCCCTGGCAGCCTGGGGCGAGAAGGAAATCCGTATTGCAGAAACCGAAATGCCGGGCCTGATGGCGATTCGCGAAGAATACGCCACCGCCCAGCCGCTCAAGGGCGCGCGCATTGCCGGTTCGCTGCACATGACCATCCAGACCGCGGTCCTGATCCGTACCCTGGAAGCCCTGGGCGCCGACGTGCGCTGGGCATCGTGCAACATCTACTCGACGCAAGACCACGCCGCCGCCGCGATCGCTGCAGTCGGCACGCCGGTGTTTGCGGTCAAGGGCGAAACCCTGGACGAATACTGGGAATACACCCACCGCATCTTTGAATGGCCGTCGGACAATCACGCCAACATGATCCTCGACGATGGCGGCGATGCAACCCTGCTGCTGCACCTGGGCGTGCGCGCCGAGCAGGATATCTCGGTGCTGGACAAGCCAGGTTCGGAAGAAGAAATCTGCCTGTTCAACTCGATCAAGGGACGTCTCGCACGTGATCCGTCGTGGTATTCCAAGCGCCTGCCATGCATCCTGGGCGTGACCGAGGAAACCACCACCGGCGTGCACCGCCTGTACCAGATGCACCTCGAAGGCAAGCTGGCCTTCCCGGCCATTAACGTCAACGATTCGGTCACCAAGTCGAAGTTCGACAACCTGTACGGCTGCCGCGAATCGCTGGTCGATGGCATCAAGCGCGCCACCGACGTCATGATCGCCGGCAAGGTCGCCGTCATCGCCGGCTACGGCGACGTGGGCAAGGGCTCGGCCCAGGCCATGCGCGCGCTGTCGGCCCAGGTATGGGTCACCGAAATCGACCCGATCTGCGCACTGCAGGCGGCGATGGAAGGCTACCGCGTCGTGACCATGGATTACGCGGCCGAACACGGCGACATCTTTGTCACCTGCACCGGCAACTATCACGTCATCACCGAGCAGCACATGCTCAAGATGAAAGACCAGGCGATTGTCTGCAACATCGGCCACTTCGACAACGAAATCGAAGTTGCCGCGCTCAAGAAATATGAGTGGGACAACATCAAGCCCCAGGTCGACCATGTGATCTTCCCGGATGGCAAGCGCATTATCTTGCTGGCCGAAGGCCGCCTGGTGAACCTGGGCTGCGGCACCGGTCACCCGTCGTACGTGATGAGCTCATCGTTCGCGAACCAGACCATTGCCCAGATCGAGCTGTTCGTCAACACCGCCCAGTATCCGGTCGGTGTCTACACGCTGCCGAAGCACCTGGACGAGAAAGTCGCGCGCCTGCAACTGCGCAAGCTTAACGCGCAGCTGACCGAGCTGACCGAAGAGCAGGCTGCCTATATCTCGGTGAGCCAGGCGGGTCCCTACAAGCCGGACCACTACCGTTACTGATCGGTAACTAATTGACGCGGGCGCTGTTGACAGCGCCCGTTTTTTCAACAGCCGGGCGTATCCAGACCGATGCGCCCGCGTACCACGAAAGCCGAAGCAATGCGCCTGCTCGTCACCTGGCTGATCAACGCCGCCGCCCTGATGGCCCTGCCATACCTGATGTCGTCCGTTTCCGTGTCCACCTTCACGACCGCGCTGATCGCCGCGCTCGTGCTGGGGCTGGTCAATACCCTGATCCGCCCGCTCCTGGTGATCCTGACGCTGCCAGTGACGGTCATCTCGCTGGGCCTGTTCATCCTGGTCATCAATGCCTTCCTGTTCTGGGTGGTCGCCCGGTATATCGACGGCTTCGCAGTAGCCGGATTCGGATCGGCCTTTATCGCCGCCATCCTGTACAGCATCATTTCGTGGGCGCTCGCTACCTTGCTCCTTAGAGATAAAGATGGAATCGCATAATTTTAGTATCGAATTTTTCCCGCCCAAGACCGACGAAGGCGCCGAGAAATTGCGCCTCGTGCGCCAGAAGCTGGCGCTGCTCGCGCCGAAGTATTTTTCGGTGACCTTCGGCGCCGGCGGCACGACCCAGCAGGGCACGCTGCAGACCGTGCTCGAGATCAAGTCCGAAGGTTTCGAGGCCGCGCCGCACCTGTCCTGCGTCGGCGGCACCCGCGAGTCGCTGCGCGCGATCCTGCGCCAGTTCCAGGATGCCGGCATTCGCCGCCTGGTGGCGTTGCGTGGCGACCTGCCAAGCGGCTATGGCGGTGCCGGCGAGTTCCGTTACGCCAGCGAGCTGGTCGAGTTCATCCGGCAAGAAACCGGCGACTGGTTCCACATCGAAGTGGCGGCTTATCCGGAAATGCACCCGCAGGCACGCTCGCCGCAAGACGACCTGCAAGCCTTTGCACGCAAGATCCAGGCGGGCGCGGATGCCGCGATCACGCAGTATTTCTACAATGCCGACGCGTATTTCCAGTTCGTCGACAACGCCCGCAAGCTGGGCGTCGACGTGCCGGTCGTAGCAGGCATCATGCCGATCACGAACACGACCCAGCTGCTGCGTTTCTCGGACATGTGCGGCGCCGAGATCCCGCGCTGGGTGCGCGTCAAGCTGGCCAGCTTCGGCGACGATTCGGCTTCGATCAAGGCCTTCGGGCTGGACGTGGTCACGGCGCTGTGCGAACGCCTGCTGGCCGGTGGCGCGCCGGGGTTGCACTTCTACAGCATGAACCAGGCCGTGGCGACCACGGCGATCTGGCAAAGGCTGGTGAAGTAATCGACGCTACGATTCCGTCATGATCTCATCGAGGGGGATGTCATATTCATTCAGATCGAATTCCACGAGCTGGGATGAATAGGCCACCCCCAGCGTCCTGGGGCGCGGCTCGGGCGCGAGCGTGCGGTCGTAGAATCCGCCTCCATAGCCCAGTCGGTAGCCCTGCGCATTAAACCCCAGGCAAGGAATGAGCAGGGCCTGCGGCCGCGCGACCATGCGCAAATCGGCCGGTACCGCCAGGCCCATGCTGTCGGCCACGGTCGGCTCGCCGGGCATCCAGGCGGCGAAGCCGAGCGCCGCGTCGCGCGCCAATACGATAGGCAAGGCCAGCCGTACGCCTTCCCCGGCCAATTCCGCGTACGCTGCACCCAAGTCGGGTTCGCCTTCGAGCGGCCAATATACTGCCAGTGAACCCGACGGATTTGCCCGTGACCAGGCCAGCACGCGCGCACCGATGCGCGCGTCCCAGGCGCGCTTGAGGTCCGGCGCGATGGCGCGGCGCCGCTCCTTGAGGGTGCGGCGCAACAGTGGTTTGTCGGGTGGCGCTTCCAGCCCTGGCAGCTGGCGCGATGCGCGTGATATTCTTGATTCGCCGGTCATGTTTGTATGCAGCGTAGAGTGAAAGTTGTAGATGGTTCAATCAAAATTGACGACCGGTTCCGTGCCGGGTGCCCTTGCCCTTGTGCTTGCTTCGTGGACGTTTACTGTCGGTAACGCCCAAGCCCAAGCCCTGCCTGACGCCGCCCGGACGAGCGCGCCGGTTCCGGCTGCGCCCGCCGTACCTGGCGCGGCAGCCCAGGATGTCCAGGCCGATGACGACACCTTCTTGCTGCTGCGCGAAGCGGCGCGCCAGAACGACGCGGCGCGCGCCAATGTCCTGGCCGCGCGCCTGCCGAATTATCCGCTGGCATCCTATGTCGACTATTATCGTCTGAAACCCCGCTTGCGCGACGCCACGGCCGAGGAAGTGCGCGAGGTGCTGCGGCGCCACGACGGCAGCGCGGCCGCCGAGCGCCTGCGCAGCGACTGGCTGCTCGAGATGGGGCGGCGCCGCGACTGGGCCGGCTTCGAGCGCGAACTGGGTCCGCAGGGCGGTGGCGAGCTGCAGGTGCGCTGCTACGCGCTGCTGGCGCGCGCCAGCCGCGGCGAGCAGGTCGCCACCGAGGCGCGCGCGCTGCTGCTCAACCCCGACAACTACGGCGAAGCCTGTGCCGCGCTGATCGCGCAGCTGTCCCAGGGGGGCCAGTTCACCCAGGACGATCTACTGTGGCAGCTGCGCATCGCCGGCGAAGCCAATGCCACCGGCCCGGCGCGGCGCGCGGCGGCGCTGCTTGGCGCCTCCGACGCGCGCGCGGGGCAGGCAGTCGACGTGCCAGCAGTCGCCATGGCGCGCGGCGTCGGCGATACGCGGGCCGAACGTGCGATCTACCTGGTGGCGATCGGCCGCATGGCGCGCACCAGCATCAAGCTCGCCGCGGTTGCGCTGGAAAAAAATAGTCCGAACCTGGGGCGCGAAGAACGCGCGATCGGCTGGGCCGGGATTGCCCATGCCGCCTCGATCGTGCTGGCGCCCGAGGCCCCCCTCTATTGGCAGCGCACCGATGGGGTCGCGCTGACCAGCGAACAACAGCAGTGGAAAACCCGCATCGCCCTGCGCAGCGGTGACTGGAAGACAGTGCGCGCCACCATCGAGGCAATGCCGGCCTGGCTGCGCGCCGACGGCTCCTGGACCTATTGGCTGGGCCGCGCCGACAAGCACGAAGGCAAGATGCTGGAAGCGACCGCACTGTTCGAGCGGATCGCCGTCCCGCACCATTTCTATGGCCAGCTTGCAATGGAAGAGCTAGGCCGCACGATTTCGGTGCCGCCCCCCGTGCTGCCTGTCAGCGCAAACGAGCTGGCCCAGGCCGGCGCCAACCCGAGCCTGCAGCGCGCGCTGAAGTTCTACGCCTTGCGCCTGCGCGCGGAAGGCAACCGCGAATGGAACTGGGCGCTGCGCGGCATGTCTGAACGTCAGTTGCTGGCCGCCGGAGAACTCGCGCGCCGCAATGATTTGCTCGATCGCATGGTCGAGACCTCGCTGCGCACGCGCACCGAGCTCGACTACGGACAACGTTTCCCGGCACCCCATTTCGAGGTATTGCAGCCGACCGCGCAGGGCCTGGGCCTTGACCAGGCCTGGGTCTATGGCCTGATTCGCCAGGAATCGCGTTTCATTACCGATGCGCGCTCCGGCGTTGGCGCTTCCGGCCTGATGCAGGTGATGCCGGCCACTGCCAAATGGGTGGCAGGCAAAATTGGAATGGATAACTTTGTTCAAAGCATGCTCAACGACTTGCGTACCAATATCACACTCGGCGCCAACTACATGAACATGGTATTAGGAAACTTCGACGGCAACCAGATCCTGGCCACCGCCGCCTACAACGCCGGGCCTTCACGGGCACGCAACTGGCGCGGCGTGCTCGAGCAGCCGATGGAGGGGGCCATCTTTGTCGAGAGTATTCCGTTCTCGGAAACGCGCGGCTATGTGCGCAACGTGATGGCCAACGCCACCAATTACGCCGCCGTATTCGAGCAAAAGCCGCAATCGCTCAAGGCGCGCCTGGGCTATGTGCAGCCGCGCGAACGCACCGCCATTCTTCCCTGATCCTGCCAAGGACAATGCCATGCGCGACCTGAACGTGGTGGTATTCGGTGCTACCGGCTTCATCGGCGGGCACCTGCTCGCACGCCTTGCCGAAGACGGCGTCAACACACTGGTGCCGACGCGCCACTATGAAAGCGCCAAGCACCTGAGCACCTTGCCCTACCTCGACCTCGAGGTGGCCGACATCCACGACGACGCCACCCTGCGCCGCCTGCTGGCCGGACGCGATGCCGCCATCAACCTGGTCGGGGTGCTGCATGGCGGCCATGGCACCCCCTATGGCCCGGGCTTTCGCAAGCTGCACGTCGACCTGCCGCGCCGCATCGCCGCGGCCTGCGCCGACGTGGGCGTGGCGCGCTACCTGCACATGAGCGCCCTGGGTGCGGACAGCGCCGGCCCCTCTATGTACCAGCGCTCCAAGGGCGATGGCGAACTGGCCGCGCGCAGCCAGCCGCGGGTAGCGGCCACCATCTTCCGCCCCTCGGTGGTGTTCGGCGAAGGCGACCATTTCCTGACCATGTTCGCTTCGCTCCAGCGCTACCTGCCGCTGGTGCCGCTGGCCGGCAGCGGCGCCCGCTTCCAGCCGGTGTACGTGGGCGACGTGGCCGCCGCTTTTGCGGCTGCACTGCGCGACCCGCACACCGCCGGCGCCACGATCGAGCTGGGCGGCCCGCAGGTCTATACCCTGGCCGAGCTGGTGCGCCTGGCCGGGCGCTATGCCGGCCACGAACGCCACGTGCTGGGCCTGCCAGACTCGGTGGCGCGCCTGCAGGCGAGGCTGTTCGAGCTGCTGCCGGGCGAGCCTGTCATCAGCCGCGATAATCTCGATTCGATGAAAACCGATAATGTGGTCCAAAAGCAAACAGGTGTCTTGACAGCCGAGGCGCTGGGAATCAAGCTCACCTCCATCGAGGCCGTTGCGCCGCACTACCTGGGCACAGGCAAGGGTCTCGACGACTACCGTGCGCGCGCGGGCCGGTAGTTGGCCGGTCTTTACCCGGCCTTTACCGGCACTTTCGCTCACCGCTTCGACCACAGGAAACCATGCAGACCATCGACCTCGACCCGACCCTGACCACCACCCTCGACCAGGCGCGCCAGCCCGGCTTGACGCTGGTAATCGGCAACAAGAACGTGTCGTCGTGGTCGATGCGGCCCTGGGTGGCCGCGGTTGCATTCGGCATCCCCTTCACCGAAGTGCGCGTGCTGCTCGACCAGCCCGATACTTCTACCAACATCGCGCGCTTTTCGCACGCCGGGCGCGTCCCGGTGCTGCTGGCCGGCGAGATCACCATCTGGGACAGCCTGGCGATCACCGAATACCTGGCCGAGCAGTTTCATGACAAGCCCATGTGGCCGCAAGACGTGGCCGCACGCGCGATGGCGCGCTCTATCGTGGCCGAGATGCACTCGGGCTTTGGCGAGCTGCGCAGCGCAATGTCGATGAATATCCAGGCCCGGCTGCCGGGCCGCGGCCGCACGCCGGGCGCCCAGGCCGACATCGGCCGCATCTGCGAGATCTGGGAAGACTGCTTGTCGCGCTACGGACACCACCGCTTCCTGTTCGGCGAGTTCTCGATCGCCGACGCCTTCTATGCGCCAGTGGTGTGCCGTTTCAAGACCTATGGCGTGGCGCTCGCGCCGGCGCTGCAGGCGTATTGCGAGCGTGTGCTGGCCCACCCGGCGGTGGCGCGCTGGATCGACGAAGCGATGCGCGAGGTCGATGCGACCCCGCAGCACGACCTCGACCTGCCGCAGCAATAAAGTGAGCGACAGCATCCGCAGCTTCGTGGTTGGCGGCGCCGTGCGCGACGCGCTGCTCGGGCGCCCGGTGACCGACCGCGACCACGTGGTGGTTGGCGCCACCCCCGAGCAGATGGTGGCCCAGGGCTTCAGACCGGTCGGCAAGGATTTTCCGGTCTTTTTGCATCCCGACACGCACGAAGAATACGCGCTGGCCCGCACCGAGCGCAAGACCGCGCCCGGCTACCATGGCTTCGTGTTCCACACCTCGCCCGAGGTCACGCTCGAACAAGACCTGGTGCGGCGCGACCTGACCATCAACGCCATGGCGCGCGCCGACGACGGCAGCATCGTCGACCCGCATGGCGGCCTGGACGACCTGCGCGCGCGCGTTTTCCGGCACGTCTCCGATGCCTTTGCCGAAGACCCGGTGCGCATCCTGCGCCTGGCGCGCTTTGCCGCGCGCTTTCCCGACTTTACCGTGCACCCGTCCACCAATGCGCTGATGAAAGCCATGGTCGACGCCGGCGAGGTCGACGCCCTGGTGCCGGAGCGGGTCTGGCAAGAGCTGGCGCGCGGCCTGATGGAAGCACGGCCGTCGCGCATGTTCGACGTGCTGCGCGACTGCGGCGCGCTGGCGCGCATCCTGCCCGAACTCGACGTGCTGTGGGGCGTGCCGCAACCGGCGGCGCACCATCCCGAGATCGACACCGGCGTGCACATCATGCTCGTCATCGACTACGCGGCCGCGCAGGGCTGCCCGCTCGAGGTGCGCTTCGCAGCCTTGACCCACGACCTGGGCAAGGGCACCACGCCGCCCGAACACTGGCCGGCGCACCACGGCCACGAAGGAGAGGGCGTCAAGCTGCTGGCGCACGTGTGCAAGCGCCTGAAAGTGCCCAACGAATGCCGCGACCTGGCCCTGATGACCGCGCGCGAGCACGGCAACGTGAGCCGCGCCCTGCAGCTGCGCGCCAACACCATCGTCACACTGTTCGAGCGTTGCGATGCCTTCCGCAAGCCGCAGCGCTTCGTCCAGATGCTGCTGGCGTCCGAGTGCGATGCGCGCGGACGCGGCCACCCCGATCACCCGATGCGCCACCAGGTGTATCCGCAACGGCCTTACCTGGAGCAGGCCCTGGATGCCGCGCGCGCGGTGAACGCGGGCGAAGTGGCGGCGCGCTTTTCCGCAGACCGCGCAAAAATTCCCGAGGCAGTGCATGCGGCCCGGGTGTCGGCGGTCAAGGCCGTGTTGCGCGAGGTGGACGCTTGATGCGCTCCACGAGGTGCGCGACTGATCCGCCGGCTTGCGTTATCCTGCGTGCATAACAACACCTGAGTAATGGAGAACACATGGTAGCCGTGCCGGCGCAGCGCGTAGCGAACTCGAGCGCGCGTCGCCGCCTGCAAATTGCCGCCGTCGCGGTGCTGGTGCTGGCATCGCTGCTCGCCTTCCTGTACATCCGGTCCGACGCGGCCGATCCCGCCGTGCGCAACGAAGTCATGCTCAACCTGCGCGAGCTCGAAAAGCTCGACGCCGAATGGGATGCCAATATCCTGCGCGCCCATATTGGCCGCGCCCCGGCCGCGCCGCAGCTGACCACCGGACTGCCGCGCATGCGCGACCTGATCGCCCGCGTCGGCGACGCCGTGTCCGAGGCGTCCAGCCCCGCGGTGCATACCGCCTATACCCAGCTGCGCGACGCCGTCCAGCGCAAGGAGATGCTGGCGATGCAGTTCGCGCGCCACAACCCGCAGCTGCGCGAAGCCTTGCTGTTCATGCCGCCGGCCGTGGCCGATCTCAAGACCGAGCTGGGTGGCATCGAAGGTGCGCTGGTGCCGGCCCGCATCGTGGTGCGGCTCGATGCCTCGCTCAATGCCCTGCTGACCGAGATCCTGCGCTACAACGTGACCCCGAGCGGCGCGCTGGCGGCGCGTATCGACCAGGTCCTGGGCGAGATCGCAGCGCAGAAAATCGCCTTTTCGCCGGCCCTGATAGAAAAGGTGGATGCCATCATCAAGTCTGCGCGCACCATCCTGGAGAAGCGGCCGCTGGAGAACCGGCTGGAAGGGCAGATCGCCGCGGCCGGCACCGGCGCCGCGCTCGACCGCCTCAGACGTGAATTCGACCGCTCGTTCGACACCGTGCTGCGCGAGCGCGAGCGCTATCGAACCTTTCTGTTCGCCTATTCGGCGCTACTGCTGGTGCTCTTGATGTATGCCGCCACGCGCTTGCGGCGCAGCTACCGCATCATTGGCGAGGTCAACCACCGGCTGCAGGCAGCCAACGAGACCCTCGAGCAGCGCGTGGCCGAGCGCACCGCCGAACTCGAGGCGCAGTCGAAGAAGCTCGAGCGCCTGGCCCAGCACGACAGCTTGACCGGCCTGATCAATTATCGCCAGCTGACCCGCCTGCTGGAGCGGGCGCTGGCGCGCGCCAACCGCCGCGATTCGGTGGTGGTGATCATGTTCATCGACCTCGACGGCTTCAAGCTGGTCAACGATACCTGGGGCCATGCCACCGGCGACCTGGTGCTGCAGATGGTGGCGCGCCGCGTCGAGCAAAAGCTGCGCGCCGAGGATGCGCTGGCGCGCCTCGGCGGCGACGAATTCGTGATCATGCTCGAAGAGGTCGCCTCGCGCGAGGGCGCGCTGCGGGTGGCCCAGCTGGCGCTCGACGAGATCCGTGCGGTGACCGAGGCCGACGGCCATCCGGTGACGATCTCGGCCAGCATCGGCATTTCCAGCGCCCGTGGCCAGGCTGGCGCTGCACGCGGCTCGGCCGCGCTGCTGGCCGAAGCCGACAAGGCCATGTACGAGGCCAAGCAGGCGGGCAAGGGTGGGTTCGTGGTCAGCCCGGCGGCGCAGTGGACCAGCGCCGCCGGCAATTGACCAGCGAGCGCGGCCGGCCGGCGTCCCGCATGTAACTGAAGAATCCGCTACAATCGCGCTATTGTTGCACTGCACAAAATAGGATTCATCATGCTGGACACTCCCTTTGGCCGCTGGCTGCGCGGCCTTGGCGGCAAACCCGGTCGGCCGGCCGTGCTGGTCAAAGAGCTCGGCGAGCGCGACCGCCGCCGTATCTTGCGCCATTTTCTTGCGCTCGACCCGAAAGATCGCCTGTTGCGCTTCGGCAGCATGATCCCGGACGACGCCATCGCCGCCTATGTCGGCAAGCTCGACTTCAAGCACGACATCGTGTTCGGTGTCGTCAACCGGGTGTTCCAGCTCGTTGGCGTCGGCCACCTGGCGTTTGCCCGGGCCGACAGCGCCAAGCCGACCACCAAGCAGCGGGTGGCGGAGCTTGGCATATCGGTATCGGCATCGGCCCGGGGCAAGGGCGTCGGTTCGCGCCTGTTCGACCGCGCCGCGATCCATAGCCGCAATTCCGACGTCGACACGCTGTACATGCAATGCCTGTCGTCGAATCAGACCATGATGCATATCGCCCGCAAGGCCGGCATGCAGATCAAGCGCGAGTTCGGCGAAGCCGATGCGTATCTGCAGATTCCCCCGCCCAGCCCGGGCAGCGTGATGGCCGAGGCGCTCGAAGAGCAATGGGCAGTCATCGATTACAACCTCAAGGCCAACGTCAGGGCGGCGGCGAAGTGGTTTTCCAGATAGGCGGCGCGCCAGTGCGCCCGCCTGCAACATTCACAGCGCTACCGGAAGTGCCGTGGTCTCCTTGATCCGCTGCAGCGCGAAGCTCGATTTCACATCCAGCACCGCCGGATGCTTGAGCAGCGTTCCCATCATGAAGCGCGAGAAATGGTCCATGTCCTCGACATGCACGCGCAGCAAAAAGTCCATCTCCCCAGTCATTGCATAGCAGGCCACCACTTCTGGCCAGGTACCGACCGACACGGCGAAATCGTTGCGTGGCGACGTGGCCGGCAAGCCCGGCGTGCCGCGCGCGCCACCCGCCACTTCGCTGTGCTTTTCCAGCCGCACGTTGACATAGGCCAGCAGGCCCAGTCCGATCTTGTCCGGGTCGACCAGCGCCACGTACTGGCGGATCACTCCGGCCTCTTCCAGGCGCTTGATGCGCCTCAGGCAGGGCGATGGCGACAGGTTCACGCGCTCGGCCACGTCCTGGTTTGACAGCCTGCCGTCCGACTGCAGCACCGCCAGGATTTTGCGGTCAGTCTTGTCGAGCTCGATTTTTGACATGTTTTCCTCTCTGAATTCGCCAACCCGGCAATTTTATTGCGCAAATCACCTGGCGGGGTGAATTGTTTGGAATTTAATGCCGGAGGGGCAGGACTATACTGTGCGCCATACGGGAGGAGGCTGGCCCAGCCCAGCCGCGTGCGCCAATGATGACCATCAAGAGTCTTCGGCGCGCGTCTTGATAGCCCTGGCGAACAAATACGGAGACACCGCATGAACGCACCCATCGACCGCGCCAATTTTGCGCAGCCGCAGCACGACATCACGCTGGACGACAAATGGACGCTCGAGCGCGGCCGCGCGTTCATGACCGGCACCCAAGCCCTGATCCGACTGCCGATGCTGCAGCGCGAGCGTGACCAGAAAGCCGGCCTGAACACCGCAGGCTATATCACCGGCTACCGCGGCTCGCCGGTCACCGCCGTCGACCAGACCGCGATGAAGGCGAAAAAGCACCTCGAAGCGCACCACGTCAAGTTTCACCCGGGCATGAACGAAGACCTGGCGGCGACCGCCGTCTGGGGCACCCAGCAGACCAACCTGTACCAGGACGCCAACTACGATGGCGTGTTTGCCATGTGGTACGGCAAGGGCCCGGGCGTGGACCGTTGCGGCGACGTCTTCAAGCATGGCAACAATGCCGGCTCGGCCAAGAATGGTGGCGTGCTGGTGCTGGCAGGCGACGACCACGCGGCCAAATCCTCGTCCACCGCGCACCAGTCCGACCACATCCTGACCCACTGCGGCATTCCGGTGCTGTATCCGTCGTCGGTACAGGAATACCTCGACTACGGCCTGCATGCCTGGGCCATGAGCCGCTATACCGGCCTGTGGGTGTCGATGAAATGCGTCACCGATATCATCGAGTCGGGCGCCGTGGTCGACCTCGATCCGGACCGCGTGCAGATTGCGCTGCCGACCGATTTCCAGGTGCCTGAAGGCGGCCTGAACATCCGTTGGCCAGACGCCGTGCTGGACCAAGAAGTGCGCATGAGCAACTTCAAATGGTATGCGGCGCTGGCCTATGCCCGTGCGAACAAGCTCAACAAGATCATCTGGGACAGCCCGACGCCAAAAATCGGCATCATCACCGCCGGCAAGAGCTATGTCGACACGCGCCAGGCGCTGGCCGATCTGGGCATCGACGAGCAGGCAGCGCGCGACATTGGCCTGCGCCTGTACAAGGTCGGCATGACCTGGCCGCTTGAATCCGAAGGCGTGCACGAATTCGCGCGCGGGCTCGACGAGATCCTGGTGGTCGAAGAAAAGCGCCAGGTGATGGAATATGCGCTGAAAGAAGCGCTCTACAACCTGCCCGATGCGCAGCGTCCGCGCGTGGTTGGCAAATTCGACGACACCGGCGAGTGGAGCAACAAGGACCGCATGGGCCACGGCGACTGGCTGCTGCCGGCCACCTACGAGCTGAACCCGGCGCAGATTGCCCGCGCCATCGCTTCGCGCATTTCGCATTACTGCGCCGGCCATCCGGTCGAGCAGCGCGTGAAAGAGCGCATCGCCTTCCTGGAAGCCAAGGAACTGGTGCTGCGTAATATCCCGGCCAAGGCCAACCCGGAAACCGACCGCATTCCGTATTTCTGCTCGGGTTGCCCGCACAACAGCTCGACCAAGGTACCGGAAGGCTCGCGCGCCATGGCCGGCATCGGCTGCCACTACATGGTGCTATGGATGGACCGCGAAACGTCCACCTTCACCCACATGGGCGCCGAAGGCACGACCTGGATCGGCCAGTCGCCGTTTACCAGTGAAAAGCACGTGTTCGTGAACCTTGGCGACGGCACCTATTTCCACTCGGGCATCCTGGCCATTCGCGCGGCCGTGGCCGCGAAGGTGAACATCACCTACAAGATCCTGTACAACGACGCGGTCGCCATGACCGGCGGCCAGAACGTCGACGGCCCGCTCGATCCGGGCATGATCACGCGCCAGATCGCGGCCGAAGGCGTGGGTCCGATCATCGTCGTCACCGACGAGCCAGAAAAATACCCGAGCGATTACGCCTGGGCCGCCGGCGTGACCGTGCGCCACCGTTCGGAACTGATGGACGTGCAGCGCGAACTGCGCGAGCTGCCGGGCGTGACGGCCGTCATCTATGACCAGACCTGTGCGTCGGAAAAGCGCCGCCGCCGGAAAAAAGGCGAATTCCCCGACCCGGCCAAGCGCGCCGTGATCAACGAAGCGGTTTGCGAAGGCTGCGGCGACTGCTCGGTGCAGTCCAACTGCCTGTCGGTCGAGCCGCTGGAAACGGAGCTGGGCCGCAAGCGCCAGATCAACCAGAGTTCGTGCAACAAGGACTTCTCGTGCGTGTCGGGCTTCTGCCCAAGCTTCGTTACCGTCGAAGGCGGCGGCCTGAAGAAGCCGAAGAAAGCTGCGGCTTCGGAGGCCGCGCCTCCGAGCCTGCCGGAGCCGGTCGTGCCATCGATCGGCGCGCCGTTCGGCATCCTGGTGGCCGGCGTCGGCGGCACCGGCGTGGTCACCGTCGGCCAGATCCTGGCAGTGGCGGCCCACGTCGAAGGCAAGGGCGCGATCGTGCTTGACCAGAGTGGCCTGGCCCAGAAGGGCGGCCCGGTGATGTCGCACGTGCGCCTGGCGCAGCAGCAGTCCGACCTGCACTCGACCCGCGTTGGCACCGGCAGCGCCGACCTGGTGATCGGCTGCGACCAGATCGTGGCCGCCAGCCGCGATGCCCTGAGCCGCATGGGAGAAGGCCGCACCTGGGCCGCCGTCAATGCCACCAGTTCGACCACCGCAGCGTTTGTTAAAAACCCGGACTGGCAGTTCCCGGGCGAAGGCTCGAAGGGCGCCATCTTGCAGGCTTGCGGCGCCCAGAACGTGGAATTCATCGACGCCGGACGCATTGCTACCGCGCTGATGGGCGATTCGATCGCAACCAATATGTTCATGCTGGGCTATGCCTTCCAGAAGGGCCATGTGCCGCTGCTGGAAGCGTCGCTGATGAAGGCGATCGAACTCAATGGCGTGTCGGTGCCGTTCAACAAGGCCGCCTTCCACTGGGGCCGCACCGCCGCGCACGACCTGGCCTCGGTCAACAAGCTCACGACCCCGGCCCAGGTGATCGAGTTCAAGCGTACCGAGAGCCTGGACGACATCGTCAACCGCCGCGTCGAGCTGCTCACCGCCTACCAGAACGCCGCCTATGCGGCGCAGTACAAGGCCTTCGTCGACCAGGTACGCGCCCAGGAAGCCAAGTTCGGCAAGGGCAGCCGACTGGCCGAAGCCGTGGCACGCTATTTCTACAAGCTGATGGCCTACAAGGACGAGTACGAAGTCGCCCGCCTGCATACCGACCCGAGCTTCAAGGCAAAGATCGCCAACATGTTCGAAGGCGACATCACCATCAAGTACCACCTGGCGCCGCCGCTGCTGGCCAAGCACGACAAGCAAGGCCGTCCGGTCAAGCAGGAATTCGGTTCGTGGATGATGGGTGCGTTCGGCGTGCTGGCCAAGCTCAAGGGCCTGCGTGGTACCCCGTTCGATGTGTTCGGCTACACGGACGAGCGTCGTACCGAGCGTGCGCTGATCGGTCAATACCGCCAGACCGTCGAGGCATTGCTGGCCAAGCTCACGCCGGAGAACCTGGCGCAGGCGGTGGCGATCGCCAGCATTCCAGAAGACATCCGCGGCTACGGCCACGTAAAGGCACGCCACTTGGCGGCGGCCAAGCAGAAAGAGGCGGCGCTGCTGGCCGCCTTCGACGCTCCGCAAGGCGCCGCGTCACGGGCTGCATGACCTAGCCCGAGCGGTTCGATATCAGCCTGATATTGCCGGTTTTTTCTCCGGTGGTATCAGGCTGATATCCGTTCTGGCATGGCGTGTTGTTAGCCAGCCCCGGCTGTTACAGAACGTTGCACTCCGGCTCAACGGGCGCGTCTATAATCGGTTGCATGACATCGCCATCCGCCCCAGGTCGCGCGACGACCGCCCTCCGCCTGACAGCCTCCCTGTTTGCTACCGGCGTCGTCCTGCTTGGTTGCGGCGGCGGCGGTGGCGGTAGTTCGCCCGTCAGCGGCACCCGCCCCGACCAGTCAATGCAGCAGCCGCCGGCCAATCCCACCGTTCCCACCGACCCTATTGCGGCGCCAGGCGCGCCGACGGCGGCCGACCTCGACGCCGGCACGCTGGGCGAGCCGTTCCAGTACTGGAACCTGTGCGCGGCGCCGCGCACCGGCCGCGATTTCCAGGGCCAGGCTTTCCCGGACAAGCAGGGCACGCTGCTCGACGAGATGAAGTTCCTGCGCGCGTGGTCGCACCGCTACTACCTCTGGTACGACGAGATTCCAAACACCTACAAGATGGCCGACTTCGCCACTGCGGTCGACTACTTCAAGGTGCTCAAGACCCCCGCCCTGACCGCCTCGGGCCGGGCCAAGGATCGGTATCACTTCACCTATTCGACCGAAGAGTGGGAGAAGATGACGACTGCCGGCCTCGATCTGGGCTATGGCGTCACGTTCAAGCGCAACACCGGGGCCAATATTCCACGTACCTGGCTGGTCACGCTGGTCGAACCCGGATCGCCGGCCGCCAATGCCGGCGTGCAGCGCGGCGACATGCTGCTCAGAATCGACGGGATCGATTTCGTCAGCACCGCCGATGCCGATTCGGTCAAGCGTATCAACGCCGCCCTGTTCCCGGAAGCGGTCGGTACGCCACACCAGTTCAGCTTCCAGCGCGCCGGTGCGGTGTTCGACGTGACCATGACCGCCCTCGAGGTGAGCGTCCAGCCGGTCAAGCACGCCAAGGTGCTCGAGACCCCGACCGGCAAGGTCGGCTACCTGAGCTTTGAAACCTTCAACGCGGTATCGGAACGCCAGCTGGTGGACACCTTCACCACCTTCAGCCAGGCGGGGGTGAACGACCTGGTGCTCGACCTGCGCTATAACGGCGGCGGCCTGCTCTACGTTGCCAGCGAGCTGTCGTACATGATCGCCGGACCGGATGCCACCCGCGGCAAGGTCTTCGAGCGCCCACAGTACAACGACAAGACTGCTCCCCAGCCGGCGATCGATTTCCTGTCGACCGCTTACGGCTTCAAGTCGCCCAACCCGGTGCGTGCCGGCACGCCGCTGCCCAGCCTGAACCTCAAGCGCGTCACCGTCCTGACTACCTCGGGTAGCTGCTCGGCGAGCGAAGCGGTGATCAACGGCCTGCGCGGCGCCGACATCGAAGTCAACGTGATCGGCGGCCAGACCTGCGGCAAGCCCTACGGCTTCACGCCGGTGCCGAACTGCGGCACCACCTATTTCTCGATCGAATTCAAGGGCGTGAATAACA
Organism: Massilia sp. H6; assembly: GCF_024802625.1. Classification (NCBI taxonomy): domain Bacteria; kingdom Pseudomonadati; phylum Pseudomonadota; class Betaproteobacteria; order Burkholderiales; family Oxalobacteraceae; genus Massilia; species Massilia sp. H6. The sequence continues at coordinate 516,838 of NZ_CP103371.1, forward strand.
AGGGCTTTGGCGACTTCCCGGACGGCCTGGCGCCCACCTGCCAGGTAGAAGACGATTTGTCGCGCCCGATCGGCGACCCGGCCGAAGGGCTGCTGGCCGCGGCGCTGGCTTACCGCCAGAGCGGCACCTGCCCGACCTCCAGCGCCCGTGCCCGCAATGTGCCGATGGAGATCGTGCGTCCGGCGGTGCAGGAAATCTCGATCTATTCCAGGCCGCGCCAGTAACCGTAAGAAGGCAATAAACGGGTCTATAATCTTCGGCTTTGTCACCTGAACAATTGCTGGAGCTTTTACAATGATCCGTTCTGCCTTACTGCTGGCCCTGCTGGCTGCCGCTCCATTGGCCCAGTCCGCTCCCGACCTGAGCACCATCGCGGAACGCTCGGGCTTCCAGGCCACCAGCCGCTACGACGAAGTCGTCGCCTTGTGCGGCGCTTTCCAGAAGGCCTATCCGAAGCAGGTCAGGTGCATGCAATTCGGCCGCACTCCGGAAGGCCGGCCGATGCTGGCGCTGGTCGCCTCCAACAGCGGCGCCTTGAGCGCGCAGCGCGCCAAGCAGCAGGGCTTGCCGGTCACGCTGATCCAGGGCGGCATCCACGCCGGCGAGATCGACGGCAAGGACGCCGGTTTCCTGGCGCTGCGCGGCGTCCTCGAGAACAAGCTCGCCAGGGGCGCCCTGGACCGGCAAGTGCTGGTGTTCGTTCCGGTATTTAACGTCGATGGCCATGAGCGCTTCGGCAAATGGAACCGCCCGAACCAGCGCGGCCCGGTCGAAATGGGCTGGCGCACCACGGCGCAGAACTTCAACCTCAACCGCGACTACGTCAAGGCCGATGCGCCCGAGATGCAGGCGATGCTGGACCTGGTCAATGCCTGGGATCCGCTGACCTATGTCGACCTGCACGTAACCGACGGCGCCAAGTTCCAGCACGACGTCTCGATCCAGGTCGAGCCGGTGTATTCGGGCGACCCCGCATTGCGCGCCGCCGGCCTGGCGCTGCGCACCAATGTCATTGCCGACCTGGCGAAACTGGGATCGACGCCCCAGTCCTTCTATATGTCGTTTGCCAAGACCGACGACCCGCAATCGGGCTTCATCGACGGCGCCTCGGACCCGCGCTTTTCGACCGGTTATTTCCCGCTGCGTAACCGCATGGCGATGCTGGTCGAGACCCATGCGTGGAAGGATTACCCGACCCGCGTGCGCGTGACCCATAACAGCGTGATCTCGGTGCTGGAGCAGGTGGCCAGGCACGGCAAGCAATGGCAACAAGTCGCGCTGGCTGCGGATGCGCGCGCAGTGAAACTGGCCGGCTCGCCGGTAACGCTGACCTACCGTACCACCGACAAGACCCGGATGATCGACTTCCAGGGCTATGCCTACACCCGTGCGCCGTCCGAGGTGTCCGGCATTTCGATGACCCGCTACGACGAAACCAGGCCGCAGCTCTGGCGCGTGCCGCTGCGCGAAGAAGTCGTGCCCGACCTTCAGGTAAACGCCCCGCGCGCCGGCTACATCGTGCCGGCTGCCCATGCCGACATGGTCGCGGCCAAGCTGGCGCTGCACGGCATCGCCTTCCGCAAGCTCGACAAGGCGCTGGCACAGGCGCCAGTCGAGACCTTCCGCGCCGACAAGGCGAGCTTCGGCGCCACGTCGTTCGAATCGCATCAGCGCCTGACGCTCGACGGCGGCTGGAAAGCGGACGCGCGCGCCGTCACGCGCGGTTCGCTGTATGTCCCGGTGGCGCAGCCCAAGGCGCGCCTGGTGGTGGCGATGCTCGAGCCGCAGGCGCCCGACTCGCTGCTGGCCTGGGGCTTGTTCAACAACGCCTACGAGCGCAAGGAATACATGGAAGAGTACGTGGCGGAAGATGTCGCGCGCGAGCAGATGGCCGCCGACCCGGCACTGGCGGCGCAATTCAGGCAGCGCATCGAGACCGATCCGGCATTTGCCAGGAATCCGCACGCACGGCTGGAATTTTTCGCCAGGCGCCACGCATCGTGGGATGAGCGATTCAATTTGTATCCGGTGATGCGGACCGATGTGGCGCCCTGACGCAGGCAGGCCGACGCACCATCAGGGCTAGATCACGGTGACGGCGTCGTAAACAAGACCGTGTTGACCGCACCGCCCACCGTCGGCGTGAGCTGATACAGGCGATCGTACTCGTTGTCCCCGATATCGGCCCCCGGCGCGCCGCCGAACAGGCGCACCAGTTCCGGCAGCGTATTGGAATGCCCCACCACCAGCACCGCGCCGCGCATGGCCTTGACCTTTTCTACCAGGGCCTTGGGCTGCTTCGGATCGTAGAGCTGCACCGCCAGCCCGGTTTTCTGCGCCAGCGGCTCGGCGCTCTGGCGCGTGCGCTGGGTTGCCGTGCTGAAGATGCCGGTAATGCCGGTGCGGTGCAGCAGCGTGGCGATGTGCTGCACGCGTGCCCGGCCTTGCGGGCTCAGGTCAGGATCGCCATGCTCGCTCATCTTTTCGCCATGGCGCACCAGGTAGATGGCGCTGGGCTCGGCCATCGCGGCCACTGGGGCGAGCAGGGCCAAGCCCAGTGACAGGTGGCGCAACAGGCGCGAAGGCAGTCTCATTGGATTCCTCTAGAAAGTGACCGGGACGAAAACAAGCCGGGGGCATGCCTTTTTACTACCGCTTCGCGCCTGCGCGCTTACAACCGGGTCAGCGAAATCGTGTTCGCCACCGGCGTCGAACACGGCTCTTCGTCGAAGGCGATATCGCCCAGCGGATTGGGCAGGCCATCGGTCTTCAAATCGACGAAGCCGAACAGGTCGCGGTCTTGCAGGTGCGAAGGCACCACGGTCGACAGCGACGAGAAGATGTTGTCCACGCGTCCCGGGTGGGTCTTTTCCCAGCCGCGCAGCATCGCCTTGATTTGCTTGCGCTGCAGGTTTTCCTGCGAGCCGCACAGGTCGCATGGAATGATCGGGAAACCCTTCACTTCGGCATAGCGCTCGGTATCGGCTTCTTTCACGTAGGCCAGCGGGCGGATCACCATGTGCTTGCCGTCGTCCGAGACCAGCTTGGCCGGCATGCCTTTCAGCTTTCCGCCGAAGAACATGTTCAAGAAGAAGGTTTCGAGGATGTCGTCGCGATGGTGGCCGAGGGCGATCTTGTTGCAACCGAGCTCGTCGGCCACACGGTACAGGATGCCGCGCCGTAGCCTGGAGCACAGCGAGCAGGTGGTCTTGCCTTCCGGGATCAGGCGCTTGACGATGCTGTAGGTATCCTGGTTTTCGATGTGGTAGTCCACGCCCAGCTTGTCGAGGTAGGCCGGCAGGATATCGGCCGGGAAATTCGGCTGCTTCTGGTCGAGGTTGACCGCGACGATATCGAAATGGATCGGCGCACGCTCGCGCAGGGTCAGCAAAATGTCGAGCAGCGCGTAGCTGTCCTTGCCGCCCGACAGGCAAACCATCACCTTGTCGCCGTCTTCGATCATGTTGAAGTCGCCGATCGCCTGGCCCACCAGGCGGCACAGGCGCTTGTGCAGCTTGTTGTTCTCGTGCGCAATTTTCTCCATCGTCTTTGCGCTGGCGACGCCGGCGCCCATCTGGTCGAGGTCTGCTTCGCTCATGCTGCTTCCTTTACCTGGAACACTTCGCAGCCCACGCCTTCGCAGTCTGGATACACGTCCGGTTTCATCGTCGAGACGCGCGCACCGCGCACGCGCGGATGGGTCAGCATGGCCTTGACCACGTCGTCGCACAGGGTTTCCTGCAGGTGGATATGCCCCTTCGCGATGCGTTTCGCAATCGTGTCGCGCATGAAATCGTAGTCGACTACTTCCGACAGCAAGTCGGCCTTGGGGGTCGACTGGTCGAGCGGAATGTACAGGTCAATATTGATCAAGACGCGCTGTTCCGCCTTCTTTTCGAAGTCATGCACGCCAATGTTGATCATCACTTCGTAATTGCGCAAAAATAGCCGGCGGCAATCGCGCAAGCTCGGGTGGGTCAGGGCGGACAGCATCATAAAGCCTTTGTTATCAATGATTGTTTGGTTCGGTCAGGAACATCACGTCGCGCTGCGACGCTACCAGATGTTGGCCGCCGTCGACCAGCAAGGTGGTGCCGGTCAGGGCGCGCGCGCCGGCGGCATACACGACGGCCTCAGCAATGTCCTGCGGGGTCGAGGACCGCCCCAGCGGGGTCTGCCGGTGCGCCTGCGCAAAGCCCGTTTCGGTCTGGTCGCCCGACACCATCGTGATGCCGGGCGCCACGCCGACCACGCGCACCGATGGGGCCAGCGCCTGCGCCAGCATCGTGGTGGCCGCCTGCAGTGCCGCTTTCGACAGCGTGTAAGACAGAAAATCCGGGTTGAGATTGTACAGTTTCTGGTCCAGCAGGTTGACGACAACCGCCTGGCTGCCGGCGGGGGTTGCCGCGTGCAGGGCCTGCGCCAGCAGCAGCGGCGCAGCGACATTCGCGCTCATGTGCGTGGCCAGCAAGGCTGGCGAAAAGCCGGTGGCACTGTCGTATTCAAACAACGAAGCGTTGTTGACCACGCAAGTGATTGCGCCCAGTTCCGTGGCCACCTGCCCTGGCAGGGCGCGCACCGCCGCTTCATCGAGCAGGTCGCACTGGAACAGCGCGGCGCGCCGGCCCAGGGCGCGGATCGCCTCCATGGTCTCGCCGGCGTCGGCTTTTGAGTGACGGTAATGAACGGCCACGTCCCAGCCGGCCGCGGCCAGGCCGAGCGCGATCGCGCGGCCCAGTCGGCGACCGGCGCCGGTCACGAGCGCGACCTTGGGCGAAGAAGTGGGAACAGACTGCATCATCGTCACACCTGTACAGGGCTTACATGGTTGGTAGGGGCGTGGTGGCTGAAAATGGTGGCTAATTATCAGGGATAATCAAACAGGGAAAATCAAGCAACAATTAGCTACAATGCGCGCATGTCCCTGCCCGCACCCGCCCCCGACGCACTCGCAGCGTCCCAGTCCCTGCAACAACGCATCGCCGACGAGATCGAACAACTCGGGGGGGCGATGGCGTTTTCACGGTTCATGGAACTGGCGCTGTATGCGCCCGAACTCGGCTACTACAGCGGCGGCGCCTCCAAGCTCGGCGCGAGCGGCGACTTCACGACCGCGCCCGAGATCTCGCCCCTGTTCGGCGCGGCACTGGCGCGCGCGGCAGCCGCTATTATCGCCCAAAGCGCGCCCGACATCATCGAATTTGGCGCCGGCACCGGCAAGCTGGCGCGCGACGTCCTTGGCGCGCTCGAACGCATGGGGGTGGCGGTCAATTCGTACACCATCATCGAACTTTCCGGCGAATTACGCGCACGCCAGCAAGAAGCCCTGAAAGACTTGCCGCAGGTGCGCTGGATCGACGGGTTCCCGGACAGCTTCAGCGGCGTGGTGCTGGCCAACGAAGTGCTCGACGCCATGCCGGTTGAGCTGGTGATTCGCAAGGATGGCGCCTGGCAGCGCCAGATGGTGACGGTGGAGCAGGGCGAATTCGCGTTCGTGCAGCAGCCGCTGCCCGGGCCGCTGGCGCAGCAGCTGGTGCGCCAGATCCCCGGCGCCGAGCAGCTGCCTGAAGGCTATCTCACCGAAATCCATCCGGTGGCCGAAGGCTTCATGGCCTCGCTGGCTGGCATGATGAAGCACGGCCGCGGCGCCGCCATCCTGATTGACTACGGCTTCCCGGCGCGCGAGTACTACGTCGACCAGCGCACGGGCGGCACCCTGATGTGCCATTACCGCCACCATGCCCATCCGGCGCCGTTCTACCTGCCCGGCCTGCAGGACATCACCGCCCACGTCGACTTTACGGCAATGGCGCTGGCGGCCCAGGATGCCGGGCTGGCGGTGCTGGCCTACATGAACCAGGCCTCGTTCCTGCTCGCCTGCGGCATCGGCGAGCTGCTGCTCGAGACCGATCCAGAAGATGCGCTGCGCTACCTGCCGCAAGCCAGGGCAGTGCAGAAACTGGTGTCGCCCGCCGAGATGGGCGAGCTGTTCAAGGTGCTGGTGGTGGGGCAGGGCGTGGAGTTGCCGGAGCCGGTCGTGCGGGCCGATCGCACCCACCGTCTTTAGAATTTTCGAAATCTTGCGCTCTGGACACAAATCCGGCTAAGCTGTACCTCCCTGCGCCGGGGCCGGCAAACCGACAGGCTCCACCCCCTAGATCGACCGCATAACAGCAGGCAACCGAGACACCATGGCCAAGATCCACACCCACTACGATAACCTGAAGGTCGCGCGCGGCGCGCCGGGCGAAGTCGTGCGTGCGGCGTACAAGGCCCTTAGCCAGAAATACCATCCCGACAAAAATCCAGGCGACGAAAAGGCCGCCCGCATCATGGCGATCGTCAATACCGCCTACAACACCCTGTCCGACCCGGTGCGCCGCAAGGAACACGACGAATGGATTGCGTCCGAAGAATGGGAAGTCGAATGGCTGGAAAGCACCGGCACCGAGGAGGGGAGCGGCCGGACCCGTCCGGACAGCTGGGAGCCTGGGTTGCCGCCAGCGCGTGCGCGCGTGCGCCTGCTGCGCGATCCGCGCTGGTGGCTGGGTTTGAGCACCTGTTTCGTGGCCGGCGCCGCTGCGACCTGGCTGCTGATGGACACCCCGCGCGCGCAGTTGCCGGCGGCATTGGCCTGGGCCGGCAAGGCCGAGCCAGTGGTGATCGAGCGCCGCGTGCGTCCCGAAAGCCCCAGCCGTGCCGACCGTCCCGACGAGCTCGGCGTGGATGCCAGCAGCGGAAACTGGGCGCGCAGCCCAAGCGGCGAGGGCAAGGCGCCCGCGCCCGAGATCAAGGTGCTGGCCGTGACCGAGCTGGTGGTACCGGCCCGTGCCCCCGATTGCAGCACCGACCTGCACACCATGACTGCCCCCAGCGGCGATCCCTGGCCGGCCGAGTCCGGCTACCTGCCGGGCTACCCTTACGGTAACGGCGGCAGCGAGATGCAGGTGGTGGTCGACAACAGCGCGAATGCCTCGCCGATCTTCGTCAAGCTGTACGACCTCGAGCGCCGCGCGAACGTGCGCCATGCCTTCGTGCAGCCGCGCGCGAGCTTTGCGATCGACAAGCTCACGGCCGGCAAGTACGAGGTGCGTTACCAGAACATCATCATTGGCGGCGCCGCATCCGACTGCGCCGACGGCAGCCGCACGCCGCTGCGCCAGGCGGCCGCTTTCGCGCCCTGAGCGGGAGCTGTCTCTTTTTCCACGCATCCGGCACCGGCTTTGACCGGTGTCTTTACCCAATTTAGCTACTTAGTTCCTCTGCCGTAATATACTGACCCGTGCAGCAAGCTTATGCACCGGCTGCGTCACGTCCCACGCAGGCCAACGGAAAAACCTGGAATGAACGAACTGGAAGGCCTCGCGGCCCTGATCATCGAGCCTCACTCGGGCATGCGTGCCAATGTGCACAGCATGCTCAACATGTGCGGCGTGACGAAAATCGAGCATGCCAGCTCGTCGAACCAGGCCGTGAAGCACATGACGCTGCGCAGCTTCGACCTGATCCTGTGCGAGTACGACCTCGAAGGCGGCCAAGACGGCCAGCAATTGCTCGAGGATATGCGCCACCACAAGCTGATTCCCCTCAGCACCATATTTTTCATGGTCACCGCAGAAGGCAACCACAGCAAGGTTGTCAGCGCCGCCGAGCTGGCGCCGACCGACTATGTGCTCAAGCCCTTTACCGCCGACCGCCTGCTCGAGCGCATCGCCCGCGCGCTCGACAAGCGCACCGCCTTCATGCCGGTGTACACGCTGATGGACGCGGGCGACCAGCGCGAGGCGGTCGCCGCCTGCATCGACGGCGCCGGACGCTACCCGCGCTACGCGGTCGACTTCCTGCGCCTGCGCGCCGAGCTGCACATGTTCCTGGGCGAGCCGGAGCAGGCCGAGCCGATCTACCGCCAGCTGATCGAGGCCAAGGCAATTGCCTGGGCTCGGCTGGGGCTGGCCAAGACCCTGTTCCTGCGCAAGCAGTTCGACGAGGCCAAGGGCTTGCTCGAAGAACTGGTCGACAGCAACCGCAATTTTGTCGATGCCTACGACTGGCTGGCCCGCACCCATGGCGCCATTGGCGACCTGTCCAAGGCGCAGGCAGTTCTTACCGAAGCGGTGGCGGTGTCGCCGCATGCCGTGCGGCGCCTGCGCACGCTGGGCGAGACGGCATCCGAGGCTGGCGACCTCAACGCCGCCGAGAAGGCGTTCAAGCAGGTGGTGGGCAAGGCAAAATATTCCGAATTCCGTGACCCGGAAGACCATGTGCGGCTGGTACGCACGCTGGTGAAGAAGGGCGACCCGGTGGCCGCCGCCGCCATGATCCGCGACCTCGACCGTTCGATGGGCGGCCGCGCCAATACCCCGCTGTGCAGCGCGATTTCGTCGGCGATGCTGCATGAGTTCACCGGCAACGAAGCGCGCCTCAAGGAATCGCTGAGCACCGCCCTGGGTGCCTGCCAGGATGCGCCGACGCTCTCGAGCGACATCAAACTGGAGCTGGCGCGCACCTGCCTGGAAAACAACATGGAAGAGGGCGGCGCCGAATTGGTACGCGAAGTCATGCGCAACGCCCCGAACGATGCCGGCATGACGCGCGCGATGGGCGTGCTCGAGGGCGCCGGCTTTCCGGACCTGGCGCGCACGCTGGCGCAGGAAAGCCGCCAGCACGTGGTCGACCTGGTGGCCGACGGCGCCGCGCGCGCCCGCAACGGCGACTACCGGGGCGCGGTCACCCTGATGCTGGAAGCGACGAGCAAGCTGCCAAACAATCCTTCTGTGGCCTTCAACGCCGCCCTGGCGGCGCTGCGCTGCATCGAGCATGACGGCTGGGAAGACAAGCTCGGCCAACAGGTTAGCGGCCTGATCGGCAACGTGCGCAAGCTCGATCCGGGCAACCCGAAGCTGGGCGCGCTGGCGGCGCTGCATCACCAGCTGCTGAAGAAATACGAGCGCTCCGCCCAGGGCCGGCCCGTGAGTGCGCCAGCCAAGACCGCTTCGGCAGTGAAGGCGGGTTAAACGATGCACGAGCCCGTCTCGCCGCCGGAAGGCGCGACCCGCCGCGTGCGCGCCGCCCTGATGCACAAGGTCTGCGGCGACGAAGAAATGTTCGCGCTCGGCGCCTCGGTCGCGCGCGTGGTCGAGATGGCGTCGAGCGACGACCAGGGCACCCACGACCTGGCCTATTACGTGGTGTCCGACCCGGCGCTGACCCAGCGCATCCTGCGCCTGTCCAATACCATCCAGTACCGCACCGTCTCCGGCACCGCGGTGACGACGATCTCGCGCGCGATCGCGCTACTTGGCTTCGACAACGTCAAGACCACTGCGCTGGCGATGCTGCTGGTCGATACCCTCGACAGTTCCGAGCACGCCGGCAGTGTGCGCCAGGAGCTGGAAGCGGCGCTGTGCGCCAGCCTGGTGGGGCGTGAAATGGCGCGCCACAGCTTCTACCAGGGCGCCGAAGAAGCGGCGATCTGCGCCCTGTTCAAGAATATTGGACCGCTGCTGGTGGCCAGCCACGAGCACGACCGCTATCGCGAGATCGCCGCGCTGATCCAGGGCGGCAAGCATACGGTCGGGCAAGCCTCGCAGATGATCCTCGGCGCCAGCTACGACATGCTGTCGCAAGCGGTGCTGGCCGAATGGAAGATTCCGGATGTCATCGTGCGTGCCCAGGCGGCCTTGCCACCCACGCCGCTGCGGGTGGCGGCCAACCGTGGCGAATGGATGCGCCAGGTCGCCTCGTTCGGCCTCGACGCGGCGCGCCTGCTGTCCAGGACCCATGAGCCAGCCGGTTGCGCGGAAGCGGCCGCGCTGCTGGGCCGCTATGGGGTCGCGCTCGACCTGGACCGGCCGCGCATGGAAGCCTTGCTGGCGGCCGTCCAGCAAGGCATGCACTGCCTGATGGAGAGCATGAACCTGGCGCCTTCGTCCAGGGCCGAACCGCAGCTGGCCGAGGGTGGCTTGCCCAATGTGCTGCTGCTGGCCACCCTCGATGCGGGCGAGCCCGAACAGGCTGGGTTCCATCCGAGTGGCAAGCCGAAGAATGCGCGCGACCTGCTGCTGGCCGGGGTGCAAGACGTGACCCAGCTACGCGCCTCAGGCGAAGGCAAGGTCAACGACGTGGTGCTGGCAGTACTTGAAACGCTGTATGGCGCGCTGGGCTTTCGCTTTGCCACCGTGTGCCTGAAAGACGCCCGCACGGCGCAGTATCGCGCCCGGGTGTCGCTCGGAGAAGACAGCGCGCAGCTACAGGCCGGTTTCGTGTTTGCCGCTGCCGCAAGCCGCGACCTGTTCCACCTGGCGATCGAGAACGATGCCGACTTGATGATCTCGGATGCCGCCAGCCCCAAGATCCGCGACCTGCTGCCCGAATGGCACCGCAAGCTGCTGCCCGACGCCAGGAGCTTTATCGTGCTGCCGCTGGTATTGGGAAAGGTCCAGATCGGCATGTTCTACGCCGACCGTACCGTCGAGGCGCCAGAAGGCGTGCCGCCGGACGAGACCGCGCTGATCAAGGCACTGAAGGCACAGGTACTGGCGGCGCTGGGGCAGGGGTAAGCCTGCTCCAGCGGCCGTGCCGCCGTGGCTGATCGCGGGCACATAGCGCCTTTTTTCCTGGTTCGTACCCGTCGCTACACCTGAAACCGACCATTTCTTCGGCTTTCCCGCATTTCCCTCCAAAACACCCTTGTGGTTTTCTAGTTCGACCGTTACAATCACGCCCCGAAGCAACGCTGCTATGCGATGTAGACAAGGTCTACGGAAACATAGTTGACACTACGTTGAGCTTGCTTCATACTCTGCGGTTCTTCGCGGTGGGGTGGCCGAGTGGTTAAAGGCAGCAGACTGTAAATCTGCCCTCTTATGAGTACGCTGGTTCGAATCCAGCCCCCACCACCAAAAAGAAGAGCCGTGAAGGCGAATTGGAAGTTGTAACTCGCGGGTGTAGCTCAATGGTAGAGCAGAAGCCTTCCAAGCTTACGACGAGGGTTCGATTCCCTTCACCCGCTCCAGTGTTCGCGGTGCAAGTAGAAAGCCGCAAAAACAAGCCCTTTTAGCTCAGTGGTAGAGCACTCCCTTGGTAAGGGAGAGGCCACGTGTTCAATCCACGTAAAGGGCACCAGAATTCAAAAAAACGGCAGTGCGCTGTACTGCCCGTCAGGTGTGCCTGGTAATTCTCAAAATATCGTTAGGAGTCTCAAATGGCAAAAGGTAAATTCGAACGGACCAAGCCGCACGTCAACGTCGGCACCATTGGTCACGTTGATCACGGCAAAACCACCCTGACGGCAGCAATCGCAACCGTCCTGTCGAAGAAATTCGGCGGCGAAGCAAAAGCATACGACCAGATCGATGCAGCGCCGGAAGAAAAAGCACGCGGCATCACCATCAACACCGCACACGTCGAGTACGAGACCGAGAACCGTCACTACGCACACGTTGACTGCCCAGGCCACGCCGACTACATCAAGAACATGATTACCGGTGCCGCGCAGATGGACGGCGCGATCCTGGTGTGCTCGGCCGCTGACGGCCCAATGCCACAGACCCGCGAGCACATCCTGCTGGCGCGTCAGGTTGGTGTTCCATACATCATCGTGTTCCTGAACAAGTGCGACCTGGTCGACGACGCAGAACTGCTGGAACTGGTCGAAATGGAAGTGCGTGAGCTTCTGTCGAAGTACGAGTTCCCAGGCGACGACCTGCCAATCATCAAGGGTTCGGCACGTATGGCCCTCGAAGGCAAGCCGGGCGAAATGGGCGAAGACTGCATCATCGCTCTGGCCCATGCACTCGACACCTACATCCCAACGCCAGAGCGCGCTGTTGACGGCGCCTTCCTGATGCCAGTCGAAGACGTGTTCTCGATCTCGGGTCGCGGTACCGTTGTTACCGGTCGCGTCGAGCGCGGTATCATCAAGGTCGGCGAAGAAATCGAAATCGTCGGTATCGTCGACACCGTCAAGACCATCTGCACCGGCGTGGAAATGTTCCGCAAGCTGCTGGACCAGGGTCAAGCTGGCGACAACGTCGGCCTGCTGCTGCGCGGCACCAAGCGTGAAGATGTCCAGCGTGGTCAGGTCCTGGCCAAGCCAGGTTCGATCAAGCCGCACAACCACTTCACCGGCGAGATCTACGTTCTGTCGAAAGATGAAGGCGGCCGTCACACCCCGTTCTTCAACAACTACCGTCCGCAGTTCTATTTCCGTACCACCGACGTGACCGGCTCGATCGAGCTGCCAGCGGACAAGGAAATGGTCATGCCAGGCGATAACGTGTCGATCACCGTCAAGCTGATCAACCCGATCGCGATGGAAGAAGGTCTGCGCTTCGCTATCCGCGAAGGCGGCCGTACCGTCGGCGCCGGCGTGGTTGCCAAGATCCTGGCTTAATTAGCCAAGGCAAGAGGGAGGCGGGAAGCCGTCTCCCTCGAACAGCATTGTCAGGTTGCGCGCGCATACTGTATAATGCTGGATTCAGCGAGAAGTTTTCGTAGGGGTGTAGCTCAATTGGCAGAGCGTCGGTCTCCAAAACCGAAGGTCGCGGGTTCGATTCCCTCCGCCCCTGCCACCGATTCTGGTGCCAGGCACCGAAAGTAAAAAAAGTATGTCGAACCAATCCGTGCAAACTGTCAGCACCTCGAATGACAAGTTCAAGGTCGCACTGGCGGTGGTTGCCATGATTGCAGGCGTGGTCGGGTTCTTTTACCTGACTGGCCAGAACAAACCAGCCTTGGTCGCCGCAGGCGCCCTCTTGGCTGGTTTAGTTTTTGCCGTTCTGCTTTTGTGGACTTCCACCACCGGCCGTGATTTCCTGAGCTTCGCCAAGGAGTCGGTGCGTGAAACCAAGAAGGTTGTATGGCCGACCCGTCGGGAAGCCACTCAGATCACCGGCATCGTGTTTGCCTTCGTGGTCGTGACGGCGATTTTCCTGTGGGGCACGGATAAAGTTCTCGAATTCCTGTTGTACGACATCGTCCTGGGATGGAAAAACTAATGAACGATAACGTGCAAGACAATGAAGCGACCCCGGGCGACGGTATGCCACAAGAGGCTGCTGCGCCGCTGAGTGTTCCGGTCAGCAACAAGCGCTGGTATGTCGTCCATGTCTACTCCGGCATGGAAAAGAGCGTCATGCGCGCCCTGACCGAGCGCATCGAGCGCGCCGGCATGCAAGAACAGTTTGGCCAGATCCTGGTTCCGACCGAAGAAGTCGTCGAAATGCGCAACGGCACCAAGGCCGTTTCCGAGCGCCGCTTCTTCCCGGGCTATGTGCTGGTCGAGATGGAAATGACTGACGAAACCTGGCACCTGGTGAAGAACACCAGCAAGGTGACCGGTTTTATCGGCGGCAAGAGCAACAAGCCGACCCCTATCCCGGCGCGCGAGATCGACAAGATCATGCAGCAGGTCCAGGAAGGCGTCGAGAAGCCGCGGCCGAAAGTGCTGTACGAAGTGGGCGAGCAGGTCCGTATCAAGGAAGGCCCGTTCACTGACTTCAACGGCAACGTCGAAGAAGTGAATTACGAAAAATCGAAGGTGCGTGTGTCTGTCACCATCTTCGGCCGCGCAACTCCGGTGGAGCTGGAGTTCGGGCAAGTCGAAAAAGTTTAAACGCCAAGTCGGAGCGTCGCAGCAGCAAGGCGGAATCCGGTAAGAGGAGCCCCGCCAGAGTAGTCGTGGTGGGGCGCTACTACTCAAACCAAATCAAGGAGCCATCATGGCCAAGAAGATTATTGGTTTTATCAAGCTGCAAGTCGCAGCTGGTAAAGCAAACCCATCCCCACCGATCGGCCCAGCACTGGGTCAGCGCGGCCTGAACATCATGGAATTCTGCAAGGCGTTCAACGCCCAGACCCAGGGTCTCGAGCCAGGCATGCCGATTCCAGTCGTGATCACCGCGTTCGCCGACAAGTCCTTCACCTTCGTGATGAAGACCCCACCGGCAACCTTCCTGATCAAGAAAGCCGCTGGCATCACCAAGGGTTCGCCAAAGCCACATACCGACAAGGTTGGCACGCTGACCCGTGCGCAGGCTGAAGAAATCGCAAAAACCAAGCAGCCGGACCTGACCGCAGCAGACATGGACGCAGCAGTGCGTATCATCGCTGGCTCGGCACGTTCGATGGGCATCACGGTGGAGGGTGTGTAATGGCTAAGATGTCCAAGCGCGTCAAAGAAATGAAAGCTAAAGTAGACCGCAACAAGGTCTACGCGTTCGACAACGCTCTGTCGATCGTCAAGGAATTCGCTACTGCCAAGTTCAACGAGTCGATCGACGTCTCGGTGCAGCTGGGCGTGGACCCGAAGAAGTCGGACCAGGTCGTCCGCGGTTCGGTTGTCCTGCCAGCAGGCACCGGCAAGACCGTGCGCGTCGCGGTCTTCGCCTCGGGCGAAAAAGCCGAAGCGGCCAAAGCCGCCGGCGCCGACATCGTCGGCATGGAAGACCTGGCTGAGATGGTTAAAGCCGGCAACATGCCATTCGACATCGTCATCGCGTCGCCAGACACCATGCGTATCGTCGGTACCCTGGGCCAGATCCTGGGTCCACGTGGCCTGATGCCTAACCCGAAGGTCGGCACCGTCACCCCTGACGTCGCTACCGCGGTGAAGAACGCCAAAGCCGGTCAGGTCCAGTACCGTACCGACAAGGCAGGTATCGTCCACGCTACCATCGGCCGCAAGTCGTTCTCGGACGACCAGCTCAAGTCGAACCTGGTGGCGCTGATCGAAGCCCTGAACAAGGCCAAGCCAGCCACCTCGAAGGGTGTGTACCTGCGTAAGGTCGCCCTGTCGTCGACGATGGGCGCTGGCGTGCGTATCGATCACGCTTCGATCGCTGCTTAAAAAATTCAGTCTCGGCTAGCAATAGCCGAGCGCATCTTTGGGCTGTCGGGGCAAATCAGCGCTCCGGCAGGCAATCAAAGACCGTTGGGCCGACGTCGTCAACAAGGGGAAAGACCGCGCAGCGCTCTGTTCCCTCTGATTGTGGCAGAGGTTAATAGGCCACCCAACGCAGATGGTGCACCCGAACAAGTTTTGTAGTCCATGCTGCGTGAAATTCGCGTCAGATTGGCTTCTTAACTTCGGACGCCGTGTTCGAACCGATGTGAACGCTTTTGTTCCCATCATTTAAGGAGATTGACCGTGGGTCTTAATCTGAATGACAAAAAGGTCGTCGTCGAAGAAGTTTCCGCGAAAGTAGCAAGCGCGCAAACGATCGTCGTGGCGGAGTACCGTGGCATCCAGGTTGCTCACTTGACCAAGCTCCGTGCAACCGCACGTGCCCAGGGCGTCTACCTGCGTGTTCTGAAGAACACGCTGGCGCGTCGCGCTGTCGAAGGCACGCAGTTTGCCTCGCTGGCTGATTCCATGACCGGTCCGCTGATCTATTCGATCTCGGACGATGCCGTTGCTGCAGCGAAAATCATCAATGATTTCGCTAAAACCAACGACAAGCTGGTCGTGAAAGCCGGTAACTACGCAGGTAAGCAGCTCGATGTAGCTGGCGTTACCGCGTTGGCAAGCATTCCGTCGCGTGACGTCCTCATCTCGCAGCTGTTGGGCGTGATGCTGGCTCCGGTGTCGGGCTTTGCACGTGGTCTGGCTGCCCTGGCAGCGAAAAAAGGCGAAGGTTCGGAAGCTGCTCCAGAAGCAGCCGAAGAAACCGCAGCAGCTTAATCGCCGCGCCTTTTTTTTCAAGTACCAACCTGAACTACACACACAACAAATTTGGAGTTTCAAATGGCAATTAGCAAAGACGATATCCTGAACGCAGTGAGCGAAATGTCCGTCATGGACCTGAACGAACTGGTCAAGGCCTTCGAAGAGAAGTTTGGCGTGTCGGCAGCTGCAATGGCAGCACCTGCAGCCGGTGGCGCTGGCGCCGCTGCTGCAGTCGAAGAGCAGACCGAATTCAACCTGGTTCTGACCGAAATCGGCGCGAACAAGGTTGGCGTCATCAAGGCAGTCCGTGAAATCACCGGTCTGGGCCTGAAAGAAGCCAAGGACGTGGTTGACGGTGCACCAAAGACCGTCAAGGAATCCATGCCTAAAGCTGACGCTGAAGCTGCCAAGAAGAAGCTGGAAGAAGCTGGCGCCAAGGCTGAGCTGAAGTAATACATATGCATTGGGCACCTCGGTGCCCAACGCGGGAGTCAAAGCTTGCGAAACCTGCCGAAAGGGAGGTGAAGCTGCTTTGGCTCTTTTGTCGTCCCTGCGGCATACGTGCCGAACCGCTGTGCTGGATCGCTGTGGTGGGGCAACAAGTCATGCAGTCGGAAATATCGTAACACAGCAGTAGCTCGTCCTTTTTCACCTGACGGGAAAGCAGAGGCTTCAGGCCTTGCATGTGGCACTCCCACCACTCGCAATTCCTGAATTCTCATCCTTTCTGTCACTCACGGAGTGTCCATGCACTACTCATTTACTGAGAAGAAGCGCATTCGCAAGTCGTTCGCGAAGCGCGCCAACGTTCACAACGTTCCCTACCTTCTGGCTACCCAGCTTGAATCCTACGAGAATTTCCTGCAGGCCGACGCCACCCCGTCTGTCCGCAAGAACGAAGGCCTGCAGTCGGCCTTCAGCTCCATCTTCCCTATCGTGTCGCACAATGGTTTTGCGCGTCTCGAGTTCCTCTCTTATGTGCTGGGCGATCCTGCGTTTGACGTGAAAGAATGCCAGCAGCGCGGCCTGACTTTCGCCTCGCCGCTGCGCGCCAAGGTGCGTCTGGTGATCCTGGATAAGGAATCGCCGACCAAGCCGGTCGTGAAGGAAATGAAAGAGCAGGAAGTGTACATGGGCGAACTGCCCCTGATGACCACGAACGGCTCGTTCGTGATCAACGGCACGGAACGCGTCATCGTCTCGCAGCTGCACCGCTCGCCAGGCGTGTTCTTCGAACACGACCGCGGCAAGACGCACTCCTCGGGCAAGCTGCTGTTCTCGGCACGGATCATTCCTTACCGCGGCTCGTGGCTGGACTTCGAGTTCGACCCGAAAGACATCCTGTTCTTCCGCGTCGACCGCCGCCGCAAGATGCCGGTCACGATCCTGCTCAAGGCCATCGGCATGATGCCCGAGCAGATCCTGGCGAACTTCTTCGTCTTCGACAATTTCACCTTGCGCAATGAAGGCGGCGAGCTCGAGTTCGTCTCCGAACGCCTGCGCGGTGAAGTGGCGCGCTTCGACATCGTCGATCCGAAGTCGGGCAAGACCATCGTCACCAAAGACAAGCGCATCAATGCCAAGCATGTGCGCGACATCGAAGCTGCCGGTATCAAGAGCATCTCGGTACCAGAAGACTACCTGCTCGGCCGCGTGCTGGCACGTAACATCGTCGACCAGGACACCGGCGAAGTCATCGCCGTGGCCAACGACGAGCTGACCGAAGAACTGCTGGGCAAGCTGCGCGACGCCGACGTGAGCGACATCCAGACGCTCTACACGAACGACCTGGACCAGGGCGGCTACATTTCGCAAACCCTGCGCACCGACGACACCGCCGACCAGACCGCCGCTCGCGTGGCGATCTACCGCATGATGCGTCCAGGCGAGCCGCCAACCGAAGAATCGGTCGAAGCCCTGTTCAACGGCCTGTTCTACAGCCCTGAGCGCTACGACCTGTCGGCTGTCGGCCGCATGAAGTTCAACCGCCGTATCGGCCGTGACGAACTGACTGGCGCCATGACGATGTCGAACGAAGACATCCTGGCCGTGATCAAGATCCTCGTCGAGCTGCGCAATGGCCGCGGCGAAGTCGATGACATCGATCACCTGGGTAACCGCCGCGTGCGTTGCGTCGGCGAACTGGCTGAGAACCAGTTCCGTGCCGGCCTGGTGCGTGTGGAACGCGCCGTCAAGGAACGCCTCGGCCAGGCCGAAGCGGACAACCTGATGCCGCATGACCTGATCAACAGCAAGCCGATCTCGGCCGCGATCCGTGAATTCTTCGGTTCGTCGCAGCTGTCGCAGTTCATGGACCAGACCAACCCGCTGTCGGAAGTGACCCACAAGCGCCGCGTCTCGGCTCTTGGACCGGGCGGCTTGACGCGCGAACGTGCAGGCTTCGAGGTGCGCGACGTGCACCCGACCCACTACGGCCGCGTGTGCCCGATCGAAACGCCTGAAGGCCCGAACATCGGCCTGATCAACTCGCTGGCACTGTACGCCCGCCTGAACGAATACGGCTTCCTGGAAACCCCGTACCGCAAGGTCGACGATTCGAAAGTCACCGACAAGATCGAATACCTGTCGGCGATCGAAGAAGGCCGCTACATCATTGCGCAGGCTAACGCCGCGATCAATGAAGTGGGCCAGCTGGTCGACGAACTGGTATCGGCGCGCGAAGCCGGCGAGACCATTCTCGTCTCGCCAGAGCGCATCCAGTACATGGACGTCGCACCAGGCCAGATCGTCTCGGTGGCAGCATCCCTGATTCCGTTCCTGGAACACGATGATGCGAACCGCGCGCTGATGGGTGCCAACATGCAGCGCCAGGCCGTTCCTTGCCTGCGTCCGGAAAAAGCCTTTGTCGGTACCGGCATCGAGCGCACCGTGGCAGTTGACTCGGGTACCACCGTGCAAGCCCTGCGTGGCGGCGTGGTCGACTATATCGATGCCGGCCGTGTGGTGATTCGCGTCAACGACGACGAAGCAACCGCGGGCGAAGTCGGTGTGGATATCTACAACCTGATCAAGTACACCCGTTCGAACCAGAACACCAACATCAACCAGCGTCCGATCGTGCAGGTTGGCGACCGCGTTGCCCGTGGCGACGTGATTGCCGACGGCGCATCGACCGACCTGGGCGAACTGGCCCTGGGCCAGAACATGCTGGTGGCGTTCATGCCATGGAACGGCCTGAACTTCGAGGATTCGATCCTGATCTCGGAAAACGTGGTCAAGGACGACCGCTACACCTCGATCCACATCGAAGAGCTGTCGGTGGTCGCGCGCGACACCAAGCTCGGCGCGGAAGAAATCACCCGCGACATCTCGAACCTGGCAGAAAACCAGCTGGCGCGCCTGGATGAATCGGGCATCGTCTACATCGGCGCCGAAGTGCAGGCTGGCGACGTGCTGGTCGGTAAGGTCACCCCGAAAGGCGAGACCCAGCTGACCCCGGAAGAAAAGCTGTTGCGCGCGATCTTCGGCGAAAAAGCGTCGGACGTGAAAGACACCTCGCTGCGCGTGCCATCGGGCATGATCGGCACCGTGATCGACGTCCAGGTCTTCACCCGTGAAGGCATCCAGCGCGACAAGCGCGCCCAGCAGATCATCGACGATGAACTCAAGCGCTATCGCCTGGACCTGAACGACCAGATGCGTATCGTCGAAGGCGATGCCTTCCAGCGTCTGGAGCGCATGTTGAACGGCAAGATCGTCAACGGCGGTCCGAAGAAGCTGGCCAAGGGCGCTGCAATCACCGCCGAATACCTGGCGGACCTGGACAAGTTCCACTGGTTCGACATTCGTCCGGCCGACGACGACACCGCCAACGCGCTCGAGGCGATCAAGGAATCGATCAACGAAAAGCGTCACCAGTTCGACCTGGCCTTCGAAGAGAAGCGCAAGAAGCTCACGCAAGGCGACGAGCTGCAGCCAGGCGTGCAAAAGATGGTCAAGGTCTACCTGGCCGTCAAGCGCCGCCTGCAGTCGGGCGACAAGATGGCGGGCCGCCACGGTAACAAGGGTGTGGTCTCGCGTATCGTGCCGGTCGAAGACATGCCGTTCATGGCCGATGGTACCCCTGCGGACGTGGTGCTGAACCCGCTGGGCGTTCCTTCGCGAATGAACGTCGGCCAGATCCTGGAAACCCACCTCGGTTGGGCGGCAAAGGGCCTGGGCCTGCGTATCGGCGACATGCTGCGTGCGCAAGCGAAAGCGGAAGAACTGCGCGGCTTCCTGGCCAAGATCTACAACGAAACTGGCCGCAAGGAAGACCTGGACAGCTTCAGCGATGAAGAAATCCTGACCCTGGCGAACAACCTCAAGAACGGCGTGCCGTTCGCGACCCCGGTCTTCGATGGCGCCAACGAAGAGGAAATCCGCCGCATGCTCGACCTGGCGTTCCCTGACGAGATCGCTACTTTGCTGGGCATGACCCCGTCGAAGAACCAGGTCACGATGTTCGACGGCCGTACCGGCGAATCGTTCGAGCGCAAGGTCACGGTCGGCTTCATGCACATGCTGAAACTGCACCACCTGGTGGACGACAAGATGCACGCGCGTTCGACCGGTCCGTACTCGCTGGTGACGCAGCAGCCACTGGGCGGTAAAGCCCAGTTCGGTGGCCAGCGCTTCGGTGAGATGGAAGTGTGGGCACTGGAAGCCTACGGCGCGTCCTACGTGCTGCAGGAAATGCTGACCGTGAAGTCGGATGACGTGAACGGCCGTACCAAGGTGTACGAGAACCTGGTCAAGGGCGACCACGTGATCGACGCCGGCATGCCGGAATCGTTCAACGTGCTGGTGAAGGAAATCCGTTCGCTGGGTATCGACATCGATCTCGAGCGCAACTAAGCAAGTCGGCATGGTCGCCGGCCTTCGGGCCCGGCCTGCCGCCCTTGACTCGTCGCCCCGGCGCAGGCTGGGGCTCCAAGCCCGGTGAATTCACCGGCAAACTTGAATCCCGGCCTGCGCCGGGATGGCGCTTTCAGGGGTAAGCGGTCCCGGCAAGCACTGGCGAAAATCAGTGAGAACCGGCGGCAAGTAGTACGTAAAGAATTCAATCACCTGGAGTGATAAATGAAAGCACTGCTCGATCTATTCAAGCAAGTTCAAACGAACGAAACCTTCGACGCCATCAAGATTGGCCTGGCGTCGCCCGAGAAAATCCGTTCGTGGTCCTTCGGCGAAGTCAAGAAGCCGGAAACCATTAACTACCGTACCTTCAAGCCAGAGCGCGACGGCCTGTTCTGCGCCAAGATCTTTGGCCCGATCAAGGACTACGAGTGCCTGTGCGGCAAGTACAAGCGCCTCAAGCACCGCGGCGTGATCTGCGAGAAGTGCGGCGTCGAAGTCACGCTGGCCAAGGTGCGCCGCGAGCGCATGGGCCACATCGAACTGGCTTCGCCAACCGCGCACATCTGGTTCCTGAAGTCGCTGCCGTCGCGCCTGGGCATGGTCCTGGACATGACGCTGCGCGACATCGAACGCGTGCTGTACTTCGAAGCGTACGTCGTGACCGATCCTGGCATGACCCCGCTGAAGAAGTCGCAGATCATGTCGGAAGACGACTACGC
Organism: Massilia sp. H6; assembly: GCF_024802625.1. Taxonomy (NCBI): domain Bacteria; kingdom Pseudomonadati; phylum Pseudomonadota; class Betaproteobacteria; order Burkholderiales; family Oxalobacteraceae; genus Massilia; species Massilia sp. H6. Next base: position 538,084 of record NZ_CP103371.1, read on the forward strand.
CGCCAAGTACGAAGAGTACGGCGACGACTTCACCGCATTCATGGGTGCCGAAGGCATCCGTGAGCTGCTGCGCTCGATCGACATCCACCGCGATGCCGAAGCCCTGCGCGTGGAGCTCAAGGAATCGAAATCCGAAGCCAAGATCAAGAAATACGCCAAGCGCCTGAAAGTGCTCGAGGCGTTCCAGCGTTCGGGTATCAAGCCGGACTGGATGATCATGGAAGTGCTGCCAGTGCTGCCGCCAGAGCTGCGTCCGCTGGTGCCGCTGGACGGCGGCCGCTTCGCGACCTCCGACCTGAACGACCTGTACCGCCGCGTCATCAACCGTAATAACCGCCTCAAGCGCCTGATGGAACTGCGCGCGCCGGAAATCATTACGCGTAACGAAAAGCGCATGCTGCAAGAAGCGGTCGATTCGCTGCTGGACAACGGCCGTCGCGGTAAAGCGATGACCGGCGCCAACAAGCGTCCGCTGAAGTCGCTGGCCGAGATGATCAAGGGCAAGGGCGGTCGTTTCCGTCAGAACTTGCTGGGCAAGCGCGTCGACTACTCGGGCCGTTCGGTCATCGTGGTCGGCCCACAGCTCAAACTGCACCAGTGCGGCCTGCCGAAGCTGATGGCCCTGGAACTGTTCAAGCCGTTCATTTTCAACAAGCTCGAACTGATGGGTCTGGCAACGACCATCAAGGCGGCCAAGAAGCTCGTCGAAATCCAGGAACCAGTGGTCTGGGACATCCTTGAAGAAGTCATCAAGGAACACCCGGTCATGCTCAATCGTGCACCAACCCTGCACCGCCTTGGTATCCAGGCGTTCGAGCCGGTCCTGATCGAAGGCAAGGCCATCCAGCTGCACCCACTCGTTTGCGCGGCGTTCAACGCCGACTTCGACGGTGACCAGATGGCAGTCCACGTGCCGCTGTCGATCGAAGCGCAGATGGAAGCGCGTACGCTGATGCTGGCGTCGAACAACATCCTGTTCCCATCGAACGGCGAGCCGTCGATCGTGCCGTCGCAGGATATCGTGCTGGGCCTGTACTACGCCAGCCGCGAGGCGATCAACGCCAAGGGCGAAGGCATGATGTTCCCGGACGTGTCGGAAGTGATCCGCGCGTACGACAATAAAGAAGTCGAACTGGCGACCCGCATCACCGTGCGTATCGTCGAGTTCCCACGCGTGGCCGGCAGCGACGAATTCGAGCGCACCGTCACCCGTTACGAGACCACGGTCGGCCGTGCGATCCTGTCCGAGATCCTGCCGAAAGGCCTGCCGTTCAGCGTGCTGAACCGCTCGCTGAAGAAGGAAATCTCGAAGCTGATCAACACGTCGTTCCGCAAGTGCGGCCTGCGTGCGACCGTCGTGTTCGCCGACAAGCTGATGCAGTCGGGCTTCCGCCTTGCAACGCGCGCCGGTATCTCGATCGCCGTCGACGACATGAAGATCCCGGACGTCAAGAAGGGCATGATCGCCACCGCCGAAGCCGAAGTGAAGCAGATCGAGCAGCAGTACAGCTCGGGCCTGGTCACCGCCGGCGAGCGTTACAACAAGGTCGTCGATATCTGGGGCAAGACCTCCGATGAAGTCGGCAAGGCCATGATGGACCAGCTCAAGGTCGAGCCGGTCACCCGTCGTGACGGTACCGAAGGCACCCAGGAATCGTTCAACGCGATTTACATGATGGCCGACTCGGGCGCGCGTGGTTCGGCAGCCCAGATTCGCCAGCTGGCGGGTATGCGAGGCCTGATGGCCAAGCCGGACGGTTCGATTATCGAAACGCCGATTACCGCGAACTTCCGCGAAGGCCTGAACGTGTTGCAGTACTTCATCTCGACGCACGGCGCCCGTAAGGGTCTGGCCGATACCGCGCTGAAGACCGCTAACTCGGGTTACCTGACCCGCCGCCTGGTCGACGTGACCCAGGATCTGGTCGTGATCGAGGACGATTGCAAGACCACCAACGGCACCTTCATGAAGGCGATGGTCGAAGGCGGTGAAGTGATCGAAGCGCTGCGCGACCGCATCCTGGGCCGCGTGACGGGCCACGATGTCGTCAATCCTGAGACCCAGGAAACCGTGTACGAAGCTGGCACGCTGCTGGACGAAGACATGGTCGAAGAGATCGAGCGTCTCGGCATCGACGAAGTCAAGGTGCGCACCCCGCTGAACTGCGACACCCGTTATGGCCTGTGCGCATCGTGCTACGGTCGTGACCTGGGCCGCGGCTCGATGGTCAATAGCGGCGAAGCAGTCGGCGTCGTGGCAGCACAGTCGATCGGTGAGCCGGGTACCCAGCTGACCATGCGTACCTTCCACATCGGTGGTGCGGCATCGCGCGCGGCAGTGGCATCGTCGGTCGAAGCCAAGTCCAACGGTACGGTCCGCTTCACGGCGACCATGCGTTACGTCACCAACGGCAAGGGCGCGCAAATCGTCATTACCCGTTCGGGCGAAGTGCTGATCACCGACGACCACGGTCGTGAGCGCGAGCGTCACAAGGTGCCATACGGCGCGACCCTGATCGTCAAGGACGGCCAGGCAGTCAAGGCCGGTACCGCGCTGGCAACCTGGGATCCGCTGACCCGTCCGATCATTACCGAGTACGCCGGTACGATCCGCTTCGAGAACGTGGAAGAGGGCGTCACCGTCGCTCGCCAGGTCGATGAAGTGACCGGTCTGTCGACCCTGGTCGCGATCGATCCGAAGCGTCGTGGTTCGGCTGGTAAGGTTGTGCGTCCGCAGGTGAAACTGCTGAACGAAGAAGGCCAGGAAGTGAAGATCGCCGGCACCGAACACGCCGTGGCGATTGGTTTCCAGGTTGGCGCGCTGATCATGGTGAAAGACGGCCAAAGCGTGTCGGTGGGTGAAGTGCTGGCACGTATCCCGACCGAATCGCAGAAGACCCGCGACATTACCGGTGGTCTGCCGCGCGTTGCCGAACTGTTCGAAGCACGTTCGCCGAAAGACGCGGGCATGCTGGCTGAAGTCACCGGTACCGTCGCCTTCGGTAAAGAAACCAAGGGCAAGCAGCGTCTGGAAATCACGGACATGGACGGCAACAAGCACGAGTTCCTGATCACCAAGGACAAGCAAGTGCTGGTCCACGATGGTCAAGTCGTGAACAAGGGCGAGATGATCGTCGATGGTCCGGCCGATCCGCAAGACATCCTGCGCCTGCTGGGTATCGAAGCGCTGGCTCGTTACATCGTCGACGAAGTGCAGGACGTCTACCGTCTGCAGGGCGTGAAGATCAACGACAAGCACATCGAAGTGATTGTGCGCCAGATGCTGCGCCGCGTGGCCATCGTCGAAGCCGGCGACACCGACTACATCGTCGGCGAGCAGGTGGAGCGTTCGGAGCTGCTGGAAGAGAACGACCGCATGGAAGCCGCAGGCAAACTGCAAGCGACCTACGAGAACGTGCTGCTGGGTATTACCAAGGCATCGCTGTCGACCGATTCGTTCATCTCGGCCGCATCGTTCCAGGAAACCACCCGCGTGCTGACCGAAGCGGCGATCATGGGCAAGCGCGACGGCCTGCGCGGCCTGAAGGAAAACGTCATCGTCGGCCGCCTGATCCCTGGCGGTACCGGTCTGGCATTCCACCGCGCCAAGAAAGAGAAGGAAGTGTGGGAGGCGGAAGAGCGCCAGGCACTGCTGCAGCAAGAAAAGGCCAACATGGCTGCCGAACTGCAGGCGATGGAAGACCAGCAGAATGCGGCGGCTCCGGCCGAACAGCATCACGGCGACGACGAGTAATCGTCTAGCTTCGCTAGAATGAAGACGGCACCCTACGGGGTGCCGTTTTTTTTTGGTGCGCCAGGCATGGCGCTGCCCGGCTCGCTGTGGAGGCGGGTTGGACGACTTGGAGGTACAAGTCCTCTGCACACCCGGCAAGGGGAAGTGCTAGCTGAACGGCAAGGGTGTCCGTCGCAAGGCGGAATCTGAAGGAAGCTGCGAACAACATGCTGGCCTGCCGAACGGGAAGCGGATATCAGACGGCTTAGCGGGGTAGGGTGGCCGAGATCACTCAAGCCCGATACTTGCACGGAACGCTACGACGTAGATCCCGCAGGCATAAGCAGGAAGGTCGCGCGCATTACCCCGGGAGGCCCTCCAGCCTGCCCCGTGCTACCGGCATAGTATGTAGGATGCACCGGCTTTAATCTGCAAAGGAACGCGCAATGTGATCGATCGCGAGCAGCAGAAAGACCGCGGCAATGGAGACGATGAGACGCAAGTAAAACACGCGCGAGTACAGCCCGTCCTCGTCGATCCTGCCGGTTCCCTGGATTAAATGATTGGCAACAGTAGAAACACACGCCGCGCCGAACAGCAAAACGGGAGACATCATGATGCGCTTGTCCCATATCAGCGGAAGCAGAATGCCTGCAAGGGCAATCAGATAGAAAAACCATTGATATCCTGGTCTCTGGCGTGGAGGCGATAAATTGGAGGGCATGGTGATTTATAACCGGTTGTGTGAATTCAGTGCCGCGTGGTTGTCATTGCAACCGCGTTGCGCTTTAGAATGAGCCGGCATAACTCAAAATTTAAAATAGCCAGACCTACTTTTAAATTTGAATTAACCGTATTTTTCAGATCGCCGGGAACTAATATTAGGATCGATGAATATATTACCACACCCCAAGGACGTGGTAACACTGCGACCTAGCCGGCTGGACCAAATGCGACTTTAGCAAACAAAACCCGGTGCGGAATACGATAGCGAATCCGCCGCAGCGCGAGCACTGCAATCGGGAGCCAGCGCAGCAACGCGACGCTTATGCTCGCTAAAAACACATTTATCTGTCGTCGAGTAATCGATATTTAGCCAGTGATAAGTAGATCACATAGCCGGCTGCGGCGCCGAGAACCACGCTGCCCGCCATGCCCACTGCACCCGCCAAAGCGCAAAGACCACGGCCGAGCGCGCCGCCGCGTGAAATGGCATGCCAACCAGCGGTGCCGCCGGCAATAGCGTCGTTGACCGAGGAATCGCCACGATCGCCGCCGGACACCAAGGAAATTTCATTCATCGTCAATAATTGCATGTATTTCTCCCTAGAGATAAGTCATTGCCATTAAATAATGGTGCTGGCGTATGGAACAATTTCTTCTAGTACTCAATGCGTAACGCATGAATGTTCAGTCCATGGAGAAGGTTTCTAAATTATCGGATTCGGTCGAGGATATATCAGTGGATGGGCCGCATGTTCTGTAGCTATCTGGAATCGGGGGATCATGTACCCATTCGTAGCTGGCCCCTCTTCAAGGCCAGGCACGTTTTGCGTACATTGTTCCAATACGATCTTTCCATGGCAACCCGATGACCCAGGCACTGCACAGCCAAGCCCGTACCACCCATCTGATCCGCGAAGAAATCAGGAACTCCACGCTCCCGCAAGCCGAACTGGCCAGGCTGTACAACGTCACCCGTCAGACGATCCGGAAGTGACAGAACCGCGAGTCGCCGCAAGACAAGTCGCATGCTCCAAAAAAAATGTGCACGACTCTCAAGCCCGAGCAGGAAATCATCGTGGTGGAGTTGCACAAGACGCTGCTACTGCCTACGGACGACCTGCTGGCGGTCACGTGCGAGTTCATCAATCCCGCCTTTTCGCGTGCCGGCCTGGGGCGTTGCCTGCGCCGCCACGGCGTCTCCGACCTGCGCAACCTGGTTGAACAGGAAGGCGCCGCGTCGCCCACGAAAAAAACCTTCAAGGACTACGAGCCGGGCTTCCTACACATCGACATCAAGTATTTGCCGCAAATGCAGAATGAGCCGTCGCGCTGCTACCTATTCGTAACCATCGACCGCGCCACGCGCTGGGTCTTCGTCGAACCGTACGCCGACGAGACCGATGCTAGCAGCGACGACTTCGTCAGCAAAGTCGAGCAGGTCTGCCCGGTCCACAATGGCAGCCAGTTCACCGACCGCTTTACGGCCGGTGTCAAGAAGAAGGAACCCAGCGGCTCGCATGTGTTCGACCGACTGTGGAAGTAACTCGGCATTAGCTCATTTTTCACTTTGCGTCAAATGATACCCAAAAAACTGTCCATTAAATTGTTTCAATTCATCATGGTCGAGGGGTTATGTTATGCATTACTCATAGTGGCAAATTTATTTAGGCGCATTGCATAAAGCGCCTAAAGATTGTTGCTAGGAGTGACGAGGACATGCATGATGTCCCCTATCGGCGAATAGGTCGCCGATAGGGGACTTTCCCTTCCTTTCTAATTCTGAAAAAGATGATGCAATGAAAAAATTTTCGGTATCTGTAGTCGAATTGTCGGGCCGCCTCGAACAACAAAGCACGGCTGCGCTAGCATTTGCGGCGATTGCTTCCCTCTCGGCATCCAACGCCTATGCTCTCGAAGAAGACACCTGTGGCAATCGCCAGGACATGCCTTGCGAAAAATCCAGTTGCGCCATTTTTACTTGGTAATGTTCGACTGATATTCGGGTTTATTACCTGTTGACTCGGCCTCTCCCGCAGGCAGTCGGAAGTAGAGCTTGCAGGAGAGTGTTTGTTATTTTTAAAATAATTTCGAGAGAAATTTTGATATGAGAGTATTGCTTTCTGTTCTACGTGTAGATATCACTCCAGAAGGTCATGGGATTGTCGCTGCTGGAGGTAGATATTTCGCGGTATCGCCACAGACAGTAATATTGCTTAATGTAATGATGGCGGTCGCTGACCCCAGCTCATCTGACCAGATTGCCGCCAAGCTGTCATGTGAAATTGGCTTCACGGTGTCGGCAAAAGATGTCGAACAGGCTGTTGATGATCTTCCTGCAGCCTTTTTCGAACATACACAGCTGGTAACGGAATTTAGCTTGTCTATGCCTCTGCTCCAAGGGCGGCTGCTTGATGTGCTGGCCCGTTTTTTATCCATTTTCTTCTCACCGGCTCTAGCATCGGTGCTAATTTTCGCTGCGATCTACGCACTGTGGCGAACAAACGAGAACTATTCTTCAGGTCCAGTTGCTCCGCTGATGGTTGCAGCATTGGTCCTTCCTAGCATTGTGTTTCACGAGCTCGGCCACGCTGCCGCTTGCGTTCGAGGCGGAGCCAGCCCCAACATTATTGGGATTGGCGTAAACGGTCTGTTCCCGACTTTTTACACTGACGTCTCGGATATCTGGTCGCGAGGCCGATGGGCGCGAATGCGCGTCGATGTCGGTGGGATCTATTTCCAATTTTTGTATGCTGCGGCTTTGACACTATTAGTCCCCTGGTTCCCGGCTGTATTGCCGGCAATTAGCTTGACACTGCTACTCGCAGCCTTCTCCTTCCTTCCCTATTTCAAATTCGACGGCTACTGGCTGCTGGGTGATTTCCTAGGAGTAAACAATCTAACCCTAGCTCTAAAATGCACCCGAAGCGGATTGCTCTCCAAGTATAGGAATCGTTCTCTTTCGTCAACGGATTTTTTGCCGCTGTTGGGCATCGTGGCTTACTATCTCGGATTGCTTTCGCTGTTCGCCCTGACTGCAGTCGCGCTCTGGCACCTGATTCTGGTACATTTCAGCTCGGTCACGAGCACCTTATCGGGAGGGGCTATTTCGCTTGTATCAATTTTTGTAATTGCATTTTTACTAATGGTCGCCGCTAACTTGCTGCGTCCTTTGGTAAACTCGGTACGCGAACTTCGCGTTCTCGTATTCGACCTGCCTCCGATTGTTCTGGCCTTTATACTCGGGTGCCTGATCACAATCGCGAAGCCCCTTTTGCATCTGCCGCGCAAACACCGCGCCTATATTAACGCGGTCTTGGCTGGCATGAACAAAGCTGTTCCGCCAATCCCTGATGCAAAACGTGAGGCGCAAGGCAGCATAGTGACTAAGTACTATGAGTTGATTTGGACTGAGTTGCTGGGCCGGGTTAGCGTGGATACTGGGCGCTGGCTGGTCCGAGTAACCCATCATACGCGTTCCGTCCAGACTTTCGGGGATGTGGTTAATACGCCAGGACCAGTTATACTGGCTGCGCCGCACTATGGCTCGTTTATTAGCGGCGCCATGCTCCTCCTTGCTGAAATCGGCAGTGAACGTCCGATTCATTTATTTTACGCTGACCCGAAAAACGATCCAGAAAATGGGCGCTATGAGAAATTTTACAGGCGGTATTTCCCCGACCTGTCTGTTTGCTTCAATAACAAGCGCGGCGTCCTAGATGCGGTTAAGGCACTCAGGCGCGGCGAAGTGCTAGTGATCATGCCAGACGTGTTTCACGGCCCTAATTTGGTAAATATTGGGCTCATGGGGCGGAATATTGGCACAATGGCAGGAATCGCATATTTTAACCAAAAGTTCGGCGCGACGGTGGTGCCGGTATTAAGCCGCTTCCGCGGGCTTGTCGCCGTGGATATACATTTTGGCGAGAAATTGGAATTCGATGTTGGAAAAGATTTAGGGGAGGAGCGAAATGTACGCATCATGGAGCAACTGTTTGATTGGTTCGCAGAATGGTTTCGGCGGCATCCCGACAATTGGCACTGCTGGGGTCAATATGGTGCCAGCGAAGCCCGCGATTCAAGGTCTATCGCCGACACTATTACGTTGCTCGAATCGCGAACACCCGGGGTTGTTTTATAAGTGGGATCTATGAAATTACATGTAATCGGCGTTCACTTGGTTGGCGCCACACTTTTGTTTTCATCATGCATTTCATCTGCCGATCAAACTCACAGCGCGCAAGAAACGGCGACAGATAATGCAAAGAATGGACAATCGATTGAAATAACAGGCGTAAGGAACCCGGAATGGAAACCCTATCGGACGTTGCTGCTAGGTTTTGATGCGTTTGAAAGGCATCGGGAGTTGGCGCCAAAGGCTGCTCTGCGTTTTTCGGTGCGCTCGCTGAATCCGGCCACGAGCATAGATGGCGTCACAATGAGTCTCGAAAGCAGGGCTCACTCGATCCCGCTACAGTTAGATCAAAATAGCAGCTTCTCGCTGCCCCTGGACCAGGCGGCAGTCGACGACGGTGCTGAGCTACTGATAAACCGCAAGAAAAACACGATAACGATCAGACCCGATATTCGAACCCCCGGGCTTCCGGCAAACATGCGGCGGCTTGGCGATCTCAGGCTCGAGTGCCATGTACGCTGGGCGATTCAACGAGACGAGCTCAGTTTTGTGAAGCGCAATGCATTTCGTATGCTCGGGGGGCCTTGCGCATCTGGAACCGTCAAAACATTCTATATCGCTGATCGGATGATTAGTGGTGCGTGGATCACCCTCCCGGGACGAAAAGTTCCCTTGGAAGTCATCGGCAACGGTACATTGTTCCGGCCGCCACTCCACGAAACCGCCTGGAGCGACGAAGCTCTTATCGAATTGGAGTTTGATAACGAGATCCGCTCTCCGGACAAAGGGGAAGATGCTTCTCTGGCCGAGTCGAAACATGAAAATGCAAATCGGTAATGTCTTGGGGGCTTTGGTACTGCTGTGCGCCGCGACATCCGTATCGTTCGCAGCAGATGGGATCACTGCAAATGTCACGAGCTCATCATGTGGTGAAGCGACAATGAACGCTTCGCGCGTGAACTTGGCATTGGCCCGGGGTCGGTGCGCGGTGGAGGCCGGGACAGGAAACAATCTCCCTGACGCAGGCTCAAGGCAATTCGGGGAGGAGTTCGGGCCAGGCGATGGACCCGCTTTTCATGATGAAACACTGGTTGCCAGCGAAGATAAAACCACGCGTTCGAAGCGCCAAACGGATGCGATTATTGCTGGAAAAGGTGACCAGGAATTCGCCTCTGGGGCGTATGGAGCGTTTAGGCGCATGGACAAGTATAGCAAATTTGGTGCTGCCTTCAGCGAGGCGCGAGTTCCCAATTGTCTGCATAAGGACGGCCTGAAACGGCAGCCTCCAAAAATTGGCTTCTTTTTCTTTCAAGGTGTATTGGCATTGCCTTTCGTCGCGCTCGCAAAAGTACGCGGCAAGTGCAGCTAAATTGGTTAGAACATTTGAAGAAGTACAGTAAATTTGCGACAGAGGATGCTCTGCTATATCCGATCGTACATGCGAGTGAAGTCTCGAATGCTGGTGCTGTAAAAATTCCGATCGGTACGAACGACGATCCACGATCCGTGGGGTCGCAATGATGTTCAAATAAATCTTCCGAACTGTACGGACATGCTGCCCGAAGTCACCTGTACCGTCGCCTTCGGTAAAGAAAGGCCAATATGGCTGCCGAACTGCAGGCGATGGACGACCAGCAGAATGCGGCGGCTCCGGCCGAGCAGCATCACGGCGACGACGAGTAATCGTTTAGCTTCGCTGACATGAAGACGGCACCCTGAGGGGTGCCGTTTTTTTTTGCGCCTGCCGGCCACATGCCCATGTCACGGGTGTCTTTCGCTCTATTTGCCGGTACAATGCTTCTTTATAGAATCGTCATCATTTTGGTTTCGGAAAATCCCATGTCTGTTTTGATCAGAAATAACGTCCAAGTCACCGGCAGCGGGGCAGCCACCCTGGTGTTTGCGCACGGCTTTGGCTGCGACCAGACCATGTGGCGCTTCATTGCCCCGGCCTTTGGCGAACGGTTCAAGACGATCACCTTCGACCTGGTCGGCAGTGGTGGCTCGGACCTCAATGCCTACGACCGCACCAAGTACAGCACCTTGCACGGTTATGCCGACGACCTGCTCGAGATCCTCGATGCCTGCGCGACCGGCCCGGTGGTGTTCATTGGCCATTCGGTCAGTGCCATGATCGGGATGCTGGCAACGATCAAGGCGCCCGAGCGCTTCGCTGCGCAAATCATGATCGGTCCTTCGCCCTGCTATATCAACGACGGCGACTATGTCGGCGGATTCAACCGCGCGGATATCGACGAATTGCTCGAAACGCTGGAGTCGAACTACCTGGGCTGGTCGAGCAGCATGGCGCCGGCCATCATGGGCGCGCCGAACCAGCCGGAGTTGAGTGCAGAACTGACCACCAGCTTTTGCCGCAACGATCCAGAAATCGCCAAGCACTTTGCGCGCGTGACATTTCTTTCCGATAACCGCGCCGACGTGCCGAAGTCGCGCGTGCCGGCGCTCATCTTGCAGTGCAGCGACGACCTGATCGCGCCGCGCGCCGTCGGCGACTATCTGCAACGACATCTGCCCAACAGCACGCTGTATGTGATCCAGAACGTCGGCCATTGCCCTCACATGAGTGCGCCCACAGAGAGTTCACGTGCCATCGACGCCTTCCTCGCCGCCACCCTGCGATAAGCGCGAGGCCGGCGCGCTGCCGTCCACCGAGATCCTGTTCGAACAGGCCGCCTGCGCGCTGGTGCTGGCCGACATCGACGGCCTGATCTTGAGGGCCAATGCCACCGCCTGCCGCTGGCTTGGCTATGAATGCGACGAGCTGACCGGCAAGCTGCGCATGCCCGACCTGCTGCCGATCGGCGCCCGCCTGTTTCACCACACGCACTGCTTGCCCATCTTGCAGGTCAATGGCTCGGTGAGCGAGGTGCAGGTCGACCTGCGCAACCGCCGCGGCGAACGCTTGCCGATGCTGATCAACATCCTGCGCCTGAACGAGGGCGGGCGCGTCTACGACCAGTGGGCGCTGTTCATGGCGTCCGACCGCCGCAAGTACGAACGCGAACTGCTCGCCGCCCGCAAGGCGGCCGAAGCGGCGCTCGTCGCGCGCCTGGAGGCCGAGACCAAGCTGCAGGCGCTCAATGCCCAGCTGTTCGAGACCGACCGCCGCAAGGACGAATTCCTGGCAACGCTGTCGCACGAGCTGCGCAACCCGCTGGCGCCGATGCGCAGCGCACTCGATGTGCTCAAGATGAAGTTTCAGGGCGTGGCCGACGACCGGCTGCTGTCGGCGTTTGATCGCCAGCTGCGCCACCTGACCCGGCTGGTGGACGACCTGATGGAAGTGTCGCGTATCACGCAGGGGCGCATGCAGCTGCGCCGCGAAGCCGTCGAGCTCACGGCGCTGGTGCACAGCGCCGCGCAGGATGTGCAGCCGCTGATGGCGGCGTCCGGGCACCGGCTGCAGCTGGACCTGGCCGCGCCGCCGGTGGTGGTCGACGGCGACGCGACCCGGCTGGTACAGGTCATCCTGAACCTGCTCACCAATGCCGCCAAGTACACGCCAGACGGTGGCCAGGTCCATCTCACGCTGCGCTGCGACGGCGGGCAGGCCGAGATCCGGGTGCGCGACAACGGTATCGGCATTGCGATCGAGGCCCAGGGCAGCGTGTTCAACATGTTCTCGCAACTGGAGCCGGCGCTGGACCGGGCCAAGGGGGGGCTGGGCATCGGCCTGGCGCTGGTGCGCGGCATCGTCGAGCTCCATGGCGGCACGATTCGCGCCGAGAGTGCGGGACTGGGCCAGGGCAGTGAATTCATCCTGCGCCTGCCGCTGGTCGAGACGGCGCTGCGCGCGCAGGCCGCGGCGCCAGACCACGCCCACGCTGCCGGCCTGCGCCTGATGGTCGTCGACGACAACGAAGACGCTGCGCAGACGCTGGCGATGGCACTCGAACTGGTCGGCTGCGTGGTCGGCGTGGCCCATACCGGGGCAGCGGCACTGGAGCTGGCGGCTCGCTTCGCGCCGCAAGTGGCCCTGCTCGATATCGGCCTGCCGGACATGAACGGCTACGAACTGGCGCGGCGCCTGCGCGCGACGGCGCACGGGGCGGGCATGACCCTGGTCGCCACCACCGGCTGGGGACAAGAAAAAGACCGCCAGCTGGCGTTCGACGCCGGATTCGATCATCACCTCACCAAGCCGATCGATGTCGACCATGTGCGCTCGCTGCTGACGTAACCGTCCCAGCGCTGCAAGTGCACTGAACGACGTTCTTCCGGAACAGCCCCGATTCGGGGATGGCATACACTGGCCTGGTTGTTTTCTACTCAACCAATTCCGAGGAGCTTGTCATGAATAAACACTGGATGTGTGCTGTCTTGCTGGGCGCGAGCTGCGCCGCCGCCAACGCCGCCGACCTGCAGGTCACCATGAAGATGGCGACCGAGAAGGGCGAGGGCGCTACCGTGGGCACCGTGACCGTCAGCGAGAACCGTCATGGGCTGGTGTTCACGCCTTCCTTGAACGGCCTGCCGGCTGGCCTGCACGGTTTCCATGTACACGAAAACGGCAGCTGCGCGCCTCAGCAGAAAGACGGCAAGCCGGTCGCCGCCGGCGCCGCGGGCGGCCACCTCGACCCGGCCAAGACCGGCAAGCATGGCTTGCCGTGGGGCGAAGGCCACCTGGGCGACCTGCCCGCCCTGAGCGTCGATGCAAAAGGCGCAGCGAGCAACCCGGTGCTGGCGCCGCGCCTGAAGCTGGCCGACGTCAAGGGCAAGGCCCTGATGGTGCATGCGGGCGGCGATAACCACGCCGACCATCCTGCACCGCTGGGCGGCGGCGGCGCACGCATGGCGTGCGGGATCATTCAGTGATGAAATAAAATTTCATTATTGATGGCTGGGTGAAATAAAATTTCACACAGCCATTCGGCCCGCGCGACGAACGCTTACTTCACTGCGCTGCGTGCCTTGCCGAACGGGTCGCCCGCCTTCCACTGCGGCGCGTTCGGCGCATCGGCTACCCTGCGGCCCAGGTTCAGCGTGAACTGTGCCTGCTGCACCATGCCCGCAAGGTCCCAGTTCGGATCGTATTCATCCGACACCTGGTGATAGCGCGCGCGGTAGGCTTTTTGCTTGGCGTCGCTCGCCTGCACGTCTTTCACCCAGCCGTGGCCCGCGCCAACCGAAAACGCCGGCACGCCGGCCTTGGCGAAGCTGAAATGGTCGCTACGGAAGTAGCCGCCCGCCAGGTCGGGCTTGGCCGCTGCGACCTGCAGGCCCATGCTCTTGGCGGTGGCCGCGGCCATCGCGCCCAGGTCGGTGCGCTCGCTGCCCGGAATGCTGACGTCTTTCACCAGGCCGACGAAGTTCAGGCTGTCCAGGTTCAGGTTGGCGACGGTCTTCTCGATCGGCCACAGCGGCTTGGCGGCATAGGCAGCGCTGCCCAGCAGGCCTTGCTCTTCGGCCGCGACCCACAGGAACATCTGACTGCGCTTGGCCGGATTGCGCACGGCTTGCTCGGCCATCGCCAGCAGCGCGCCGGTGCCCGATGCGTTGTCGACCGCGCCATTGAAGATGGTGTCGCCTTCGCTGCCCTGCTTGCCCATGTGGTCCCAGTGCGCGCTGTACACCACGACTTCGTCCTTGAGCTTCGGATCGGTGCCGGGCACGATGCCGGCCACGTTGAATTCGTTGAGCGTGCGTACTTCGGCGCGCGCCTCGCCCTTGACGCGGGCGTTGAGCACTACCGGCTTGAAGGCCTTGTCTTCGGCAGCCGCGCGCAGCTGGTCGAGGTCCTGGCCGCTTGCTGCGAACAGCTTGCGCGCGCTGGCGTCGGTCATCCAGCCCTGCAAGCCGGTGCCGAGCTTGCCCTCGGCCAGCTGGAAGCGCTCGGGGCCGTCCCAGCTGTTCTGCACCACGCTCCAGCCGTACGAGGCCGAAGCGTCGGTGTGGATCAGCAAGACGCCGGCGGCGCCCTGGCGCGCGGCTTCTTCGAGCTTGTAGGTCCAGCGGCCGTAATAGGTCAGGCCGGCGCCATTGAAGCGCTTTGGTTCGGCGGCGGTCGGCGCCGGATCGTTCACCATCATGACGACGACCTTGCCCTTGACGTCCATGTCCTTGTAATCGTCCCAGCCTTCCTCAAGTGCCTTGATGCCGTAGCCAACAAACACCAGCTCGGCATCGAGCGTGTGGTCAGGCTTGGCGTCGCCCGGCCCCCAGACCCAGTCGGCGCCGAATTGCAGCGGCAGCGTCTGGCCGCCCGCAACCAGGCCGAGACTGCTCTTTTGCGGCAGCGAGCGCACGCCCGCGATCTTCACCGGCTGCCGAAAGCTGCCGTTGTTGGCCGGTTTCAGGCCCACCGCGGCGGCTTGCGTTTCGAGATAGGTGACGGTGAGTTCACCGCCGCGCTGGCCGGTGCCGCGGCCTTCGACGGCGTCGGACGACAGGAAAGCCAGGTGGGCGCGCAGCAGCGCTTCCCTGACGGTGCCAGCCGCGGCGGACTGCTGCGACGCATTGGCAACGGCAGTTGCCGCATTGGCGTGCGCCGGATAGGCCAGCGCCAGGCTGCCCGCGAGGGCGGTGAGGACAACGGAGGAGACGATCTTGTGCATGGAATCCTGCTGTGAAAGTTGATGGATGGGGCACGGGGTGCGTCGTCCATTGTATGCCAACTGCTTGGTTGGATTCCTAGTAAAACCTGAGCACGTCCGACGAGATGGTCATGCCGGTGCCGGGCATGCGCGCCGGAGCGCCCGGCGGCAGCAGGTGTACGGGCAGGCCGGGGATGCGTTCCTCGACCACGATGGCGAGCAGGTCTTCGGCCTTGGCGTCGAGCGTAAAGCGCAGCAGCTGGTCTTCCATTCCGTACAGCGACATCGACCACCCGGCTTCGCTCGTGGTCAGTACCTGCCCGTTGACGGTCGAGCGCAGCGGCTTGGTGCCGGCCGCCCACAATTCGACGTGTGGCGCGCGGTTTTGCGAGCGCAAGGTGAATTCGACCTGGCGCGTGGCGGGCTTCGCATTGGTCCAGGCCAGGGCCGGATTCTTCAACACCCGGGCTTCGGGAAACGCAATGCGGTCGTCGCGCGGCGCAATCGCATACCACTGGCGCGGGCTGTGCCAACCGAAGACGTCGACATGGATCGCCGGCGCCGCCAGGTCCGGGAACAGCCCTCTCGACCAGCTGTCGAGCTGCTGCGGCGGCAGCAACCAGTAGGCGCGCCAGCTGTTCATGTCCTTGAAATAGACCAGCCGGTTCGGTTCTACCTGCGCGCGTTCCGGCGCAGCCGGGGCGGCGTCGGCCGCGGGTGCAGGCAGCACCGCACAGCCGGCAAACACCAGTGCCAGCGCCGGTCCTGCGACCGGCCCGACCGGTACCAGGAGGAGCATGCTCGCAAAGCACAGCACCAGGATGGCGATGATCAACGCAGGCACATACAGTCCCTGCGGCGCCAGCGTGGTCCAGGTGCCAACCAGCGCGGGCACCAGCAGCACGGCCGCCGGCACGCAGCCCGCGGCGACGATGGCCAGGCGCGGCAGGGCGCCGCGGGCATGCTGCAAGGCGGTAAAGGCGCCCAGTGCCGCCGCCAGCGGCCAGGCCAGCACATAGGCTAGCTCGGGCGCGACCAGTAACACCCCGGCCAGGACCGCGGCGATCCAGGCCATCGCCCCGAGGAACACCGCGACACCGCCGGCCAGCCAGCGCAGCAGGTAGAGCGCGCCGACGAACAGGCAGCTGCCCATGATGGCGAACACCAGCGCCGGCTCGTGGCTGGCGGCCTGCGTCAGCGCAATGACTTCTTCGCGCCGCTCCCACAGGACCATGCGCGCCGCCAGCAGGATCAGCGCAATGCCAAAAAAGCCCTGTACCAGCGGCGCCACCGAAGTGCCGGCCTGCGCCAGGGCGCGCCGGTAGCCGCGCACCAGCAGCACGCAGCTAAGCAGCGCCAGCGCCCAGGACAGGTAGGCCGAGTGCTCGACGTTGCCCACCAGCGGCAGGGCAAAATAGCTGTGCGCGTAATGGACGCCGCGCGCCAGCGGGGCATTGCCGAAGTGACGCGCCAGGCCCAGCATGGTGGCGTGCGATTGCGCCAGCATGGCCGGGTCCAGGCGCTGCGGCGTATCGAGCACGTGCCTGGCGTCGAAGCGCTTGCCGGTATTTGCAAACAGCAGGGCAGGGGCGTCCATTCGCGCGAGCGGGCCAATGCGCAGCGGCTCGGGCAGCAGCCTGGCCAGCGCCGCCGCCAGGGCAGAACCCTCCAGGCCCGGCACTGCCGTGGCAACGCCGCGCAGCACCGCGCTCCCGGCCCCGGCGGCATCGACCAGCATCGGCGCTCCGGCGCTGCCGGCACTATCGAAGCGCACCGCCAGCCCCACCTCGCGCGCCCACGGATGCTGTTCGGCGAAGCCTTGCGCCCCGAGGGCGCCAACCGTCTCCCCATCGGCGAACAGCAGCACGATGTCGTTCGCATGTGCGGGGCCGGCACGCAGCGCCCTGGCCGTTTCCAGCAGCGCCGCCACCTGCGCGCCCGAGCGTGCCGCGCCCAGCGTGGCCTTGCCGGTGTCATAGTGCGCTGCCAGCAGCAGTGAGGGCCGCGATGGCTGCTGTGGGGCGTTGCCCGGAAGCCGTACGACGATGTTGCGCACCACGCCCAGGGTGACATGGCGGCCGCCCCAGAACTGCACCGTGGTTTTCTTCACGGTGGCTCGGTGCAGTATCGGTGCCAGTCCCATGCCGCGCAGCTGCTCGACGATGTAGTCGCGCGCCCTGGCGTTGGCCGCGGTCGCGATCGGCCGCGGTTCGGCAGCCAGCACGGCCACGTGGCGCAGCATGCGCCCGACATCGGGCGCCGCGGCCGGCGGCAGCGGCGGCGTCGCAGGGGCGATCGCCAGCCAGGCCAGCGCCAGCAGGGTCAGGCAGGCGGCCGCGATCGCGGCCAGGCCAGGGGTGCGCGGCTGCACCCTAGAAAATACAGTGGTCGGCATTGTCTCTCTCCGGTGTTGATGTTGTTATCGGTCGTTGTTATCGGTAGTTGTTATCGGTAGTTGTTATCAGTACAGCAGGCGAAAAAAAGCCCGCCAGGCTAAAAGCTGGGGCGGGCCAAGAGGGGAAAACCGGGTAATACCTACTCGAGGGTCCAGACATAGGCGATCTGCGCCCATCCGGCTTGGGCGGCGCCGGCATGCATGGCCGGCTTGAACTGGCACAGGCTCAGGGCGTTGACCGCGGCGCGATCGAGCTCGCGCGAGCCGCTCGATTGCTGCACCCGCGAGCCCTGCACGCGGCCGTCGGTGCCCACCATCAGCGCCAGCGTCACGGTGCCAGTCTCGCCATTGCGCGCCGCATTGACTGGATAGGCCGGCTTGGCGCAGCTATCGGCATCGGCCAGCACGGCGCTGCCCATTACCCCCGGATTGCTGCCGGCGTCAGCCGGCGCAGGTGCGGCGTCGTTGTGCGAGGGCAGTGCCGGCTGTGGCGCCAGATCGGCCTCGGTGCTGGCCTGCACCAGGTCATCCATCGGCGGCGGGGTGGTGTCGAGCTCCTGCTTCGGTACGACGATGTCGGGCGTCGAGACGCTCGCTCGCGGTTGCGGCGGTTGCGGCGGCGGCGGCGGCGGCGCAATCTCGGGCTGCATCCACACGATCTGGTCTTCCAGCAGGGCCGGCAGGCTGATGGTCTTGCTGCTCATCGCGCTCATCGCGCCTACAGCGAGCAGCGCGTGCAGGCCTGCGACCAGGGCGAACTTGCCGGCCTTGCCGCCGGGAGCTTCATTGATTTGCGAAAAATGCATGGCGATCTCCTTTTATTGTGGTTAGGCGACCAGGTCGCCAAACTTTCTATGACAGGAAAAATCTGCTTCTGACAGGCTGTAGAAGCAATATATGCCATGGCATAGCAATAAGTAAAGCGATTTAATAGTAATTCTGCATGCCATGGGTCGGATGCGAACCATCAGAGCAGGAGAAAAAGGGGCGCTCGCATCGTGACGCGTTGTATGAAATAATCATCCTATTGCCCGCACCCATTCCGTCGATTGGCACACCGAGCTGCCAGAACTTGGTAAGCGAATGTCAGCGGGCCTCAAGACAGGAGCAAAAGTAGTGTCCGAAGAAAAAAAACCGATTCGCGTGATGCTGGCCGACGACCATCCGATCGTCATGACCGGCTTTGCCATGTCGCTGGAAGCGGCAGACATGCAGGTGGTAGGCCAGGCCAAGACCCCGAGCGAGGCGGTGGCGCTGTATGCGGCGCAACAGCCCGACGTGGTGATCCTCGACATGCGCTTCGGCACCGAACTGACCGGCCTGGATGCCGCGCAAAGCATCCTGAAGAACGACCCGGGGGCGAAGATCATTTTCTTGAGCCAGTTCGACCAGGACAGCCTGATCAAGGAAACCTACCGCTTGGGCGCGCATGCCTTTGTCACCAAGGATTGCGACCCGTCCGACCTGGTCACCGCGGTGCGCCATGCGCACGACGGCAAGCTGTATTTCCTGCCCCAGATCGCCTCGCGCCTGGCCAGCCTGGCAGTGCGCGGCGACGTCACGCCGCAATCGCAGCTCGATGAGCGCGGGCTCGAGATCTTCAAGCTGATGGCCGAGGGCATGACCAATGCCGAAATCGCCGAGAAGCTCGACCTGTCGACCAAGACCATCAGCAACGTGAGCCAGTCGATCAAGGAAAAGCTGGGGGTGCATCGCCAGGCCAACATCACCCTGCTGGCCGTGAAGCACGGCCTGATCGAACCCTAGGTGGCGCGATGCGCCGCTTGACACAACTGCCGTATCGGCTCCTGAGCGGCGCCGCGGCGCTCGCGCTGCTCGCCGGCGCGGCGCAGGCCGATCCTGTCAAGGACGAAGAAGTCACGGGCTTTCGCTTCCAGATCATCACCGGCGACGACAGCCAGGTCACGCGCCGCATCGCCGAAGACCTGTACAAGCGGCTGGTGCCGACCTTTGGCGCCTTTCGCACCGAGCTGGCCCAGCGCCGCCGCATGCTGTATGTCGCGATCGGTCCCACCGCGCTGCGCGATGCGGTCGGGCGCCGCTGCGACTGCGTCGTCATCTCGGCCTTCACCTCGAGCCAGGTGTGGCGCGCGGTGACCAAGGGCGTGCCGGGGCGTGCCGCCTCCATGACCGCGGTGTACGCCGAACCGGCGCCGGCCGACCAGCTGCGCCTGGCCGCGCTGCTGTACCGCCGGCCGGTACGCGTGGGCGCGATCCTGGGGCGCGACACTGCCTTCCTGCGCCCCGAGCTGGAAAGCGAAGTCGAGGTGCAGCCGCTGGCCTTGGACGACGACATTAATCACACGCTCAACCGCATGGCGCGCGCCGAGGTGCTGCTGGCGCTGCCCGACGGCGACGTCTACAACCCCGAGAACGTACGCAACATCCTGCTCTCGACCTACCGCCGCAAGCAGGGCGTGATTGGCTTTTCGGCCGACATGGTGAAAGTCGGTGCGCTTGCCACCACCTATTCAGAGATCGAAGACATCAATACCCAGGTAGCCGAGATCGCGGCCAGTTTCGTGGCCACCGGCGAGCTGGCCCCGCCGCAATTCCCGCGCTACTTCCGCACCCTGGTCAATGAAGGCGTGGCGCGTTCGCTCGACGTGCGCGTGTCCGACGAAGCGCGCCGCTTCGCACGCTCACCGGCGCGCTCGGCCGTGCGCATGGCGCCGGCTCCGGCGCCATGACGCTGCGCTTCTGGCGCGGCTGGAGCATCGGCCGGCGCATGACCTTCATCACCATGCTGCCGGTGGCCTGCCTGTTCACCTCTTTCGTGTGGTATTCGTGGTATTCGCACCGTTCGCAGGTGGCCGAGGAACTGTCCGAGCGCGGACGTATCCTGGCGCGCGCGCTGGCCGAGACCAGCGAGTACAACGTCATTTCCGGCAACCTGTCCGACCTGCGCCTCACGATCAACGGCCTGGTGCAGTCGGACAGCAGCCTGTATCGCATCGAAGTGGTGGGCGTGGACGGCGCCCAGGCGGTGCGCGTCGATTCCGAATCGGCGATCGACGCCCAGAAGCATTACTACGAGGCGCCGATCAAGAAGCAGGTGGTGTGGATCAACCTGTTCACCGATAACGGCACGCCGCATGTGTCGGCGTCGAGCCTGCTGCGCCCACCGACGCTCACCACCGAGATCGTCGGCTGGGTAAGGGTGACGATGTCGCCGTCGAACATGATGGCCAAGCAGACCCGCCGGTTCCAGTTCGAGCTGGGCATCGCCGCGCTGGCGCTGGCAGTGAGCGGCATCCTGGCCTGGGTACTGGCGCGCTCGCTCACGGTGCCGCTGCGTGAAGCAATCGGGGCCCTGAGCCGGATCCGCAACAGCGACTTTGGCGTGCACCTGCCCGTCACTACCGGCGGCGAGATGGGCGAGCTGCAGGCCTCGATCGGCGAGATGGCGCTGGCGCTCGACGAATCCAAGCGCGACCTCGAGAACAAGGTAGCCGAGCGCACCCGCGACCTGCTGGCCTCGCGCAACGAAGCGCTGCGCGCCGACGCCGACAAGCGCAAACTGATCCAGAAGGTGAACTCGATCATCGAAGACGAGCGCAAGAGCATCGCGGTCGAGATCCACGACGAACTCAATGCCTCCTTGATCGCCGCGCGCCTGGAAGCGCAGGCCATCGGGGCGCTGGCGGCCAAGGCGGCGCCGGGTCCGGAGATCGACGAGATCGGGCGCAAGTCGCAGGCCATCACCAAGCTGGCGCTCGACCTGTACGCCAATGGCCGCCGCCTGGTGCGGCGCCTGCGTCCCGAGGTGCTCGACATGCTGGGACTGCACGGCGCGGTGGAAGAAATGGTGCGTCACTACGACAGCGGATCCGGCTGCGGTTTCGAATTCCACGGCGAGGGCGATCTCTCGCGCCTGCCCAACGAGCTGGCCATCTCGGCCTACCGCATCGTGCAAGAAGCACTGTCGAACATCATGAAGCACGCGCAGGCGACGTCGGCGCAAGTGCGGCTGGTGCTCGACGAAGGCGCGCAGACGCTGCGTATCGTCGTCGCCGACGACGGCAACGGTTTCGATCCGGCCAGCGCCTCGGAAGGCATCGGCATCATCGGCATGCGCGAGCGCGTCTACGCGGTGCACGGCGTAATGGACGTGCGCTCCAGTCCAGGCGGCGGCACCGTGCTGGCAATCACGCTGCCGTTAACTGCGCCGGTGCCCGTGCCGGCTCCTTTTTAATCACACCTACAGGCAACCATGGCCAACGAACTGTCCACCCCTTACGAACAGGGCAACTTGAACCAGACCACTACGCTGCGCGACTGCATCGCCTGGTACGAAGCGCTCGCGCTGCGCTATCCCGGCGTGCTGCGCTTTTCCCAGGTAGGCGTGTCCGATGCCGGCGTGCCGATCCACGCCGGCGTGGTCACCAGCGACGGCGTATTCGACCGCGAAGAGCTCAAGCGCGCCGGCCGTCCGGTCTTCTTCAACAACAATGGCATCCATCCGGGCGAGCCGGAAGGCGTCGACAGCTGCATGGCGCTGGTGCGCGACTTCTGTACCCAGCCCGAGCGCCTGGCCGCGCTGGGCAAGACCGTGTTCCTGTTCGTCCCACTGTACAACGTCGATGGCAGCCTCAATCGCGCCGACACCTCGCGCGTGAACCAGGACGGCCCGGAACAATTTGGCTTTCGGGGCAACAGCCGTCACCTCGACCTGAACCGCGACTTCGTCAAGTGCGACACCTTGACCGCCCGCGTGTTCAACGAGCTGTTCACCGCCTGGGACCCGGACGTGATGGTCGACACCCATACCTCGAACGGCGCCGACTACAGCTATACCATGACGCTGATCCACACGCAGGCCGACAAGCTGGGCGAGGAACTCGGCGGCTTCCTGCGTTCGACCATGCTGCCGGCCATGTATGCCGGCATGCAAGCGCGCGGCTGGCCGACCTGCCCCTATGTGAACCCGGTGAAGGACAGCCCGGACCACGGCATTGCCGAATTCCTGGAGACCGCACGCTTTTCGACCGGCTACGCGGCGCTGCATCACACGATCGGCTTCATGCCCGAGACGCACATGCTCAAGCCGTTCCAGGATCGCTACGAATCGATGCGCGCGCTGGTGGAGACTGCACTGGAATTCACGGTGCACAACGCCGGCCAGATCCAGGCCCTGCGGCGCGCCGCCAGGCAGCGCGGCCGTACCCGTGCCGAGTGGCCGATCCACTGGGCGATGGACGAGACCAATCCGTCTTCGTTCCGCTTCAAGGGCTATGAAGCCAGGTACAAGCCGAGCGTGCTGGGCACCTACACCCGCCTGTGGTACGACCGCAGCAGCCCGTGGGAGCGCGACATCGCCTATTACAACAGCTTCCCGGCCGATATCACGGTGCCTGCGCCGCGCGCCTACGTCGTGCCGCAACAGTGGGTCGAGGCGATCGAGCGCCTAAAGTGGAACGGCGTGCGTCTCGAGCGCGTGGACGCCGATCGCATGCAAGAGGTCGACTACTACCACATCGTGTCGGTGAGCTCGCGCCCGAACGCCTACGAAGGCCACATGTTCCACGACGACGTGGTGCTGGAAAAGCGCCGCGGCCAGGTCCAGCTGCGCGCCGGCGACTATATCGTGCCGCTCGACCAGGACCAGGCGCGCTATGCGGTCGAAACGCTCGAGCCGCTCGGCCACGACAGCTTCTTCCGCTGGGGTTTCTTTAACAGCGTGCTGGAGAAAAAAGAGGCGTATTCAGACTACGTGTTCGAAGACCACGCGGCCGAACTGCTCAACGACGAGCCGGCGCTGGCGGCGAAGTTCGAAACCTTCAAGCGCGACAATGCGGCGTTGCTGGGCAACCAGGAAGCGGTGCTGGACTTTATCTTTGCGAATTGCGAGCGCTATCGCGAGCCGGAGTGGAGAAGGTACCCGGTGTTCATGATCGGCTAAGCACGCATCGAACCCCGCTGCGGCTTGCACGCGTAGCGTGGGCAGAGCCATCCTGTCCACGCTACGTAGAAAAGGGCTATTTAGACGCCGCGATCCATGCGTCGACTTTCTTCTCCAGCACCGCCAGCGGCAGCGTGCCTTCATCGAGCACCACCCGGTGGAACTCCGGCAGGCTGAACTTGCTGCCCAGCGCGTCTTGCGCGCGCTTGCGCAGCTCCATGATCTTCAGTGAGCCGATCTTGTAGCCCAGCGCCTGGCCCGGCCACACCATGTAGCGCTCGATCTGCGCGCGCGCCTCGGCTTGCGAATAGCCCAGCGTATCCTGGAGATAGCGGATGCTGCGCTCGCGGCTCCAGCCCTTCGCATGCAGGCCGGTGTCTACTACCAGCCGCGCGGCGCGCAGCATCTCGTCGTTCAGGTGCCCGAAATAGTCTTCGGGCTTGTCGAACAGGCCCATCTCCTTGCCCAAGGTCTCGGCGTACAGCGCCCAGCCTTCGGTAAACGCGTTATTGCCGCCAAACTTTCTGAAGTTCGGCAAGCCCAGCTCCTGCACCAGGGCGATGTGGAAGTGGTGGCCAGGCTGGCCTTCGTGCAGGTAGAGCGTGACCATGCCGGTGCTGCCGTACTCCTTGGGATCGTTCACCACCGACCAGAACACGCCCGGACGCGAGCCATCGGCCGCTGGCGGCGTGTAGTGGTCGGACGCGGTTGCACGCGACAGTTCCGGCTCCAGGCGCAGGTCGAGCGGCGACTTGGGCATGAGCGTAAACAGGGCTGGTAGCTTGGTGCGCACTGTCGCATCGAGCTCGCGGTAGACGTCGATCACCTGCTGGTCGGAAGTGAAGGGCTTGAACCTGGGCTGCTCCGACACCCAGCGCGGCAGGCCGGCGGCGGGGCCGGTGTAGCCCATCTTCGGTCCGATCTCGCCGTATTCGCCCTGGATGCGCGCGACTTCTTTCAGGCCGATCTGGTGGATCTGGTCTGGTGTAAGACTGGTGGTGGTCATCGCCGCGGCACGCGCCGCATACCAGGCGGCGCCTTGCGGCAGCGCGCTCCAGCCGGCGCTGGTACGGGTCTTGGGCAGGTAGTCGTTCTCGATGAAGGTCGCCAGTCGCTTCAAGGCCGGATTGAGCTTGTTGGCGATCGCCTTGCGGTAGGCCTGCGTCAGGCTGCGCTTCTCGGCTGCCGAGAAGCTCGCTGGCATGTTCTTGATCGGCGTATAGAAGATGCTGTCTTGCGGCTTGCCCGCTACCAGCTGCTTGAACTGCGGCAGGCTTGACAGCATCGGCTCGCGCGGCTGCACCACACCGCGCCGGATCCCTTCGCGCATATTGACGATCGACTGGTCGATGTGCGGCACCAGCTGGTTCAGGCGGCTCAGGTAGGCGCGGTAGTCGCGCGCGGTAGCGAGCGGCTGTGCGCCCTGGCCACCGGCGTAGTTCGCCATGATTACCGGCATGCTGATCATCTGGTCGATCGGAAGCAGGTGTTCCGGGAAGGGCGCCAGGCTCAGCGCGGTCTCGAGCTCGAACTTCAGGACGTCGTGGCTGGTCTGGTCGCGGCTGCCCAGGCGCTCGCGCGGGATCGCATTGAGCCGCCGCAAGTAGCTGCGGTAGAGCGCGAACTGCTGCTGGCGCAGCCTCGGCGAGATCGACAGGCCCAACTTGTCGTTGAAACGGCTGTCGCCGTTTTCGGTCGCCCATACCGGCTCGAAGCGCGCCAGCGACTCGTAGTATTCGTCAGCCAGGGCGTTGATCTGGCGGCTTTCGGCGCTGACTGCAGCGGCGGCAGGCTTGGGTGGCGTCGTCGGCGCGCCGGATGCCGGCGCGCAGGTCAGCAGGGCAGCTGCGGCGAGCGCGCCCAAGGTGAAAAGTGCTTTCATCGTGGTTCCTCGTGAATCAGTAGCTGGCCAGCGGCGTCAATGCGCCATTCTTGAACGTGTAGACGGTGACGGCGGTCTGCTTCAGGTTGCCCTTCGGGTCATAGCCGTATTTGCCAACCACGCCCTGGTAGCCGATCGTATGCATCGCCGCGCCGACCTTGGCCGCGTCGGTCGAGTTGGCGCTCTTCATGGCCTGCGCGATGAACTTGGTCTGGTCGTAGAACGACGGCGCGTACACGTCCGGCTCGCGCTTGAAGCGCGCCTTGTAGCTGTTGATGAAGGCCGGGCCACCCGGTTGCCGGGCGACGATGGCGCCGGCCTGCGCGCAACGCACGTTCTCGCCGACCGCCGCGCCGCCCAGCTTCGCCATCTCGGGGCTGCACAGGGTATCGCCACCGAGCAGCGGCACATTCAGGCCAAGCGCCTTCATCTGGCGCACCATCGGGGCCGCTTGCGGCGCATAGCCGCCGAAGAAGATTGCATCGACGCGCTTGGCCTTGAGGGCGGTCAGGATGGCGGCAAAGTCGCTGGCCTTGTCGGTGGTGTATTCATGCCCCGCCACCTTGATGCCGTTGGCCCGGGCCTGGCGCTTGAATTCCATCGCGATGCCCTGGCCGAAGGCAGTGCGGTCGTCGATGATGCCGATGTTCTTTATCTTCAGTTCCTTGGCCGCATAGGAGGCGACCGAGCCGCCCACCTGGGTGTCACTGGCAACGATGCGGAACACGGTCGGGTAGCCGGACTGGGTGATCTTGGGATTGGTGCCGACGGTCGACATCAGGATGCCATTGTCGTTGTAGACGCGCGAGGCGGGAATCGCCACGCCCGAGTTGTACGGGCCGAGCACGAACTTGACGCCGGCGTCGGCGAACTTCTGCGCCACGGCCACGCCCTGTTTCGGATCGCCGCCGTCGTCTTCGGATTGCAACTGGAAGCGCAGCAGCTTGCCGCCAACCTGGAGGTTTTGCGCGTTGAGTTCTTCGATGGCGAGGCGCACGCCGTTCTCGTTGTCCTTGCCGGCAAAGGCGTTGGAGCCCGACAGCGGACCGCTTACCCCGATTTTCACGACCTGCTCGGCGGCGCCCGCACCCGCGGCATGCACGGCCAGCAGCGCGGCCAGCGCCAACGGCGCGATGTTCATCTTGATTGGCATTGCTTGGTCTCCATCATTGTGAATTCAACGTCGCCATCATCGCACGATTCAGCGCTGTGTTTGAACTCAGGCGGGCAGCCCGTGCGAGATCAGTTCCAGCGGCAGCGCCGTGGTGCACTTGATCTGCTCCATCGAGAACGCGGACGAGACGCCATCCAGGCGCGCGGCCTTGATCAGCTTTTTATAGAAACGGTCGTAGCCGGCGATGTCGGTGGTGACCACCTTGAGCAGGTAGTCGACGTCGCCGCTCATACGGTGAAATTCGAGCACTTCCGGCAGTGCGACCACGGCCGCCGCGAACCGCTCGAGCCATTTTTCATCATGCTCGCTGGTGCGCACGCTGACAAACACCGTCACCGGCAGCCCGACCTTGTTGCGGTTGACGATGCTGACACGGCTTTCGATATACCCGTCTTCTTCCAGGCGCTTGACGCGCTTCCAGCAAGGGGTGCTGGACAGCCCGACCTTTTCGCTAAGGCCGGAAATCGAGAGGGTAGCGTCCGCCTGCAATGCGGCCAGAATGGCGCAATCAAACTTGTCGAGTGAATTCATTTTCCAAATTGGATATATGGAGAATAGATATGCCAATCAGACTGAATTTGGCAGGAAACTTGGTATGCAATGACCGGGTCAATTCCGTAGCATATCCGTCAACGATAACACGATCCGAAGCAACTAATTACCTTTTTGTAATTCTTTATGATCATAGAACTTTACCTCGACGCGAATGCCACGTCAGCGGTGCTGCCGGCAGCCGCCGCGGCTGCCAACGCCACCATGCAGGACTGTTTCGGCAATCCGAGCAGTAGCCACGCGGCCGGCCTGCGCGCTAAGGCCTTGCTCGATGCGACCCGCGCCGCCGCGCGTCGCGTGCTGGGCGCGGCCCGGGGGCGGGTGATGTTTACCAGTGGCGCCACCGAAGGCATCCAGACCGCGGTCCTGTCGGCGCTGTGCGCGGTGCGCGAGCGGCGCTTGCGTGGTATCTCGTGCGGCGACCTGCTGCTGGTTGGCGCCACCGAGCACAAGGCGGTGCCGGAAAGCCTGGCGCACTGGAACCGGCTGCTGGGCACGGGGTTGGAGCTGCGCACGCTGCCGGTGGACGCCGACGGGCGTCACCGGCTGGACCTGCTGCGAGAACTGGCGCCGCGCGCGGCCTTCGTGTGCACCATGGCGGCAAACAACGAGACCGGGATCGTCTCCGACCTGGACGGCATCGCGGCCGTGCTGCGCGACACCGCCAGCCCGGCGCTATGGATGGTCGACTGCGTGCAGGCGCTTGGCAAGCTGCCCCTGGCGCTGGATCGCACGCGCATCGACTACGCGCCGTTCTCGGGTCACAAACTGTACGCCCCGAAAGGTATCGGCATGCTGTATGTGCGCGAAGACGCGCCTTACACGCCGCTGATGTGCGGCGGTGGGCAGGAAGGCGGCCAGCGCTCGGGCACCGAGAACATGGCCGGCATCGCCGCGCTTGGCGCGGTGCTCGGCGCGCTGGAAGCGGGCGGCACGTTCCGCTCCCACGCCGGGCTGCTGGCATGCCGCGACCGGCTGGCAGCCGCGCTGCGCCAGGCCTTCCCGGATCTTGTCTGGAACGCGCCGCTGGCGCATGCCCTGCCGACCACGCTCAATTTTTCGGTGCCGGGCCGCAGCAGCAAGGAACTGCTCGACCTGTTCGATGCCGCCGGCGTGCGCGTCAGCGCCGGCTCGGCCTGTTCGGCTGCGAAGACCGCGCCGAGCCATGTGCTCGACGCCATGGGGGTGCCGCCAGCGCGCAGCGCGGCAGCCGTGCGCATGTCGTTCGGCCCGCTGGTGGACGACGCCTTTGTCGATGCGGCCTGCGCCCGGATCCTTGACTGTGGCCGGGCATTGACGGCGGCAAGCGCGCCGGCGGGGCTGCAGCAGCTCGAAGATGGCGGCGCCAGTGGCTGGCTGCTGTTCGACCCCGCGGGGCGCGAATGCATCGCGATCGACCCCCCGCTGGCGCTGGCGCCGCGCATTGCCGCCGATCTGCGCGCGCGCAGCTGTCGGCTAACGGCCTGTTTCGACACCAGCCCGGGCGCCGGCGGGGCCGATGCGCTGGGTGAACTGATGGCGGTGGCGCCAGGCTGGCCGGGGCGGCCCACTGCCGCCGGCGCACCCGAATCGATCGCACTGGGCCAGGACCTGCTGGTCAGGAACGGCAATGCCTTTTTGCTCGGTCGTACCGACGGCGCCGGCCTGCCCGGGCACGCCGTGCGCTTCGTGTTTGGCGTCATGCCACACGAAGCGTTGATCGCCGCCACGGTTTTGTGCTGCCACCGGATGGGCGAACCCGCGGTGTCGCGGCCGGGCGCCGACGCCTTGCCCGAAGACGGCATGCATCTCGATGCGGCGGCTGCGCATGCCTTGCTGGAAGCCAATCCGGACGCCTTGCTGGTCGACGTGCGCGAACCGCCCGAGCACGCGGCGGGCGCCGCACGCTTGCGGGGGCGCGCGGCCCAGCATGTTCCACTGTCGCAGCTGGCCGGGCAGGCCGCGGCCTGGCTCGATGGCGCAGCCCGTCCGCTGGTGTTCGTGTGCCGCAGCGGCAATCGCAGTGCCCGCGCCGCGCGCCTGTTGCGTGGTCTTGGCCACGCCCAGGCCTGGCATGTTTCGGGTGGGCTGGCGCTGGCCGGCTGAGCTCTTCCAGACAGGTCGACAGGCCGACTGCGGCGACGGCGTCTTGCAACCCGGCCGCGCATCGGTCTCCAGTGTACGTCACCGCACAGTGGGCGCCGCCACCTTCTTCTAGCATGGTGGTGGCCGTGCGCGCCCAGCCATGTTCGTCTACTGACCCGCCTTACTGAACCGCCCCGGGCGCCCGGCGTGCCAGCAGTCGACAGCGCACGCCTCAGTATCGAGAACCCTGTTGAACCTGGAAAAAAACCCGATGGCCGAATCCGCGTCCCCGCTGCAAGCTGGTACCGGTAGCGGCGGCAATGACGTACCGATGAACGCCACGCAGCGCGCTGCCCGCCTGACCCGGCACGCGCGCCAGCTTGCATCGCGCCACCGGCTAGCCGGCGGCGACGGCGCACCCGGCCTGCGCATATTGCTCGCCACCCATGCCAGTGCGCTCGATGCGGCCGTCCAGGCGCTCGACCGCGCGCGTCTGGACGGCCGCGACTTGCCGGACGCCGCCAGCACCATTGTCGAGCATGCATCCTTGATCGATGCCCAGTTCCGGCTGGCCCGCGGCCAGCTGTTGGGCGACGAAGGCGTGCTGCCCTGCCTGGAGCAGCCGGCCGCCGCGCGCGTGCAAGTGCTGGCGCAAGAGGTGGCCGCCCAGAACGGCGGCCGCATCGAGCATGCCAGCCTGGCGCGCTTCATTGCCGCCTACCAGGATGGCCAGCCCAAGGACACGCCGCTGCTGCTGGCCGAGTTGCGGCTGCTTCCGGCGGCGCTGCGCCTGGCGCTGCTGGGCCGCCTGCGCGACATTGCACTGCGCTGCGAACGTGACTGCCACGCGCGGGCGCTGGCGGCAGGCTGGGCCACGCGCATGCGCGATACCGCCGAGCACCGCTCGGGTGACCTGATCCTGCTGGTGGCCGACATGGCGCGCGCGGTCCAGCCCATGGGCAGCAGCTTCGTGGCCGAACTCACGCGCCAGCTGCAGGGGCGGGGCGGGGCGCTGGCACAGGCGCTGGCCTGGATCGATGCGCGCCTGGCCGACGACGGCTCCAGCATCGCGCAGCAGGTGCAAGACGATGCCGACGCGCTGGCGGCGGACGCGATCGATGCTGGCCACTGCCTGGCCAGCCTGCGCCAGTTCGGCGCGATCGACTGGCGCGCGCTGCTAGAAGAAACCAGCCCGGTCGAGGCCAGTTTGCGCGCCGACCCGGCCGGATGCTATGCGCGCATGGATGGCCCAACCCGCGACCTGTACCGGCACAGCATCGAAACACTGGCGCGCAGCAGCAGGCGGCTCGAGTCCGAGGTGGCCGAAGCGGCGCTGGCGCTGGCAGACGTGCACCGGGCGCCGGCCGAAGGCGGCCTTGACCCGCGCCAGCGCCATATTGGTTACTACCTGTGCGGTCCGGGCGCCGGCGCGCTCGAGGCGCGCCTTCAGGCGCGACCTGGCGCCGACGCGTGGCTGCGCCGGCGCGCTGGTGCCACGTCGCTTGCGCTGCGCATCGGCGCCACTTGCCTGCTCACGCTGCTGTTTGCAGTGGCCGCCGTCGTCTGCGCGCGCCAGGGCGGTGCCGGCCTCGCGCTGCAGGCCATTGTTGCGCTGCTGGCGCTGACCGGCGCCAGCGCGCTGGCCACGGCGCTGGTCGACCTGATGGCGACCTGGCTGGCACGTCCCCCCGCCACGCCACGCATGGACTTCAGCCATGGCATACCGAGCCAGGCCCAGGCACTGGTGGCGGTGTCCGCGCGCCTGACGACCGGTGCCCAGGTCGACGCCCTGTGCCGCGACCTGGAAGTGCGCTACCTGGCCAACCGCGACCCGCGCCTGCGATTGTGCCTGCTGGCCGACCTGCACGATGCCGACGCCGAAGCGCTGCCCGGCGATGCGGCACTGGTCGAGCGCGCGGTCCTGGCCATCGAGGCCCTCAACCGCAAGCATGCCCAGCGCCACAGCTTCGAGACGCAGGACGAAGACGGCCAGCCGGTCACGCTCACGCAGCGCGTCGAACCGTTCCTGATGCTGCAGCGTCCGCGCACCTGGAACAGCGGCGAGCAGGCCTGGATCGGCCGTGCGCGCCGCCGCGGCCAGCTCGCCGACCTGAATGCCTGTCTGGCCGCGCGCGGGGCCGACTGCGGGCGCGAGCGTTTTTCCCGCACCGCTGGAAACACGACCGGCCTGGCGGAAGTACGCTACGTGATCACGCTCGACGCCGCGATCGACCTGCCGCGCGACGCAGCCAGGCAACTGGTCGGCGCCATGGCCCATCCGCTGAACCAGCCGGTGCTCGATGCCGGCGGCACCCGTATCCTCGAGGGCCACGCCATGCTGCGTCCGGTCATCGGTGGCGCGCTGCCCGGCAGGCAGGGCACGCGCTACCAGCGCCTGTGGGCCGGGGCGCGCGGTACCTGGGCCGCGGCGCTGGCCGGACACCAATGCGACACCCAGGGCATGTTCGGCTGGGCCGCGATCTACGACGTCGATGCCTACGAGCGGGTACTGCGCGAACGCCTGCCCGACGATGCGCTGCTCAAGCCAGGCGCGGTCGACGAGGGTTGCCTGCATGCCGCGCATGACTGCGGCGTCCGGCTCGAAGAAGCCTTCCCCGACAGCTACGGCGAGCACGCCGTGCGCCGCCACCGCACGGTGCGCGCGGCCTGGCAGTCGGCGGGCTGGGTGCGCGCTGTCGTGGGCCAGGCCGGCACGCCGCGCGAAGCCAACCCCATGACGCCAGCCTACCGCTGGCAGCTGGTCGATGCGCTGCGCGACAGCCTGGTGGCCCCGGCGCTGGTGTTGCTGCTGGTGCTGTGCTGGAGCACGCTGGCCGCGCCCGCGTTCTGGATCGGCGCCGTGCTGTCGGTATTGTTCTTGCCTGCGCTGGCCGGCAGCCTGGTGGCGCTGGCCGACCGGCCGCACGACGCTCCCTGGCGCCAGCACCTCGATGCCTGGGCCCGCGGTGCCAGGGTGGCGCTGGTGCGCGCGGCGCTGGCGGCCAGCTTCCTGCCACATGCCGCGTGGTGCCAGCTCGATGGCATCGCGCGCGCGGTATGGCGCCGCCACGTGTCGCGCCGGCGCCAGCTCGAGTGGCGCTTGCCGGCGCTGTCGCGTCCCGGCCGCGTGATCGCCAACAACTGGATCACGATGTGGATTTCGCCGACGCTGTCCGTGGCGGTTGCCTTGTTGCTGACCTTCGCCAACCCCTATTCTCTGTTTACTGCCGCGCCGGTGTTGCTGGTGTGGTTCCTGTCGCCGGTGCTTGCGTGGTGGACCAGCCTGCCGCTGCGCCAGCGTCCACCGCGCCTGACGGCGGCGCGGCATGCCTTTGTACAGCGCCTGGCGCGGCGCAGCTGGAGCTTCTTCGAAGATCACGCAGGCCCGCACAACAACTGGCTGCCGCCAGAAAGCGTGCAGGAACATCCCCATCCGCTGGTGGACGCACGCACCACTCCGGGCGCCATGGCGCTTGGCCTGCTGGCCACGCTTGCTGCGCGCGATTTCGGCTACCTGCCGCTGGGCGCATTGCTCGGGCGGCTCGACGCCGCGCTGGCGTCGATGGCGCTGCTCGAGCGCTGGCACGGCCACTATCTTGCCGCCTACGACAACGCCAGCCTCGCGCCGTGCGAACCGGCCTGCGTGGCGACGGCCGACAGCGGCTGGATGGCGCTGTCGATGCGCACGCTGGCTGCGGGCCTCGACGAACTGGCCGATGCGCCGGTTGCCGGCCCCCAGGCGCTGGACGGAATCCGCGCCGCGCTGCACGTGGTCGACGAGCTGGCCGCGGGGCAATCCGCTCCGGTGCGCCAGCTGGTCGCTGCGATATGGGCCGCGCTCGACCCGAAGCGCTGCCGCGCGACCGACACCTTGCCCGGCCTGTCCGAATGCCTGCGCCATGCCGCCGATGCCGCCGATGCGCTCGAAGCCGCCGTGGCCGAGGGTCATGCGCAGGACCTGCGCGACTGGGCACGGCGTCTGGCGGCGCAATGCCACGCGGTGCGCGACGACTTGTTGACCCTGACGCCGTGGATACGCGCGACGCAAGAATATGTGTTCGACGCCAGCCTGACGCGCATTCCGACGCTGCGCGAACTTGCCGCCATCGAGCCAGCGGCCGGCACCCACCACGACCTGGCGCGGCTGGTACGTGATGGCCGCACCCAGGCCGCTGCGCTCCTGGCGCAAGCTGCTGAGCTGGCAGCCCAGGCCCGCAGCCTGGGCGCGATGGACTTCGCCGCGCTGCTCGATCCGCACACCGGCATACTCTCGGCTGGTTGCCACATCCGCGAAGGCCGGCTCGATACCGACAGTTGCGACCTGCTCGCCAGTGAAGCGAGCATGGCCAGCTTCGTGGCGGTGGCGCAGGGCCAGTTGCCTCAGCAGCAATGGTGGAGCCTGGGACGGCCGCTGCGCATCGCCGGCGCCGAGCAGCTGCTGCTGTCGCGCTCGGGCGCGCTGTCGGATTACCTGGCGCCGCAGCTTTTGATGCCGTCGTGGCGCGAGTGCCTGCTCGAGCATGCCGGCCACGCCGCCGTGCGCGCCCAGGTGGAGCACGGGCGCCAGCATGACATGCCCTGGGGTTTTTCGGAGTCGGCCTGTAATGCAGTCGATGCCGCCCTGCGCTTTGAGTTGCACCGTTTCGGGGTGCCGGCGGCGGCCTTGCGGCGCGCCGCGCAAACCGACCTGGTGGCCGCGCCGTATGCGGCCATGCTGGCGCTGCCGCTGGCCCCATCACTGGCCCTGGCCAATCTCGAACGCATGGCGCACCAAGGCCTGGACGGCGCATATGGTTTCGTCGATGCGGTCGACCATACGCCCGGTCGCCTGCCACATGGCGAGCAGCAGCATGTCGTACGCACGGTAGTGGCGCGTCACCAGGGCATGGGACTGCTCGCGCTGCTGCAGTCGCTGCACGACGCGCCGATGCAGCGCCGCTTCGCCGCCGATCCCGAACTGCGCGCGGCGTTGCCGCTGCTGCAGGAGCCGCTGCCTTCGCGCGGGGCCTCGCCGCCTGCCGCCTATGGCGGCGCGGCGCGCCCGGCGGCGCCGAGCGGCGCGCGCGTGATCGACCGCGCCGCCAGCGCCATGCCAGAAGTGCAGCTGCTTTCGAATGGCTGCTATCACGTGATGCTGGCGAGCGACGCGAGCGGCTACAGCCGGTGGGGCGACACCCAGCTCACGCGCTGGCAGCCCGATCCCCTGGGAGGCGGTGGCGGCCTCGGATGCGTGCTGCGCGACAGCGCATCCGGCGACACCTGGTCGGCGGCGCAGGCCCCGGCATCTGGCGAACCGGAACGCTTCCAGGCCGTTTTCGCCGAAGCGCGCGCAGTGTTCGAGCGCGAAGAGCGCGGCTTGGCCATCGTGTGCGACGTGGTGGTGGCCCCGAACGACGATGTCGAGCTGCGGCGACTGCGCATCCGCAACACGCTGGCCCTGCCGCGGACCCTTGAACTCACCAGTCATGTCGTGCTGGCGCCGCCGCACGCGGCGCAGGGCGAACCCGGCCAGCCGGTGCGCATCGACGACGCGGCGCAGGCGATGCTGTGCTCGTTCGGGGCGGGCGCGCCTTCGGTGCTGCACATGATGACGGTGCGCGCACAGGCCAGTGCACCGGTGTTTTGCAGCACCTGCCTGGATCCTGCCGACGCGCTGCCGCCGCTGGATGACGCGCCGCACGCGCCGGCGCTGGCGATCCGGCGCAGCATCACGCTGGCGCCCGGCCAAGAGGTGACCGTTGACCTGGTGCTGGGCGCGGCCGCCACTCCCGCCGCCGCGCGCGCCCTGGCGCTGCGCTATCTCGACGCGCAGGCCGTGGCCGGGGCGATCGACGCCGCATGGATCCACGGCCAGGCCTTCCTGCGCCACGCCGGCCTGGGTGAGGCGCAGGCCCAGCTCTACAACCGGCTGGCCGGCTGCCTGCTCGATCCGGTGCCAGGACTGCGCGCCGACGCCGGCGTCATCGAACGCAACGTACGCGGCCGCGCCGCCTTGCACGCCTATGGCGTGGGCGCCGGCCGCCCGCTGCTGGTGCTGGTGCCGGGCCAGAACAGCGCCCTGGTAAGCGAAACCCTGCTGGCGCATGCCTACTGGAATGCGCGCGGCCTTGGCGCCGACGTGCTGGTGCTGTGCGACAGCCGCACCATGCGCGACGAAGTGGCCGGCCTGGCGCTGGGCGCCCAGGACGGCATTCGTGTGCATCTGCTGGAAGATATCGAGCAAGAAGACCGCATCTTGCTGCGCGCGGCGGCGCATGTGCTGCTGCTGGGCGAGCACGGGTCGCTGGCCGACCAGCTGCGCCGCGCGGCGCCGGCCATGCCGGCCTGGCCCGCGCCCTTCACCGCTCCCTCTACCGCTCCCTCTGCCGCGCGCGCGAACGCCGGCCAATGGAGCGCCGGCACTCCGGCGCCGTTCGACGAGCCGCTTCAGTACGGAGACGGGGTGGGCGCTTATTCGGCGGATGGACGCGAATATCTGATCCAGGGCAGCCAGTCGGTGCCGGCGCCATTGGCGAACCTACTTGCAAACAAGCTGGCAAACGCCGGTTTCGGCGCCACGGCCGCGGCCGACGGCAAGGGCGGCACCTGGTATGGCCGCGACGACCTGCGCCTGACGGCGCACGACGGCGAAGCGTTTTATCTGCGCGACGACGACAGCGGCGCGGCCTGGTCGCCGACGCCGTGGCCGATGCCCTCGGGCCAGCCTTACCTGACGCGCCACGGCTTCGGCTACACGCAGTACGAACACGAGGCGCATGGAATCCGATCGACGCTGCGCTGTTTCGTCGCGCCTGGAGACGCATTGAAATATTCCGTGCTCAGGCTGCGCAACAATTCCAGCACGCCGCGGCGGCTGTCGGTGACCGGGTACGTACAATGGCTGATGGACGATGCCGCCCTGGCCCCCGGCCTGCAGGTGGTCACTAGCATCGACGTCGCCAGCGGCGCCCTGATGGCCCGCAATGCCTTCGGCACTGGGTTCGGCGAACGGGTTGGATTCTTCCATGTCGAGGCAGCACAGGTGGCGTGTACTGCCGACCGGCGCGAATTTGTCGGGCGCCACCGTAGCCTGGCGCGGCCGGCAGCGCTCGAACGCAGCAGCTTGTCGGGGGCGTTCGGCGCCGCGCTCGATCCGTGTGCGGCCCTGCAGGTGGTGGTCGAGCTGCGTCCTGACGCAGAAACCGAACTGGTGTTCCTGCTCGGCGTGGCCGGGCCAGACAGCCTGGCGGCGAGCCGGGTCGTGCAGCAGCACGGCGGCGCCAAGGGCGCGGCGCTGGCGCTGCGCCAGGTGCATGCCTTCTGGGACGACCTGCTCGGCACCGTGCGCGTCGAGACGCCGGATGCGGCCTTCGATCTCTTTGCCAACGGCTGGCTGCCCTACGGCGCGCTGGCCGGCACCATGGGCGCCAGTCCTGCCCGGCAATTACAGGGCGCCATGGCAGCGGTGCACGGTAGCCCGGCCACGCTGCGCGCGGCGCTGTTGCGGGCTGCGCGCGAGGACATCGGCGGCGCGCACTGCCTGGTCGAGGATTTCTTGTGGCTGCCTTTCGCACTGCACCGGTATGCCAGCGTGACCGGCGACTATGGCGTGCTGCGCGAACCGACAGGCGGCGATCCGTCGAGCGGCACGCGCCTGGCGGGCGACGATCTGTACCAGTACTGCGTGCATGGCCTGCGCGGCTGCCTGCGCTTTGGCGCGCGCGGGCTGCCCTTGCAGGGCGCCCGCATGCACGAAGGCGGCCAGCGTTCGGCCAACCAGTCCGAGAGCGTGCGGCTGGCCTTTGTGCTCGCCACCGTGCTGCAGCGCTTCGCCGAGGTAGCGGATCGGCGCGCCGATTTTGGTTTCGCCACTACCTGCCGCGGCGCCGTGCTGGCGCTGAAGGCGCAGGCGGAAGAACATGGCTGGGATGGTGGCGCCTATGGCATTGCTGGCGCCGATGGCGACAGCGCCGTGGCAACGCAGGCCTGGGCCGCGCTGGCCGGCGCCGACCCCGCCCGCGTCCAGCCTGCGCTGGCGGGCAGCGCCACGGCCACGCCGCAGGATGGGCGCAGCGCCGCATGGATGGCGCTGGCCCTGGGCGGCGACGGCGCGGCCACACGTGCCTGGGAGGTGATCCGCGCGTCGAACCCGGTCGCACCGTCGGCTACCGGAGCTGCGTCTTGCTGCTACGCTGGCGCCCCTTGTATCATGATCGACGGCGTGGTCGCCGGCTGGACCCAAATCTTGCTGACCGACGCGCTGCTCGGCCTTGGGCGCACGCTCGACTGCCTGGCGCTGGCGCCGCTGCTGCCGGCAGGCTGGGACAGCTTGCGCATGCGTTACCGCAGCGGCCGCACCGATTATCTGGTCACGGTACGGCGCGCAACGGTAGGCGAGCGGCTCGTTCTCGACGGCCAGCCGCACCAAGGAAATACGATCGACCTCGTCGACGATGGGCGCGAGCACACCATCGACGTGTATGTGGAACGCCAGCCGGCCGAAGCCATGGCCAGCCATCACGACAACCATTCAGGAACCAAGACATGACCAGGAAGTTTTTCACGGCGGCGAGCGCCGCCCTGCTGTGCTGCAGCGCGCCGCTCGCTGCGCAGGACTGGAGCGACAATGCCGTCAGCTACCGCTATGGCACGCGCTTTGCCGAGCCCTTCAATCCAGGGCACATCAAGAAGCATGTACTGGCCTTTACCCACGCCAGCGGTTACAAATATGGCAGCAATTACCTGAACCTCGATCTGCTGAAATCCGACAGTTCCGATCCGCGTTCGCTCGGCAGCAGCAGCGGCGCGCGCGAAGCCTACCTGCTGTATCGCCACACGCTCGACCTCGGCGCCTTGCACGGGACCGAAATCCGCTTCGGCAAGGTCAAGGGCGTGGGCTTGACGCTCGGCTTCGATGTCAACCACAAGACTGACGTCGGCTACAACTCGCGCAAGCGCATGCTGGTTCTGGGGCCGACCCTGACGTGGGATGTACCGGGCTTTCTCAATACCGGCATCCTGTGGCTACGCGAAAGCAATGCGCCGAGCGGCCCGTTCCCGCCAATTGCCAATGTGCGCGGCCGCTACACGTACGACACCCATCCGATGTTCGGCGCCAGTTGGGGCATTCCGGTGGCGCAAGGCTGGTCCTTCGAAGGCTACCTCAACTTCATCGCTGCCAAGGGCCTGGACGAGACCGGGGCCCCGACCAGCGCCGAGACCAATCTCGACATGGCGCTGATGCATGACATCGGGCCGCGCCTGGGCTACCCGAAAAAACGCATCCGGGTCGGCCTCGGCTACCAGTTTTGGAACAACAAGTTCGGCAATGCGCGGTCGACGACCGGTGGGGCAGGGCAGCGCGCCAGTACGCCGATGCTGCGCGCGGACATCCATTTTTAAGGGGCCGCAAGTCCGTTGAAATCGCTCAATAGATGTAGTTAAATAAACAAGCAGCGCGGCGGTGCGGAACAAGGCGGAATTCGGTGCAATTGTAAAAATTGCATTATGAAAACCACAACCCCCACCCCCATCCTTGGCGCGCTGCTGCTGGCCCTGTGCTGCGGCAGCGCTATCGCGGCACCCGCCGAGCACCAGGAACTCGAAGCCACCCTGCACGCGCCGTTCCAGGCCGATACGGGTACGCGCCGGACCTTCCATTTGTCGTTCCACTATCCCGGCCTTGAGCGGCCCGGGACGATCGACTGGTCGCTGGAGCTGGTCAATCCGCAAGGACGTCTCGCCCAGCGCTGGCGCGGCAGCCGTGCGTTTTCGGGTGCACCACTGCCGGCGACAGTGACCTGGAATGGCCGCATAGGCACGGCGCCTGCTCCCGCCGGCCTGTATCGGGTGCGCCTGCGCGCCGGCCTGCGCGGCGACCACGAGCCGCCGGTCGAGCAGGAATGGCAGATCGCCGTCGGCAGCGCGCCTGCGCCGCGGATGCCGGCCTTCGCGCCGCTGCCCGGTGCGCGCGACCTGGAAAACCCCGCAGCCATGGCGCCGGCCACCGGCGCGCTGCCCTACACCGTGTACCTGGCCAACCTGCACAGCCAGAGCAATCACAGCGACGGCGGCGCCGAGCTCACCGAGTGCAAGGGCTCGCAAGACCCGCTCAAGGCGAAATACGGGCCGGAAGCCGCGTTCGCCTACGCGCGCGGACGCGGGCTGGACGTGCTGGCGGTCTCGGAGCATAACCATATGTACGACGGCTCGGACGGCAACGCGCCCAATGCCGATCCCGCCGCCGCCAAGGCGCTGTACCAGGCCGGCCTGGCCAGTGCGGCCGCGTTCAATGCCACCAGGCCCGGCTTCCTTGCGCTTTACGGCCTGGAGTGGGGCGTGATCAACAACGGCGGCCACATCAACATCTTCAACAGCGACGAGCTGCTGGGCTGGGAAAGGAACGCCCGGGGCGAGCTGATGGCCGACACGGCGACCCCGCGCAACGACTACGCGGCGCTGTACACGCTGATGCGCGAACGGGGCCTGGTCGGCCAGTTCAACCACCCGGCGCAGCAGGGGCAGTTCGTCGTGAACGGCGTGCCGCTCGCGTATACGCCGGACGGCGACCAGGCGATGGTCCTGTGCGAGGTGTTGAACAGCAGCGCGTTCTCGACCAACGATCGTGAAACCGAAACCCGGCGCAGCAGTTTCGAGCAGGCCTGCAACCGCCTGCTCGAAGCGGGCTACCACCTGGCCTTCAGCACCAACCAGGACAACCACTGCGCCAATTGGGGCGCGTCGTACACCAACCGCACTGGCGTGCTGCTGCCCACCGGGACCGCCCTGACGCGCGCCAGTTTCATCGAGGCGCTCAAGGCGCGGCGCGTGTTCGCCACCATGGACAAGACCTCGCAGCTGGTCTTTACCGCCAACGGCAGGCTGATGGGCTCGCGCCTGAGCAACCGCGGGCCGCTCACCCTGAAAGCGCAGTTCGCATCGACCTCGGGCAAAAGGGTGGCGGCGGTGGCGATCATGGAGGGCGTGCCGATGCGCGGCGGGACGGTGACGCAGCTTTCATCACTTGCCACGACGACCTTCACCCCGACCCCGGGCCAGCATTTCTATTATGCGAAGATCACGCAGGACGATGGCAACGTATTGTGGTCGGCGCCAGTGTGGGTCACTCAGGAGTAGCCGGGCACCGTACCACCCCGTCAATACCGCGCGAAACGCGTCGTGGCCGACGCTTTCGCCGCTCCAGCGAAAATGCTATCCTGCTCGCGCCCCTCAGCCCTGCCTGGGCTGACCTACCTTCTGCGAGAAACCATGAAGACAAGCACCCTGCTGCGCGCCGCGGCCTGCGCCATCCTCGGCCAGTGGAGCGCCTATGCGTTCGCACTCGATCCACTCAGCTATGCCAAATACGACCAGGTCAAGACCACGGCCCTGCACCTGGACCTGAAAGCCGACTTCGCGCGCAAGACGCTGGCCGGCCATGCCGACCTGACCCTGAACTGGATCGACAAGTCGGCCACCACGCTCGATCTCGACACCCGCGAGCTGGCAATCTCGAAAATCGAGGCGCAGGACGCCAAGGGTGCCTGGAAGCCGGTGACCTACACGCTCGACAAGCTCGACGCCGAGAAGGGCCAGGCACTGCACGTGGCGCTTCCCGGCCAGCCGTCGAAGATCCGCATTCATTACCAGACCGCGCCGAGCGCCGCGGCGCTGCAATGGCTCACGCCCAAGCAGACGATGTCGGGCAAGTACCCGTTCATGTTCAGCCAGTCGCAGCCGATCAATGCGCGCTCGTTCGTGCCGATCCAGGACACGCCGGCGGTGCGCTTCACCTACACCGCCCGCATCGAAGCCCCGCAAGGCATGCGCGTGGTGATGAGCGCCGATAACGACCCCAAGGCAACTGGCAAGGGCGGCTGGAAGTTCACGATGCCGCAGCCAATTCCGGCCTACCTGCTGGCGATCGGCATCGGCGAACTCGAAGCGCGCACGCTGGGCGGGCGCACCGGCGTCTATGCCGAACCGCAGCGCATCAAGGCTGCCGCCTACGAACTGGCCGATACCGAGAAGATGGTGGAAGCGGCCGAATCGCTGTACGGCCCGTATCGCTGGGGGCGCTACGACATGCTGGTGCTGCCGCCGTCGTTCCCGATTGGCGGCATGGAAAATCCGCGCCTGACCTTCCTGACCCCAACCATGATCGCGGGCGACCGCAGCCTGGTCGACCTGATCGCGCACGAACTGGCGCACAGCTGGTCGGGCAACCTGGTGACCAACGCCTCATGGAAGCACTGGTGGCTCAACGAAGGGTTCACCACCTATGTGACCACCCGCATCCTCGAGAAGATGTATGGCGAAGAGGTGGCGACCATGAACCTGCAGCTCGAGCAAGAAGAAGCGATCGAATCGCTCAAGACGATTCCCGCAGCAAAGCAGGCGCTGCTCACGCGCGACCCCGATACATCGAACGAGCATTACACCGACGAAGGCCTGGCCTACCCGAAGGGAGCCTGGTTTTTGCGCACCCTCGAGCAGCGTGCCGGCCGCGCCGCGTTCGACTCTTTCTTGCGCGGCTGGTTCGACCAGCACGCCTTCCAGAGCGTGACCACCGAACAGTTCGTGGACTACCTGCGCACCAAGCTGCTCGCAAAAAACCCGAAGATCATGAGCGACGCCGAACTGGACGAGTGGCTGTACGGCACCGGTATCCCGGCCAGCGCCAGGTATGCCGTGTCCGAGCGTCTGGCCAGGCTGAACGACACCACCGCGCGCTGGCTCAAGGGCGACATCAAGACCGCGCAGCTGCCGACCAAGGACTGGAACGCCACCGAATGGATGAAGTTCCTGAACGATATCGACCACAAGGCGAGCGCCGCGCAATTGCAAGAACTGGACCAGGCCTTCGGCCTGGCCAAGACCGGTAATAACGAAGTGGCCTTCCGCTTCTACCGCGCGTCGGTACACGCCGGCTACCGCGGCGTGCGCCCCCATCTGGAAGCCTTCCTGATGAGCGTGGGCCGGCAGAAGTTCGTGGTGCCGCTGTACGGCGCGCTGCGCGCCAACGCCGATGAC
Organism: Massilia sp. H6; assembly: GCF_024802625.1. NCBI lineage: Bacteria > Pseudomonadati > Pseudomonadota > Betaproteobacteria > Burkholderiales > Oxalobacteraceae > Massilia > Massilia sp. H6. Next base: position 580,230 of record NZ_CP103371.1, read on the forward strand.
CGTGCCTGGGCCGAGCGCATCTACAAGGCCGCGCGCGAGCGCTACCACCCGGAGACGCAGGGCAGCGTCGACAAGCAGATGAACAAGCAATAAGGACCGAACAGCGTGATTTCCATGAACCGCAAGAATGCCATTACGGCTGCGATCCTGATCGCATTTTCCGTTTGCGGCACGGCCCTGGCCCAGACCAGCGCCGCACCGTCAGCCGCAGAACAGGCCATTTCCTATAACCTCGAAGCCGACGTCACCCGCGTGATGAAGACCTTCCAGGTGCCGGGCATCGCGATTGCCGTCGTCAAGGACGGCAAGGTCGTCGTCGCGCAGGGCTTCGGCGTGCGCAAGCTCGGCGAGCCGGCCAGGGTGGATGGCCAGACCATCTTCGAGATCGCCTCGAACTCCAAGGCCTTTACCGCTGCCGCGCTGGGCATGCTGGTCGACCAGGGCAAGCTCGAATGGGACGATCCGGTGATCAAGCACCTGCCGGACTTTCGCATGTACGACGCCTATGTCACCGCCGAGATGACGGTGCGCGACCTGCTCACCCACCGCAGCGGACTTGGCCTCGGTGCCGGTGACCTGATGTGGTGGCCGACCACCACCTTTACTACCGACGAGATCATCCACAATCTCCGCTACATCAAGCCGGCGACGAGCTTTCGCAACAGCTACGCCTACGACAACCTGCTGTATATCGTCGCCGGCAAGATCATCGCCGCCAAGTCGGGCAAGACCTGGGGCGAGACCATGCACGAGTGGATCCTCAAGCCCACCGGCATGGCGACCACCACCACCAGCCTGCTTGAAAACGCGAAGTTCGCCAACGTCTCGGCGCCGCACAGCAGAATCAATGGCAAGATCGCCGTGGTCAAGCCGATGCCGGTCGATAACGCGGTCGGCGCGGTGGGCATCAACACCAGCGCCGAGGACATTGCGCGCTGGATGAACGTGCTGCTCGATAATGGCCGCGTCGCGAAAGGGGCCGACGGCAAGGAGGTGCGCCTGTTTTCCGAGAAGCAGTCGCGCGAGCTGTGGACGCCGCAAACGCCCATGAAGATCAGCCAGCCGCGCCCACCCTTGGCCGCGACCAAGCCAAATTTCTACGCCTACGGCCTGGGCTTCCAGCTGCGCGACTACCAGGGCAAATTGGTGGCAATGCACGGCGGCGCGCTGCAGGGTTTCTATTCGCGTGTGCTCCTGGTGCCGGAAGCGAAGCTGGGCATCGCGATCTTCACCAACGCCGAAAGCGGCCCGTCGCTGTCGGCGCTGCAGTACCGCTTGCTGGACCACTACCTGAACGTGGCCCCCACCGACTGGATCGGCCGTGTGGCCGAGGTCGAGCGCGAGAGCGCCGAGAAGGAAGCGGCGCGCCTGAAAAAAGAAAGCGCCACCCGCGCAGCCAGCTCAAAACCTTCGTTGGCGTTGGCTGCCTACGAAGGCGACTACCAAGACCAGTGGTATGGGCTGGCCACCATCAAGCGCGTGGGAGGCAAGCAGGTGCTGTCGTTTGCCAAGACGCCTGACCTGACGGGAGAGCTGGAGCATTTCCAGCACGACACCTTCATCGTGCGCTGGAAGGAGCGCAACTTCAACGCCGATGCCTACGTGACCTTTTCGCTGGACCACGACGGCAGCATCGAGCGGATGCGCATGAAACCGGTGTCGACCGAGACCGACTTCAGTTATGACTTCCAGGATTTGCTGTTTGTACCGGTGAAGTCGGAGAAGAAGGGCTGATCCGGCTGGCCGAGCGCGTGGGCGGAAAACCGGCCCGCGCACTCGGCGACAGCTGGCATAGGGGCGAACCTTACTTGCCGTTCCACACCTTCATCATATCTTCCGATCCCTGCGTCCGGACCCCGTTATCCGACAGGATCGCGTCGGTCGCGTCGAGCGTGGCCTTGCGCGGCAAAACCATCGTCTCCCCATAGCGCTGTTCGAACCTGAACACGACGTGTTCTTCCTTCAGGTCGCGCAGGGTCGCCACCAGGTGCGCCAGGCTGCGGATCTTGATGCCGTTGACCGAATCGACCACCGAACCAAAACGATTGCTGTAGCCGCTCACCAGCTTGTGCGGGAAGAACGGGCTGCTGATCACCACCAGCTCTTCGCGCGCCGCATTAGGCGAATCGCCGCGCTGGGTCACCAAGGGGCTGTCGTTGAAGCTATAGGCGTTCATCGCCGGCGCACTCGACGCCAGAAAGGACAGGAACTCATTGGTCGCGCGCGTGAACACCACCGGACCGTACGCGAAATACGAGGGATAGCCTCCGTTCAGGTCGGGGATCAGGAGCGGACGCGGGCCGCTGGCCGGCACCTCCACCTGCATCGTTTTGCCGCCGCGCACGATGGTCATCGGCACCTTGCCGTTTTTCGCCACCTGCTGGATGCGGTACTGGAAGCGCACGCGCAGGTTCGAGCCCAGCGTGACCATGCCCTGGTTGTCGATCGGATGCTCGCCGATATGGGTGACAATGTCCCATTCCTTGAGAGGCCATGCGGCATCCGACTTGTACGGACGGTGCACCACGGCGCCAGACACCGATTTATCGAGCTTCAAGAATTGCCGCAGGGCCGGGTTTTCGAGCGTCTGGATGCTGTCGTGCAGCAGCGGCTTGCCGTCGTAGCGGCCGTCGGCCACGTCTTTCAGGAACAGTTCGATTTCCTCGTTCGGGATCACGTAGCCGATATTCTGCGCGCCGGCCGCCATCGAGAAGGCCAGGCCGATCATCTTGTCGCCGGCGATCACCGGGCCACCGCTGTTGCCCGGATTGATCGGGGCATCGATCTGGATGCGCAGGCCCGAGCTGAACGAACCGTAGCCGACGAATTCCACCCGCGAGACGATGCCGCGGGTGGTCGAGAGCGAGTTGCCGCCGACCGGATAGCCATAGGCGAACACCGCTTCGCGCACGTCCGGCAGCATTGCCGCGCGCTGGACCGGCGGGCGCTTGTCGAAGAAGGATGGGTCGTCCAGTTCCAGCACCGCCAGGTCCAGGCCACGTGCCAGGGCGATCACCCTGGCCGATACCTTGTCGCCCGACTGGCTGGCCTGTACCTCGACCTGGCTGGCGTAGCCGACCACATGGGCATTGGTCAGGATGCGCCTGCCCTCGATGACGACGCCCGAACCGGTGACATCGACGGGCGACTGCTTGGCCCACGGCTTGTACGGGTCCGGGCGGCGCACGGTGGCAAAGATCTTGACGACCGAATTCTCGACGGCGGGCAGGGCTGGCGCGGCGGTGGCGGACGGGGTCGCGGTGGCCGGCGACGGTGGGGTCGCGGGCGTCGGCGCAGGCGGCGGGGATGTGTCCTGGGCGTGGACGAAGCCGGTCATGGCGATAGCCACGGCGGCGGCGAGGCGGACGATCTTCATAGATTCCTTCGATGGCTCAATCGGTGCTAACTGATGGGATGAAGCCGCCAGAATATACACGCTCGCCGCCGAAGGAAACACACGAATCGTCAGAGTCGGGGAAGGCGAGCTCCCCGACCGGACTGGTTGCCCTGCTTATTGTTTGACGAACTTGAGCGTCATGCGGTCGCTCTCGCCGATGGCGATGTACTTCTCGCGGTCCTTGTCCTTGTTGGCCAGCACCGGCGGCAGGGTCCAGACCCCTTTTTCATGATTCGCGGTGTCTTTCGGGTTGGCGTTGACTTCGGACTTGCCGGCCAGCTTGAAGCCGGCGCCTTCGGCCAGCTTGATCACCCAGGCTTCGTGCACATAGCCGCTCGATGCCTTGGCATCTTGCGGCATGGCTGCCGGCAGGCGGTGTTCGACGATGCCCAGCACGCCGCCCGGCTTGAGCACCTTGTGGATTTCCTTGAAGGTGGTCTTCAGGCCTTCTTCGCCGTGGCCGACCCAGTTGTGCAGGTTGCGGAAGGTAAGCACCATGTCGACGCTGTTGGGCTCCGCGATCTGGTAGCGGGTCGGCGGCTCGAAGATCGACGGCACCACCTTGCCGTAGACCGCCGGGTTCGAATCGAGCTTTTTCTTGAAAGCCAGGCCGTAGCGCTTCTCCGGTGCGATTTCTTCGCCCGCGCCAATGAGCTTGCCCTTGTCGCGCAGGTAGGGCGCGAGGATGTCGGTGTACCAGCCGCCCGAAGGCGCCAGCTCGACCACCGTCATGGTCGGCTTGATGCCGAAGAAGCTGAGGGTTTCGTAAGGATGGCGGGCGCTGTCGCGCGCCTTGTTGGCAGCGCTGCGGTGTTCGCCCGCGACGGCGGCTTTCAGGGCGTCGTCCGCGTGGGCTGCGCCGGCCAGGCCGGTGGCCAGCATGGCGGCCAGGATCAGTCGTTTCATCGGTGCGAGGTCTCCAGAAGTAAATAAGGGCAGGCGGGCAGAACGCCGCCGCCGCGCTGATGATCCGGCAGCCCGGCCTGGCAGTCAAGCGTCGCGTGCATATGCATTTGTTACCCCCGCACCTGTCCCGGTGTTGTCCGGCGCTGGCAGCTTTGCCAGACCCACCGCGCCACCGGCTAAGGCGCAACAATTGGCTATTCAAATCTTCGTGTTGCTGCTAAGGTTGACAGGTTTGCCGCTGCCATCACCGCGGCGGTAAAGACACTTGCACGCACCGTAAATACAAGAGCGGACCGCACCACCGGCGGGACCGCTGTCCAGAAACTGGTAGATTTCAGGAGACACGATGGAACGCCGTACCTTTCTTAATTTCAGCAGCCTGGCACTGGCCGGCACCATGGTTCCGTTCAGCCGGGCGATTGCCGCTGAAGAGCTAATGAGCAGCATGCCGACCGCTGCCAAGAAGGCGCTCGCCGACGTTGCGCTCAATGCCGCCACCAAGGCCGGCGCCAGTTACGCGGACGTGCGCATCGGTCGCTACCTGAACCAGTTCATCACCACCCGCGACCTGAACGTCGAGAACGTGGCCAATACCGAATCGGCCGGCGTCGGCGTGCGCGTGATCGCGGGCGGCGCCTATGGCTTTGCCGCCACATCCGACATGAGCAGCGACGGCATCGCCAATGCCGCGCGCCAGGCGGTTGCCATCGCCAAGGCCAATGCCAAGCTGCAGCAAGAGCCAGTGCGCCTGGCGCCGGTCAAGGGCGTGGGCGAAGTGTCGTGGGCCACGCCGATCAAGAAAGACTGGCGCACGGTGCCAATCAAGGAAAAGGCCGACCTGCTGATCGCCGCCAACAAGGCCGGCATGGACGGCGGCGCGGCCTTCATGAATGCGATGCTGTTCCAGGTGAACCAGCAAAAATACTTCGCTTCCACCGACGGCTCGTACATCGAGCAGGACGTGCACCGCCTGTGGGCGCCGTTCCAGGCCACCGCAGTGGACAAGGCCACCGGTAAATTCCGCTCGCGTTCGGGCCTGGGCGCGCCGGTCGGCATGGGTTACGAATATCTCGACGCGCGTCCCGAGCACAAGATCAAGGCCGCCGGCGGCGTCGCTACCCTGTACACCGACTCGTATGACCTGATCGAAGACGCCAGGGCCGCCGGCCGCGATGCCAAGATCAAGCTCACCGCGAAATCGGTTGCGCCCGGCAAGTACGACCTGATGCTCTCGCCCGAACACCTGTGGCTGACCATCCACGAAAACGTCGGACACCCGACCGAACTGGATCGCGTGCTCGGCTACGAAGCCAACTACGCCGGCACCAGCTTTGCCACGCTCGATAAGTGGGAATCCAAGAAATTCAAGTACGGTAACCCGATCGTGAACCTGTATGCCGACAAGATCACCCCGGGCTCGCTCGGCGCGGTCGGTTACGACGACGAAGGCGTACGGACCAAGAAGTGGGACATCATCAAGGACGGCATCCTGGTGAACTACCAGGCTACGCGCGACCAGGCCCACATCATCGGCGAGAAGGAATCGCATGGCTGCTCGTATGCCGACAGCTGGGATTCGGTGCAGTTCCAGCGCATGCCGAACGTCTCGCTGGCGCCCGGAAAGAAGAAGCTGACCCCGGACGAGATGGTCAAGGACATCAAGAAGGGCATCTATATCGTCGGTGACGGCTCGTTCTCGATCGACCAGCAACGCTACAATTCCCAGTTCGGCGGCCAGCTGTTCTACGAAATCAAGGACGGCAAGATCGGCCCGATGCTCGAGGACGTCGCCTACCAGGCCAACACCCAGGAATTCTGGAACGCCTGCAGCGCCATCTGCGACGAGCGCGACTGGCGCATGGGCGGCTCCTTCTTCGACGGCAAGGGTCAGCCGCCGCAGATCAGCATCGTCTCGCACGGCTCCTCCACGGCCCGCTTCAACGGGATCAATGTGATCAATACCGCTCGCAAGATCGGTTAAGGGGAGGACATTCATGAGCATCCTGACCCACGAACAAACCAAGCGCATCTCCGAGCGCGTCATCTCGCTCTCGAAGGCGGATGAGTGCATCGTCAGCGTCCAGGGCAGCCGCATCGGCAACATCCGCTTCGCACGCAACGCCGTCTCTACCGCCGGCCTGGCCGACGATACGCAGTTGCAGGTGCAGGTTGCCTTCGGCAAGCGCCAGGGCAGCGCCACCATCAACGAGTTCGACGACAAGTCGCTCGAGCGCGCCGTGCGCCGTGCCGAAGACCTGGCGCGGCTGGCGCCGGAGAACCCCGAATTCATGCCGGCGATCGCCAAGACCGGCTACAAGGCCTCGGATACCTTCGTGCAGCGCACTGCCGATATCGACCCGGAATACCGCGCCCAGGCTGCCGCTTATGCGATGGAGGCCTGCCGCAAGAAGGGCCTGGTCGCAGCCGGTTTCTTCACCGACCGCGCCAGTTTTGAAAGCGTGGCCAATTCCAATGGCGTGTTCGGCCACCAGGGGGCGACCTCGCTCGACTTCACCTGCACCGTGCGCACCGAAGATGGCCGCGGTTCGGGCTGGGTCAAGCGCTCGGCGCGCGACGTCGCCCGTTTCGATCCGCGCGAAGCGGCCGATGTCGCCATCGAAAAGGCCTTGCGTTCGGTCGATGCCAGGGCGCTCGAGCCGGGCCGCTACACGGTGGTGATGGAACCGGCCGCTACCAGTGACCTGATCAGCGCCATGCTGGGCGGCTTCAATGCGCGCCTGGCCGACGAGGGCCGCAGCTTCCTGTCCAAGAAGGGCGGTGCCAACCGGCTGGGCGACAAGCTGTTCGACGGGCAGGTCAATATCTGGACCGACCCCTGGAACGAGGACGTGCCGGTGCTCCCGTGGGACAACGGCATGATGCCGCGCGAACGCGTACAGCTGGTCAAGGATGGCCGCATCAATGCGCTGAACTATTCGCGTTTCTGGGGCAAGCAGAAGGACCAGCGCGCGATCGGCACCGCCGGCAACATCATCATGGCCGGCACCGACAAGTCCACGGCAGAGCTGATCGCCAGCACCAAGAAGGGCGTGCTGGTGACCCGTACCTGGTATATCCGCATGGTCGACCCGCAATCGGTACTGCTGACCGGCCTGACGCGCGATGGCACCTTCTACATCGAGAACGGCAAGATCAAGCACCCGATCAAGAACTTCCGCTTCAACGAGAGTCCGGTGACGATGCTTAACAATATCGAAGAAATCGGCAAGCCGGTCGTGATCGGCGGCGACGAGGCGAATTACTCGATGCTGATCCCGTCGATGAAGATTCGCGATTTCAACTTCACGTCGCTGTCGGACGCGGTGTGAACGCTCACTGAATCATCGCGTGGGCGGCAGCGCCTCCCACGCACCACCGAATCGGAAACCCAAGATGGAACGTCGACAATTTCTCCACATCGGCGCCGGTACTGCCGGCGCCATGCTCATTCCGGTCTTTGGCCACGCCATCGCCGCCGATGAGCTCATGAAGCCGCTGGCCGCCAGCGCCAAGAAGGTGTTGGCCGATACCGCGCTCAACGCCGCCACCCAGGCCGGCGCGTCGTATTGCGACGTACGCATCGGGCGCTATCTGAACCAGTTCATCATCACCCGCGACCTGAACGTCGAGAACATCAGCAACACCGAATCGAGCGGCGTCGGGGTTCGTGTGATCGCCGGCGGCGCCTACGGTTTCGCATCGACCAACGACATGACGCCGGACGGCATCGCCAATGCGGCGCGCCAGGCCGTGGCGATCGCCAAGGCCAATGCCAAGCTGCAGCGTGAGCCGGTACGCCTGGCGCCGCTCAAGGGCGTCGGCGAGGTGGCCTGGGCCACGCCGTTCAAGCAGGACTGGCGCAGCATCCCGGTCAAGCAGAAGGCCGACATGCTGATCGCCGCCAACAAGGCGGGCATGGACGCGGGCGCGAGCTTCATGACCGCCTCGCTGTTCCAGATCAACCAGCAGAAATACTTCGCCTCCACCGACGGCTCCTACATCGACCAGGACATCCACCGCCTGTGGGCGCCGATCAATGCGACGGCGGTCGACAAGGCCAGCGGCAAGTTCCGCTCGCGCGCGGGCCTGAGTTCGCCGGTGTCGATGGGCTACGAGTACTTCGACGCCAAGGCCGGCGACAAGGTGCGGGCCGCGGGCGGCGTGACCACGCTGTATAAAAATTCCTATGACATCGTCGAGGATGCCAGGCTGGCCGGCATGCAGGCACGCCAGAAGCTGTCGGCCAAATCGGTCGAGCCGGGCAAGTACGACCTGGTGCTCAGCCCCGAGCACCTGTTCCTGACCATCCATGAAAACGTCGGCCATCCGACCGAACTGGATCGCGTGCTCGGCTACGAAGCCAATTATGCCGGCACCAGCTTCGTCGGCCTGGACAAATGGGAATCGAAGAAATTCAAGTACGGCTCCGAGCGCGTGAACTTCGTGGCGGACCGCACCACCCCGGGCTCACTGGGCCTGATCGGCTATGACGACGAAGGCGTGCGCGCCAAGAAATGGGACATCATCCGCAATGGCATCCTGGTGAACTACCAGGCCACGCGCGACCAGGCCCACATCATTGGCGAGAACGAATCGCACGGCTGCTCCTACGCCGACAGCTGGAGCACGATCCAGTTCCAGCGCATGCCGAACGTGTCGCTCGAACCGGGCAAGGCCAGGCTCACTCCGGATGAGATGGTCAAGGATGTCAAGAAGGGCATCTATATCCTGGGCCGCGGCTCCTACTCGATCGACCAGCAGCGCTACAATTCCCAGTTCGGCGGCACGCTGTTCTACGAGATCAAGAACGGCAAGATCACTGGTCCGCTGGAAGACGTGGCCTACCAGACCAACACCCAGGAGTTCTGGAACGCCTGCAGCGCCATCTGCGACGAGCGCGATTGGCGCATGGGCGGCTCGTTCTTCGACGGCAAAGGCCAGCCGAGCCAGGTGAGCGCAGTCTCGCACGGCTCAAGCACCACGCGCTTCAATGGCATCAACGTCATCAACACCGCACGCAAGATCGGTTGAAGGGGAGACAACACATGAAACAGCTGAACCAGGAACAAGCAAAACGCATCACCGACCGCGTGATCGCCTTCTCGAAGGCCGACGAGTGCAACGTGTCGATTCAGGGCAACCGCACCGGTAACATCCGCTTCGCGCGCAACGGCGTATCGACCGCTGGCCTGACCGAAGACATGCAGCTGGCCGTGCGCGTTGCCTTTGGCAAGCGCGTGGGCACGGCCGTGGTCAACGAGTTCGACGACAAGTCGCTGGAAAAAGCGGTACGCCGCGCCGAGGAGCTGGCGCGCCTGGCCCCGGAAAATCCAGAATTCGTTCCCAGCGTAAGCAAGCAGGACTACCTCGCCACCCAGACCTTCATGGCGTCGACCGCTGCCATCGATCCGGACTACCGCGCCGAAGTGGCTGCCGCCGCCATTGGCGCTGCGCGCGCCAGGAAGCTGGTCACGGCCGGCTTCTTCACCGACAACAACAGATTTTCCTGCATCGCCAACTCGAAGGGCGTGTTCGGCTTCCAGGAATTCACCGACCTGTCGTTCACCTGTACCGCGCGCACCGAAGACGGCCGCGGATCGGGTTGGGTGACCCGCTCGGCGGTCGATGCGCGCCGCTTCAATGCGCGCGAAGCGGCCGACATCGCGATCGACAAGGCACTGCGCTCGATGGACGCCAAGGCGCTCGAGCCGGGCCGCTACACGGTGATCCTGGAGCCGGCGGCGACCTCGGAAATTTTGGGCAACATGTTCAGCTCTCTTGGTGCACGGGCGGCCGACGAAGGCCGCAGCTTCCTGGCCAAGAAGGGCGGCGGCAACCGCCTGGGCGAGAAACTGTTCGACGAACAGGTCAATATCTGGGCTGACCCGTGGAACCCGGACGTGCCGGTCGCTCCGTGGGATGACGACACCATGCTGGCCCGCAAGCGCACCGACATCGTCAAGAACGGCCGCATCGCCTCGCTCGACTATTCGCCCTACTGGGCGCAAAAGACCGGCAAGCAGGCCACCGCTGGCCATGGCAACATGATCATGGCCGGCGGCAGCAAGTCGCTGGAAGAGCTCATTGCCGGCACCAAGAAGGGCATCGTGGTTACCCGCACCTGGTATATCCGCATGGTCGATCCGCAGTCGCTGCTGATCACGGGCCTGACCCGCGACGGCACCTTCTATGTCGAAAACGGCAAGATCAAGCATCCGGTGAAGAACTTCCGCTTCAACGAGAGCCCGGTCACGATCCTCAACAACATCGACGAACTGGGCAAGCCCGAAGTCATCGGTGGCGACGAGTCGCCGTTCCAGATGGTGCTGCCGCCGATGAAGGTGCGCGACTTTAACTTCACCTCCTTGTCCGACGCGGTGTAAGTCGATGGACCGCGGCTGATGGCGAACTTCGATTTCTACTTCACGCGCCTGATGTACGAGTCGGGCGACTGGGACGTGGATATCCGTATGCCCAGCAACGTGCTGAACTCGCTGGTCGAGTACACCACCTTGCGGGTCGATCCGGTCGAGCGCATGGTCGCGCTGTCGGATCCGGCGATGCTGCAGGCGCCGTTCTGCTATCTGGCGGGGCACAAGCTGGTCCAGTTCACCCCAAGCGAGCGGCGCAACCTCGAGCGCTACGTGCGCGGCGGCGGCTTTGTTTTCGTGGACGACTGCAACCATGACATCGACGGCCTGTTCGCCAAGTCGTTCGAGTCCGAGATGACGAAGATCTTCGGCGCGTCGGCGCTCAAGAAGATCCCGAATACGCATCGGCTGTATTCGAGTTTCTTCAAGTTCGACGGGCCGCCGACCACCGGGGGCGAACTCAATGGCTGGGGCGACGACCTGGTGCACGAATACCTGAAGGCGATCGAATTCGGCGGGCGCGTGCGCCTGCTCTATTCGAACAAGGACTACGGCTGCGAGTGGGACTACGATTTCCGCAACAAGCGGTTCCTCGCGGTCGACAACACCCGCTTCGCGGTCAATATCATTCAATACGCGTTGGGAGCTTGAACAGTGGCGCAGCGACATGCAGAGCAATGGAACGAGGCGGAGATCACCAGCCTGAGCGCGGCGATTGGCGCGCTCAAGGAAAGTATGGCGCGCGTGATCATCGGCCAGGAGAACGTGGTCGACCTGCTGGTCACCTGCCTGCTGGCCGGCGGACACGCGCTGGTCGAAGGCGTGCCGGGGCTGGGCAAGACCCTCTTGGTGAAGTCGCTGGCGCAGGCCACCGACATGCAGTTTCGCCGCGTGCAGTTCACGCCCGACCTGATGCCGTCGGATATCGTCGGCACCGAGATACTGGAAGAAGACAGCACTACGCGCCAGCGCGTGTTCCGCTTCCAGCAGGGTCCGGTATTTACCCAGGTACTGCTGGCGGACGAGATCAACCGCGCGCCGCCCAAGACCCAGTCGGCGCTGCTGGAAGCGATGCAAGAGCGCGCCGTGACGTTTGCGGGCACCACCCACAAGCTGCCGCGCCCGTTCTTCGTGCTGGCCACGCAAAACCCGATCGAACAGGCCGGCACCTACCCGCTGCCGGAAGCGCAGCTCGACCGCTTTTTGCTGCGCATCGACGTGGCCTACCCGACCGAAGAAGAAGAAGTGCTGATGGTCGCGCGCACCACCCAAGCGGGCCTGGATGACGCGCAGCCCGTGATGAGCGTGGAAACCCTGCTGCGCCTGCAGCAGCTGGTGCGCGACATCGAAATCGGCGAACACCTGCTGCGCTATGCGACGCGCCTGGTGCGCGCCACCCGGCCGCACGAAACCACGGTGTCCGCGGTCAAGCAGCACGTCGGCTGGGGCGCCGGTCCGCGCGCCGGCCAGGCGCTGGTGCTGGCCTCGAAAGCGCGCGCCCTGATGCAGGGCCGGCTGGCGGTCACGCGCGAGGATATTCAGGCAATGCTGCTGCCGGTGCTGGCGCACCGCGTGCTGCGCAACTTCGAGGCGGAAGCCGACGGCGTGGCCATTGCCGACATCCTGCACGCGCTGCGCAACGAGATCCGGATCGATTAACCTTGTCGCTGGCGAAGACCGCGCTGATCGCGCACACGCAAAACCTCAATCTCGTGATTCGCCATGTGCTGGCGGGCCTCGGACATGGCGTCCATGCCGGGCGCGAGCGCGGAGCGGGTGTCGAATTCTCGGAATACCGGGCCTATGCCCCCGGCGACGAGTGGCGCCGCGTCGACTGGAAGCTGCTGGCGCGCGCCGACCGCTATTACGTGCGCGAGGCCGAACGCGACAGCCACGTGGCGGTGTGGCTGGTGCTCGACGCCAGCGCCTCGATGCTCGAGCCGAGCCGCCATGTGGATGGCATCGACAAGCTGACCTATGCGCGCATCGTGCTCGGCTGCATAGCGGCCATCGCGCAGCGCCAGGGCGACGCCTTCGGGCTGCTGATCCTGAATAATGGCAAGCCAGAATTCACGCCGGCGCTGCGCGGCCCGCGCCACCTGCAGCGGGTGCTGCTCCAGCTCAGCCGCGTGGAGCCGGCCGGCGCGCTGCCCGATGCCGAGACCCTGCGCGCCAGCTTGCATTTCGCGCAGGCCCCGAGCGTTGTCTACGCCATCAGCGACCTGCTCGACTGGCCGTCGCCGCTGTCGCAAGCCTTGCTGCGCCTGCGCGGCATGCGCCACGACGTGCGCCTGCTCTGCCTGCAGACCCAGGCCGAAGTCGAGGCCAGCTTTTCGTCGACGCCGGCCTACCGCGACCCCGAGCAGGGCAGCGGTGTGTTCCGCTTCGGCGCCGACCTGCAAGACGGCTACCGCCGCAACCGCGAGGCGCACTTCGCGCAGGTCGCGGCGCAATGCCGCAAGAGCGACATCCCGCTGGTCGAGGCGCGCATCGAACAGGCCCCGGGCGAGGTCCTGCGCCGCATGCTGAGTCCATCATCCCTGCGGCGTTCGGGGAGCCGCCGGTGAATGCGCTCTGGTGGTTGGCATTGCCGATCCTGCTGCTGCCGCTCTGGTGGCATCGCCGCAAGCGCGAGCAGCGCCAGACCGAGCTGCTCGCCAGCGCGCGCTTCTTGCCGCGCGCCGAGCCGCGCCAGACCCGCGCTTGGCGCTGGAACGATCCCATTCTCTTGCTGCTGCGCTGCCTGCTGCTGGCCTGTGCGATTGCCTGGCTGGCCGATCCAGTTGTGCCATGGCGCGGCGACACCGTCATCGTTGCCAGCGGCACCGACCCTGGCTGGACCGAGCGCCAGGTGGGGCAGGCCGGTATGGCGCAAGCCGAGCGCGTCATGCTGCCCGGCGCGCAGGCCGTTGCCTGGCTGCGCACGCACGAGCGCGAATGGCGCCCCGAAGCGCGGCTGCTGGTGCTGGGCGATATCCCGATGCCGGCCCTGAGCCCGCAGTTCAGTCGCCAGGTCGAGCTGCGCACGCTGGCGCGGCCGGCGCCCCGGGCCGAGCGCCACGTCTACATTGCCAGCGATCGTCCCGAGCAGTGGCGTCGCGTGTTCGCCGCCGGCGCCGTCATGATCGACGATACGCCCGGCGCCAAGACCGGCTTGATTGTCTGGGACCGCGCCGAGGCGCCGCCGCCGGCGCTGCGCGCGCCCCTGTGGCTGGTCGTCAATCGCGCCGCTTTCCCCGCCCTGCGCACTGCCGCGCGGCTGGGCGAACTGCACTATGCGGACAGTCCACGCGGGCGCCTATGGCATTCGGCAGCCTGGCCGCCAACAAGCCCCGATGCCGCACGCACGCTGCTGGACGACTGGCAGCGCCTGCACGCGGGACCGCCTGCCTATACGATGCCGTCGCGCGTCATCGCGGCTTCGCCCACGGCGCGTGTGCTCGAGGCGAGCGGCGCGCTGCGCGACATCCTGATGGCCGTGCTGGTGGCCCTGTTTGTATTCGAAAGGATGCTCACGCATGCAAGAAAGCGCTGAGATTATCCGGCGCGTCTGGCGCGCCGCCCAGCTGCGCCGGCTGCCGCTGTGGATTGCCGGGGCGCTGCCATGGCTGCTGATCCGGTCGGCCCCGGGCCTGATCGCGTGGATTGCGTGGTGCTCTTGGGATTGGGCCATCCTGCGGCGCCAGGTCGGCTATGCCTGGGTGGGCTGGCTGGACGCGGCCGTGCCCGAAATGGAAGACAGCAGCGCGCTGCTCGAACACGCGGCCACGCCGCTGGCCGAGCTGCAGCGCCGCCGCCTGCTCGAGCGCCTCGATGCCAGCGTCGGCGCGCCGCAACTGCGCCGCATCGTGCGCGCCCGCGTGAAGCTGGGACTGCCATGGCTGCTGGCCAGTGTCGCGCTGGCCGCCGCGGTCTGGTTCGCTAGCGCTGCACCGCAGGCTCCGCAGGCAAGCAGCGCCATGCCGGGCAAGGCGCCGGCGCCGCTTGCCGCCGCTGTCATGCCCGAATTGGTGGTGCGCACCGCGCCGCCTTCGTACACCGGCATCAAACCCATCGAATCGGCCCCGCGCGACCTGGTGGTACCCGAGCAGACCGTCCTGACCTGGTGCCTGAAGAACGCTCCGGGCAATGCAGAGACGATCGAGCTCAGTAACGGCCAGGTGCTCAAGGCCGGTGCCGACTGCGCCCGCTGGAGCGCCCAGGAATCGGTGTTCTGGCGCTGGCGCGGCAAGCGCTATACGATCAAGGTCACGCTTGACGCGCCGCCGGAGATCACGATCACGGCGCCGGGCCAGATGGTGCAGGAATTATCCGATACCGCCACCAGCGCCGCGATGGGTGTGAAGGTGCGCGACGATTACGCGATCCGGCGCGCTACCTTGCACATGACGCTGGCGCGCGGCAGCGGCGAGAACGTCCGCTTCACCGACCGCGAAATGCCCATCCCGAGCTCGTCCGATCCGAGGCAGCGCAGCTGGTCAAAGGCCTGGTCGCTTGCAGAGCTGGGCATGGAGCCGGGCGACGAGCTGTATTTCTTCGTACGCGCCACCGACAATGCCGTGCGTGCGCATACCGTGCAATCGCCGACCTATACGCTACGCCTGCCCGCGCCCCTGGCTGCACAAGAAGAAGAAAGCGCCGCCATGCCGATGCTGGTCAAGCCGCAGAGCCTGCGCAGCCAGCGCCAGATCATCATCGACACCGAGCAGCTCATTGCCGACATGCGCGGATTGAAAATGCGTAAAGAGGCGGTACTCGAGCGCAGCCAGGCGATCGCCGCCGACCAGGGCGCGCTACGGCGCCGCTACGGCCAGTTCCTGGGCGAGGAATCCTCGCTGTTCACCGATGGCGAGGACGATCATGACGACCACGGCGACGACGCTGGCAGCCAGGGCGCAGCAGCAGGCAATCAGGACATCCTGCACCGGTATGGCCATGCCCATGACGAAGCCGAGAACGCTACGCTGTACGACGAGGACACCAAGAAAGTGCTGCGCCGCGCCCTGATGGCGATGTGGGACGCCGAAAAGGCATTGCGCGCGATCACGCCCAAGGCGGCGCTGGCACCGGAGCACCGGGCCCTGTTGGCGATCAAGCAGTTGCAGCAGGCCGAACGCGTCTACCTGCACAAGACGGCCTTCGCGCCGCCGCCGATCAAGGAAGAAAAGCGCATGACCGGCGAGATGGATGGCACCGCGAGCTACCGCCGCGAGCAGGGCAGCGCGGACCGGCGCGTGCCGCAAGACCTGCAATTGCTGGTGCAGGCCTTGTCCGGCAGCGGTGCGCTGCCGGCGCTGTGGACCCGCGCCGCTCACGACTGGGTGGGGCCGCGCCTGACCGATGACGGCCAGCGCCTGGCGGCCCAGACCGCGATCCAGGACGTGCTCGATGGCTGCCTGGCCTGCCGCCCGGTGCTGCGCGCCTGGCTGCGCACGGCAGCCGGCCAGGGGCAGGTTTTGCTGCAGGCCCGCCCGGCAGTGGAAACGCCATTCGTGCGCGCATGGCGCGAAGGGGCCAAGCCATGAGCTTCTTGATGGGCACTACTACCATGCTGGTGCTGATCGGCGCCGCCGGCCTTGCCAGCGCCGGGCTGTATGCCTGGCGCCGCCAGTGGCTGGACATGCTCCTGGTGCTGGTCGCCGCAGCTGCTCTCGCATCGTTCGCGGCCGGTATCGACTTGCCCGGCGCCGCCGGTCGCACGCTCACGCTCGACCCGGAGGCACCCCTGCCTTCGCTCGACGGGGTAGGCGAACTAGCGATCAAGGGCGACGGCCTGCGCGCGGCGCAGTGGGACGATTTGCCCGCACTGCCGCTGCAGTGGCAGCGTCCGGAAGCGGGCGCGATGCGCGTGCACCATCCGCGCCAGCTGGCCCTTGGCCGCAGCTTCACGCTAAGGGTGCAGCGCGACGACAACACCGAGGCGCGCCTGCAACTGCTGGCCGAAAACGGCCAGGTCATCGGCGCGGCGCGCGGCAAGGGCGAACTGGCGGTGACCTGGCTGCCGCCGCTGGCCGAGCGCGCCGTGCTCAAGGCGCGCCTGCTCGATGCTGCCGGCAAGACGATCGCCGAAGGCCCGGTGCCGCTGACGGTGCACGCGCCCAGTATCCTGCAGGTACAGGGCCGGTTCGGCGCGCCGTCGTTTGACCTGCGCACGCTCAACGAACTGCTGGCTGGCAGCGGGGCGCTGCTCGACTGGCAGGTGGTGCTGGGACGCGCCATCACCCGAACCGAACTGCCAAATGCTGATATAACAGCGCCCAACCTGCTGGTGATCGATGCCGCCTGGTTCGAGCGCCTTGGCGCAGGCGAGCGTTCGGCGCTGCTGGCGCGCGTGGCTGGCGGCCTGCCGCTGCTGGTGCTGGGGGCGAACGCCAGCAATCCGGGCCTCTGGTCGCGCACGCTGGGTTTGCAACTACAGGCGCAGCCTGCAGGGAAAAAGAGCGACACGTCGTTGGCGCTATCCGTGGCGCCGTTCAATCCCGCAGCACCCGTTGCGGGGCAATGGCGCGAGACTGACAAGCTGGTCTGGACCCGCAGCTGGCAGCAGGGCCGCATCGCCTGGCTCGGGGCCAGCGACTGGCACCGCCACGCGATCGCCGAGCCGCAGGCGCTGGCGCTGTGGTGGCAGGGGGTGCTCGACCGGGTCGGCGTGGACCACCCGCGCAATGTCGAATGGCTGGAGCCGGAAGAACTGCCGCTGCCCGGCCAGCGCATGGCGCTGTGCGCACGCGGAGTCAGCGGCGACGTGACGTTCCCCGACCTGGCATTGACCAGGACCTGGTCGGCGCGCACGGACGCGGCCTGCGTGGCGCTCTGGCCGGAGCAATCGGGATGGCTGGAAGTGAACGATGCGAAGGCAGGCGCGCACGCGGTGTACGTGTACGCGCCGGGCGACTGGCCGCAATGGCAGGCTAGCCAGCGCCGCGCTGCCACCGCACGCTATGCCGCCCGTACGCCGGACCAGGCCCAGGCGGGCGCGGCGCGCGCCGTTCCGGCCTGGCCGTTGGCGCTGGTGTTTGCGCTGGCGATGCTGCTGCTGTGGTGGCGCGAACGGCGCTAAGTAGCGGCCAGCAGTCAGCGCCTCCCCACGCATCGCCCGCGTGGGGATTTTTTTCGTCCATCCGCAGTCTCTTCCTATGCAGCACGCGCTGTCGCCGTTGGTTCAGTCCGGCGGCTGTTACCGGCAACTGCACGGAGCGACGACAATGGAAAAGCACACCAAGTTCAATCTCTGGTACGTCAGTTTTGCGCTGCTCGGCGTCTTGCTGCTACGCGATGCCTGGGTACTCATGCGCGAAGTCGAGCCTCTGCCATATAGTCAGTTCATGGCGGAACTGAAGGCGAATAATGTAGAAGAAATTTCTATCGACGCCAGCACGATTCGCGGCAAGCTGCGCAAACCTTTGCAGGATGGCAGCACGCGCTTTGTCACCACCAGGGTCGAGGCCGATCTGGCGCGCGACCTGGCCCAGTACGACGTACGCTTTACCGGTGTCGTGCAGAGCAGCTTCTTGCGCAATCTGCTCGGCTGGGTTCTTCCTGCGATTATTTTTTTCGGCATCTGGATGCTCCTGATGGGGCGCCTGGCCGACAAGGGCGGCCTGGGAGGCAGCTTCATGTCGATCGGTAAAAGCAAAGCCAGGATCTATGTCGAGACCGGCGTGAAAGTCAGCTTCGACGACGTCGCCGGTGTCGACGAGTCGAAAGAGGAGCTCAAGGAAGTCGTCAATTTCCTCAAGGATCCCAAGGTATATGGGCGCCTGGGCGCACGCACACCCAAGGGCATCTTGCTGGTGGGGCCGCCCGGCACCGGCAAGACCCTGCTGGCACGCGCCGTTGCCGGCGAGTCGGGCGTGCCGTTCTTCTCGATCAGCGGCTCGGAGTTTGTCGAGATGTTCGTCGGCGTCGGCGCTGCCCGCGTGCGCGACCTGTTCGAACAGGCAAGGCAGAAGGCGCCTGCGATCATTTTCATCGACGAGCTCGATGCGCTCGGCCGCGCACGCGGCGCCTATGTCGGCGGGCACGACGAGAAAGAGCAAACGCTCAATCAGTTGCTGGTGGAGATGGACGGTTTCGATCCTGCCTCCGGCCTGGTGTTGCTAGCCGCCACCAACCGCCCAGAAATCCTCGACCCGGCCTTGCTGCGCGCTGGGCGCTTCGACCGCCAGATTCTGGTCGACCGGCCCGACAAGACCGGGCGGATGCAGATCCTGGACGTACACATGCGCGGCATCAAGACCGCGCCCGACGTCGAACGCGAGAAGATCGCCGCGCTCACGCCGGGCTTTTCCGGCGCCGATATCGCCAACCTGGTCAACGAGGCGGCGCTGCTGGCAACGCGCAACAAGCACGATGCCGTCGGCATGGATGACTTTACCGGCGCCATCGAACGCATCGTGGCCGGTCTCGAGAAAAAGAACCGCCTGCTCAATGCGCAGGAGCGCAAGATCGTTGCCTACCACGAGATGGGGCATGCGCTGGTCGCCATGTCGCTGCCTGGCAGCGATGCGGTGCACAAGGTGTCGATCATTCCCCGCGGTGTCGGTGCACTTGGCTACACCCTGCAACGACCCACGGAAGACCGCTTCCTCATGACGCGCGAGGAACTCGAGAACAAGATGGCGGTGCTGCTCGGCGGCCGCGCCGCCGAGCATGTCGTGTTCGGCCATCTCTCCACCGGTGCGGCGGACGACCTGGCAAAGGTGACCGATATCGCCCGCAGCATGGTCACCCGCTATGGCATGGACAAGCGCCTGGGCCATCTCGCCTACGAGCAAGAGCGACCGTCCATGCTCGGCTTGCCGCAGGCCGACATCCGGCCGCGCGGCTATTCGGAGATGACGGCGCGCGAGATCGACTGCGCGGTGCGCGAGATTGTCGATGCTGCCTTTGCCCGCGCGGTGGAATTGCTCACCACGCGGCGCCAGTTACTGGAGACGGCAGCCAGGCGGCTGATGGAAAAAGAAACCTTGGGCGAAGAAGAACTGGCGGGCCTGCGCGAGGCCATGCCGGCGGCCGCGTGAGAGTCGGGCTGTGCGCAGCCCACGCCGACGCCGCCGCGGCCAGCCGCTCAGCTGGCCTGTCCGTGCGTTGCCCGGTTGATGGCAACCAGGCGCAGCCTGATCTGCTTTTCTGCTTCGATAATGGCAAACAGTGCAACGCCAATGCCAACCACCAGCAGGCCGTCCGAAACGGCGATCGAGGCAGTCCCGAAAATGCCTTGCAGTGGCGGGTAATAGGTCACCCCGAACTGCGCCAGCGTGACCACCACCACCACGGCCCATACGACCCTGGTGCCGCGCACGGCTTGCCAGGTCAGCGAGGTTCCGTAGATGTTGCGGATGAAAAACAGGTGGAATATTTCCATGACCACCAAGGTGTTGAGGGCGAGCGTGCGCGCCAGCTCCGTCGAATAACCGCGCCCGATGGCATAGGTAAAAATGCCATAGACGCCGGCCAGGAACAGCACCGACACCAACACGATATGCCAGACCAGTGTTCCGCTTAACAGCGGCTCGTCGCGGGCCCGTGGCGGACGGCGCATGGTGCCTTCTTCGGTCGGCTCGAACGCCAGCGCGATCCCCAGCGTAACGGTCGTGATCAGGTTGACCCACAGAACCTGCACCGCCGTGACGGGCAGCGTCATGCCAAACAGAAGGGCGACGACGATCGTCAGGGCTTCGCCGGCATTCGTGGGCAGGGTCCAGCTGATCACCTTCTTGATGTTGTCGTACACCGTCCGTCCTTCGCGAATGGCGGCGGCAATGGTGGCGAAGTTATCGTCCGTCAAGACGATCTCGGCAGCTTCCTTGGCCGCTTCGCTGCCTTTCCTGCCCATCGCAATGCCCGCGTCGGCGCGCTTGAGTGCAGGCGCGTCGTTGACGCCGTCGCCGGTCATCGCGACCGTCATGCCATGCGCCTGCAGGGCCGTTACCAGGCGCAGCTTGTGTTCGGGACTGGTGCGCGCGAAGATGTCGCAGTCCATCGCCGCCTGGCCGAGGTTATGGTCGTGTATGCCATCGAGGTCGGCGCCCGTCAGTACCCGCCCGGCGTTGCGCAGCCCGATCTGTCGGGCGATCGCCGCCGCAGTTTGCGCATGGTCGCCGGTGATCATCTTGACGCGAATACCGGCGCGATGGCAATCGGCCACCGCCGCGATGGCTTCCGCGCGGGGCGGGTCGATCATGCCCACCATGCCGAGCAGAGTCAGCGCGCCTTCGAGCCCGGCCAGTTCGAGCACGTTGGCGTCGACTTGAGCCGCCTTCTGCGCCAGGGCCAGCACCCGCTGCCCTTGCCCGGCGACCAGGTCGGCCTGCCCGGTCCAGTAGGCGGTATCGAGCGGCTCGGCCGCGCCATCTGCGCCATGCTGGAACCGGCACATCGACAAGATCTGCTCGGGCGCGCCTTTCACGAACACGCACGCATGGTGTTCGCGATCATGGTTCAAGGTTGCCATGAAACGGTGCCTGGCATCGAACGGGATGGCGTCGGTGCGCGGCCACGCGGCGTGCGTGCTGCTCGCTTGCATGCCGAGTTTTCCTGCAAAAGCCAGGAGCGCCGCTTCCATCGGGTCGCCTTCGGCCTGCCAGACGCCTTCTGTCTCATGCAGCGCCGCATCGTTGCACAGCACCGCGGCGCGGGCCAGCTCTTCCAGCACGGCATGGTCGGCTGGCGCCACGGTTGCATCGTCGAGCAAGAGCCTGCCTTTCGGCGCGTACCCGCTGCCTTCCACGACGAACCGGTGCCGGTGCGTGATCACCGATGCCACCATCATCTCGTTGCGGGTCAGCGTGCCGGTCTTGTCGGTGCAGATGACCGAGACCGAGCCGAGCGTTTCGATTGCAGGCAAGCGCCGCACGATGGCATGGTGCCTGGCCATCGCTTGCACGCCCAGGGCCAGCGTGATGGTCAGCACGGCCGGCAAGCCTTCCGGAATGGCGGCGACGGACAGCCCGACCACCGCCATGAACATTTCGTCGAAATCATGGTGGCCAACGAAATAGCCATAGACGAGTAATAGCGCAGCGAGCAACAGGATCAAGACGGTTAGCCACCTGGCAAACACGCCCATTTGCGCGACCAGGGGAGTCGTCAAGGTTTCCACCTGCGCCAGCAAACCGCTGATGCGCCCGATCTCGGTTGCGCTGCCAGTCGCCACCACGACGCCCTTGCCTTGCCCGTGGGCCACCAGGGTCCCGGAAAATGCCATGCAGGCGCGGTCTCCCAGCGCCGCGCCGGCCGCCACCGGCTTGAGCTGTTTTTCGGACGGAACCGATTCGCCAGTCAGGATGGCTTCTTGGAGGGATAAGCCGTGGGCACTGACCAGGCGCAGGTCGGCAGGCACCTTGTCGCCCGCCTCGAGCAGTACGATGTCGCCTGGCACCAGTTTGTCCGCCTCTATGCCCACGCGGGTGTTGCCACGGATCACATTGGCATGGGGTGCCAGCATATCGCGCACGGCGCTCATTGCCTGTTCGGCCTTGCCTTCCTGAACGAAGCCGATGGCGGCGTTGGCGAAAACGACTGCCAGGATCACACCGGTATCGATCCAGTGCCCGAGCATCGCGGTAAGCACTGCGCAGCCCAGCAGCACGTAGATCAGGATGTGATGGAACTGCCGCAGGAAGCGAAGCAAGGCATTGCTGCGGGCCGCTTCCGGGAGCCGGTTTGCGCCGTAGCGGGCAAGGCGTGCGTCGGCCTCGCTCTGGCTCAGCCCGGAATGCGAGGTCTTGAGCTGCTGGAAAATTTCTTCTGGCGGCATGCAGTGCCATGCGGCCTGCATGCCAGTTCGGGTGTCATCGTTCACGATGCGGCTCCATGGAGACGTCCCATGTATGACCGTGCAGATGACCTACAGTGCCGTGCGCCGGCAAATATCCCGCTACTGCGCGATGCCAGGTGGCATCGCGGAGCTTACGGCGGCAGGATCAGAACGCGTAATCCACCTTCGCGTACATCGACCGCCCATTGATGCCGAACGGGCAGGTCTCCCAGCAGTGGGTGAAGCCCAGCTGCGGGAACGGCGCTGCCTTGACCGGATCCCACTTGGTCGGGTAGGTGTCGAACAGATTGTTGATACCCGCGGACAGGCTCAGCTTCTTGTTGACGTTGTAGCGGCCGGTCAGGTCGACGATCCACTTGGCTTCCCAGGTCTGGATGAAGCCGGGGGTGAAGCCCTGGCCTTCGACTTCGCCGAAGTAGTTGGCGCGCACGGTGGCGTTCCATGGGCCGGTCGTGTAGTCGGCTGCGACCACGTGGTGCTGGCGCGGCTGGCCTTTCTCGATCAGGGTCACTTGCGTGTCGTCGAACAGCTGGGTGCCGGTCAGCACCGCCGACTGCGATTTGCGGTCTTTTACTTCGGTGCGGTTGAAGCCGAGCTGGCCGGACAGCACCAGGGTCGAGCCGGTACCGCGCGTGGTGTGCTGCGCCACCAGGTCAAAGCCCGTGGTCGAGGTATCGATCGCATTGGTGAAGAACTGCGCCTGGCCCACGCGCAGCGGATCGAGGATCGCCTTGATCGGGCAGGCCGCGGCCGTCGGGCAGGCGCCCGACTCCGGTGCGATATTGCTCGAGAAGACGATGCGGTCGTCGATGTTGGTGCGGTATACGTCGGCCGTCACCGAGAAGTTCGAGGTCGGGCGCAGGATCATGCCGACACTGGCGCTTTTCGAGGTCTCTTCTTGCAGCGGTGCGATGCCGAAGGCGCGGGTCACGGCGCTGTTCTCGCGCGCGGTCAGCGTCTCGGTCAGCACGCCAGCCGAATTCAGGTTGGTCGACACCGAGCTGTAGAAGCGCTGCTGCACGCCTGGTGCGCGAAAGCCGGTCGAGGCGGAGCCGCGCAGGCCGATGGTGCGCGACGGATCGTAGCGCAGGCTCAGCTTGCCGATGGTGGTGTTGCCAAAGTCCGAGAAGCGCTCGTGGCGAAGCGCCGCGCCGGCCGACAGGGTGTCGCCGAACTTGCGCTCGAGGTCGAGGTAGTAGGCGGTGCTGTGGCGGCCGTCGTCGACTTCGGTGCCCGGCGTGTAGCCTGGGAAGCCCTGGATGCCCGAGGCAGCGATGCCGCCATTCTGGTTGCGGATGACGAGGGCCGGGTTGTTGGTGCGGCCGTACTGGTAAGAGACCGGCTCGCCGGCGACGATCTGGTAGTTGTCCTGGCGCCATTCAAAACCGGTGCCGATGTACAGCGGGCCGCCGGCGAAGTCCAGCGAACCCTTGAAGTCGAGGTTCAGCGTGGTCTGGTCGAACTTCAGCTTGCCGGTGTCGGCGGCCAGGGGCGAACTGCCGTTCTCGTAGAAATAGCTGACGTTGATCGAATTGCGCTCGTGGAAACCGAGTTCGCTGCGGCCATGGTTCACGCTCAGGTCCACGCTCCAGTCGGTCGACAGGTCGCGCTTGAAGCCGATCGCGAGCGAGGCATCCTTGACGGTGGTGATGATGTTCGGCAGGAAGCCGTTCGGGTAGACCGACGGCACATTGCGCGAGTCGCCCGCCGAGCGGTAAAAGCCCGACGAGTCGCCGGTGCGCTTGGAAGCGCCGCCGAAGGCATACAGTTCGCCGCCGCCGACCGGCAGCGCAGCGTTCATCCACAGGTAGCCATCCTTGGCCAGCGAGTCGCCAATGCGCTGTGTTACGCGCGGTGGACTCACGCGCAGCGAATCGACGCCGGCGCGATTGGTTTCGTTGCGGCGACGGCCTTCGAGCGACAGATTCAGGTAGCCACCGTCGGTACCCAAGGCCATGCCCTTGTGCGCACTGGCGGTATAGGTGTCGCCGTCGCCTTCGCTGGTGGTGCCGGCGCTGGCGCTGACCAGGGTGTCGGTGGCGCCCTTCTTGAGCACGATGTTGATCACGCCGGCAATGGCGTCCGAGCCGTACTGGGCGGCGGCGCCGTCGCGCAGCACCTCGATCGAAGCGATGGCGGACAGGGGAATGGCGTTGATGTCGGTGCCGGCGGAGCCGCGGCCAATGGTCTGCTGCACATTGACCAGCGCCTGCTGGTGGCGGCGCTTGCCGTTGACTAGCACCAGCAGCTGGTCGGGGCCGAGGCCGCGCAGGGTCGCCGGGCGGATGATGTCGGTGCCGTCGCTGATGAAGGTCGTCGTGAAGTTGAACGATGGGTCGAGATCCTGCAGCACCTTGCCAAGTTCGAGCGAGCCGGCCGACTGCAAGTCTTTCGCGCTGATCAGGCCAACCGGCACCGCGGTGTCCAGCGCGGTCTTGGCCTGCGTCCTGGACCCCAGTACCACGACCTTCGACATTTCAGTGGTGTCGGTCGCCGCTTCCTGTGCAAACGCCGAGGCCATCGCCGAGACCAGTGCAGTTGCCAGCAATACCCGTTTCTTCGGTTGATTCACCATCATGTTCCCTTTGTAGTGTTAAATCGCCATCAAAAAATCGTGTCCCCTATAACTACAGCTTCTTGATTCTGTACAAATATTTCTGTAAGTACAATAGTCAGCTGTGAAATACGCAACACTTTTGGTGATTTAGCTGATTTATCTGGTGATCGAGGGTCAGCAGTTAGCATGTTTCTGAAACTTTTCCGAACCAGGGATGAGCGGTCGGCACGCTGTCGCCGGCGGCGGCCGGGCAGCGTTAGAGTAGCCCGAGCAGCGCGGCCTTGACGACGCAGGCGGTCTTGTTGGCCGCGCCCAGCTTGGTCATTGCATTGGCGACGTGGAAGTTGACAGTGCGCTCGGACAGGCCGAGGATATCGGCGGCCTCGCTGGAGGTCTTGCCGTCGGCCATCCAGCGCAGCACTTCGGCTTCGCGCGCGGTCAAGGCTACCGCCGCCTCCAGTCGGTGCAGGCGCGCCATCGATTCGTGCGTGGCGTGGGCCAGCCAGGACATGCTGCCTTCTCGATGGCGCAGTTCGGGTTCCAGGATGGGGTCGTGCGAGCGGGCCAGGGTCAGCATGCCGGTGCCGCCATCGGCGGTGCGCGAGGCCTGGGCCCAACCTACCCGCAGGTGGTGGCCGCGCGCGTCTTCCCACAGTGGACGGGCAGCCGCGAACAGCGCTTCGCTCCACATGATCGGCAGCAGCGAGCTGGCGCCATGGGCCACGGTCGGGTCGACCGCCAGGTAGGCCTGGCTGGCATAGCGCGCCTGCCAGGCAGCCGAATAATTGTTGAACATGACGGTGCGCGTACTCGATAGCGGCATGCGCAGTCCGTAGGCGCAATAGTCGAAGCCGAGATCGCGCGCGGCGCCGACAACGATGGCATGCAGGCTCGCCGCGTCCGGCGCCTGCGCCATGTTCGCAAGGCAGTCTTCGCGCCAGCCGAGCGCTTGCCCGCTTATCCGTTCGTCTTTCATCGCCCCTCCATCTGCCTGCTGTCAGTTCTTACAGTTCCGATGCCGCCGTGCGCTCAGTAGAATGATCGCCACCAGCCATTCTCTCTTTATGTGACTGGAATAACAACTACTTCCAGGAGACGCTCGTGCACCCTTTACTTTCCTACCGGGGCCGCATCGCGGCCGCCATGCTGGCGCTGGCGCTGTCCGGCACGCTCGAAGCAGCGTCGCCCGCACCAGAGATGCTCAAGGTCGGCGACTACCAGGTACAGGTGGCCACGCTCGGCGCGGGCAGCTATACCGTCATCCTGGAAGCCGGCTTCGGGCGTGACCTGGGCGTGTGGCGCAACGTGGCGCCGGCCCTGGCAGCTTCGGCGAAAGCGATGGCCAAGGTGGTGGCCTATTCGCGCGCCGGCCATGGCAAATCGGACCCGCGCCCCGGGGCGCCGACCATAGCCGCGCGCACCAACGAACTCGAACAGCTGATCGCCACCGCCGGCTTGACTCCCCCCTTCGTGCTGGTCGGGCATTCCTACGGCGGCTTCCTGATCCGTAGCTTTGCCGCCCGCCATCCGGAGCAGGTGGCCGGCATGGTGTTCGTCGACCCGAGCGATGAGAGCTTCAACCTCGAACTGCGCAAGCTCGATGCGGCCGCCGTCGACCAGGACAGCAAATTGACCGAGCAATTCATGCCGCCCAAACTCCATGCCGAGCTGCGCAGCGTGCAGGCGGTGCTCGATAGCGGCAAGCTGCCCTTCGCCGGCGCGCTTCCAGATGTGCCGGTGGCGGTACTGACCTCGGTCCAGAAGCGCGCGCAGCCGCAGCTCTTTCTCGAGACCCCGGCCGCAGTGCAGGTCTGGCGCGGCCTGCATGAGCGCTTCTTCCGCAATTTCAGTAACGGCAGCCATATCGTGACGGCCGAGAGCGGGCATAACATCCATCAGGAGCAGCCCCAGCTCGTGGTCAGCGCCGTCGAAGGCGTGATCGCAGCAGCCGAAGCTGCCCGCGTCAAGCGGGTACGCGAGGCGGCCAGGGCGGAACTGCTGCGCCGCCTGGAGCAGGGCGCATCCGACGCCGAGTTGGCAAAGGCACTCGAGATGAGCAGTTTGGGCGAAGCCGAGGTCAACCGCCTCGGCCA